>CACZCD010000082.1 GCA_902779565.1 uncultured bacterium | reverse complement strand
TTTGCAATTACCTCCGACGTTCGGTTCTCTCGTGTTGGCCTCTAACGCGACATTACGGCTCGCCGGCCAGAAGTTCGTGACCGTCACCAACTTCTTCTCGATGGCGGAGGGCGCGAAGATTCAGGTCGATTCGATTGCCACCACGGCCTTCACCTACGATACTGGCGACGGTTATTCGCCGCCTGAGATTCCGGTGCTCTCCGTGTGCGGGGCGGCAAATGCGGCGGCGGTGGATCGCGACGCGCTGATGGCGACAATTAAGGCCAACAGCGGCGTGTTCAAGAATACGATCCGTGACGACGTGCCGCGTCTTGTGCTTGTGGAGAGTGCACGCGCCGATGGCGGCGTGGATTTCAAGATATCGCACACACCCGTCGTCAAGCAGCTTAAAGGATGTGGCTCGAGTACAGGACCGTACGGAAACAACCAGTACGAGGAGTTCCTGAGCGACGGGCAGGAGATTTCGCCGGACAAGGACTACTACGTTCCGCAATTGTCTGTGTATTTCGGTTCGCCCTACACGTTCCCTGGCCGGTCGCTTACGATCTATCTTGCCGCTGGGGGCCGGAATATCGGCTTCTATGGCGGCGATGACATCACGATTCCCGATCTGCGGGTCATTGGGGAAAACGTCAACTCAAGATTCCGCCAGATGTCGAAGAACGGCAGTGCAACGTTGCGGGGCAACGCCGCATTCTACGGTTTTGTGAACTTCAGGGTGCAGGGAAGTAGCGTCTTCCGCCTTATGTCTGCGCTGAGCGGCGATGCAATCGTCTGCGAAACCCTTGACATCGAGAAGATGCAGGAAAGGGGATCGGCGTGGCTCGGCATGCTTTCTCTGGAGGGGGACAACACCAACTTTGCCGGTAAGTTCTTTGTGGGGTACGGCAGGGCGGCATCCGATACTGAAGGGCTTACGAACCTGACGCTCCGCGTGGCGTCGGCGGCGAGTCTTGGTGGCGCGTGTGAGGCGTTCATGTTCGATGCCGTGAAGATTGCCGATGCCTGCACGCTCGACATCACGAACACCGCGACGTTCAATGCCGTAAACCGCGGCTGGTGCCTCATGGATGGCGCCACGGTCAAGATTTCCGACAACAAGGTCGTGACGATGAATGAGGCCATCACGTTCGGCGGCACGAGCGAGAAACCGGTCGAGAAAGCGGGCGACGGCACGCTTCTTCTCGGCGGCAGTGCGAAGTTCTACGACAGCGTGAACGACGAGGCGACCGATACGCCGAACGGTGCATTGTTCAGGGTCGCCGCCGGTTGTTTGGGGGTAACGGCGACGAACGCGGTTGAGGGCGTTCAGCTGTGCTTTGCTGAAGGGGCGAAGCTGTGCGTGGATGTGGAGGCGACGGGCGATCTGGGATCCTTCGGTGCAAGGAACGTATCGATCGAGACGCCGTTCGTCCCGGCTGCTGTGGGCGGCAGCATCCCGGTTTCGTTCACAGGTGAACTGTCAGACAGCGGGGCGACCGTTGCGATCTGCACGATTTCTCCGACGGCCACGGCTCCGACGTTCTCTATGCCGACGCGCTACTCGAAGTGCAAGGTCTCCGCTGCCGACTGGCGGACGAATGGCGACGGGACGAGGACCTTTGAGGTGCGATTCGTGAAGCCCGGCCTGATCATCAGTATCAAATAGGATGGCGATTAAGCATGCTTCGGTTGCGCCCTGCGACTCAACACTTTCTGTGATATAATTGGGGGCAAAGGAAAAGAAGCATGGTGAAGGAAAAATTTGATCTGACGGGGAAGATCGCGCTCGTGACGGGATCGACGCGCGGCATCGGCAAGGCGATTGGCGATGCGTTCGAGGAGTACGGCGCGAAGGTGATCCGCCACAACACGAAGGTGTGCGACCTTTCGGACCCCGCCGCCATCGACGCGTTCTTTGATGGACTGGAGAAGGAGGGGATGCTCCCGGATATCCTCGTCGCGAACGCCTCCATTCAGGCGAAGATTCCGTGGACGGAATTCCCGATGGATGAGGCGCAGAAGGAGATTCAGGTGAACTTTCTCGCGACCTTGCGGATGTTCCAGCGCTGCTATCCGAAGATGAAGGCGCAGGGGTGGGGACGGCTCATCGCGGTCGGCTCTGTCAACGAGCGGCGTCCGCATCCCGAGATGTGCGTGTATGCCGCGACGAAGTCCGCGCAGGAGAACCTCGTGCGTGGTCTTGCGCGGCAGGTGGCGAAGGAGGGCATCACGGTGAACAACCTCTGCCCCGGCGTGTTCTTCACCGATCGCAACAAGGAGTGTCTTGCCGATCCGGTGTACGGCAAGAAGGTGACGGATGCGATTCCAATGCACGACTACGCCATGCCGGAGGATGCGGCAGGGGCGGCACTTCTGCTCGCCTCTGACGCGGGGCGTTACATCACTGGCGCCACCATCATGATCGATGGCGGGCTGAGCATCCCCGGCTAGATAATCACTAGCCACTAACCACTAGCCACTAACCACTAACCACTAGCCACTAACCACTAGCCACTAACCACTAACGACATGAACTACAAATGGAGAGCATTGGCGCTTCTATGGGTGGCGTTCTTCCTGCAGCAGGGAACACGTCAGATATTTGGTGCGACGCTCTCGTCGATCCAGGGATCGCTGGGCGTGACTGCGGCGCAGATCGGTATGGTCGCAACCGTGTTCACCTTCGCCTACGGGCTTTCGGTTCCGTTCGCCGGCGTGACGGCTGATCTGCTGAACCGGAAGTGGATGGTGGTCAGCGGCGTGTTCGTGTTCTGTCTGGGCATCTTCTGTTCAGGGTTTGTTTCGTCGCTCGGGCTCTTGCTTGTCACCTACGGGATCCTGAACGGTTTCGGGCAGTCATTCTACTATCCATCGGCCACCTCGATCATCGGAGAGCTGCACAAGGAGACGCGTGCGACGGCGCTCTCCATCCTTCAGATGGGGCTTTACGCCGGCATCATCGGCTGCAGCGCCGCCTCGGGTTTTCTGGCCGAGGGCGGCGCGGAGGGATGGCGCCTTCCTTTCAAGATTTTCGGCGGCATCGGTGTGTTGTGGGCGGTGGTGTTGGCGTTGGGATTGAGGAGCGGGAAGTTGGCGTTCAAAGGTGGAGTAGGAGAAAGGAATCTTGAACAATTCAACTCTCCAACTCGAAACTCCAACTCCAACTCGAAACCATCGTTGAAGGAGGCGTTCACGGTATTCATCGCGAATCCGTCGGCGTTGATGCTTGCGGCGGGGCTTGGCATGATGATCTATGTGGATGTGGGGTTCAAGACGTGGATGCCCAATCATCTTCAGGAGCAGTTTGGCGTAGCGAAGGGGAGCGCGGCGCTCAATGCGGTGCTGTGGCATTATCTCGGGGCGTTTGTCGGCGTGACGTTGGGCGGACGGATCTCGGACCGTCTGGTGGCGCGGCGTCCCTCCATCCGCATGGAGACGAACATCGCCGGTCTGGCCCTTGCCGTTCCGTTCATCGTGTGGATGGCGTATGCGCCGTCGCTTTGGGTTTGCGGCGTGGCGATGGCGCTCTTCGGCGTGTTCCGCGGCGTGTACGACTCCAACCTCATGGCGGCGCTCTTCGACATCATCCCTCCGCGCTACCATGCCTCCGGTGCGGGCATCATGCTGTCGTGCGCGTTCGTGTTCGGGTCGACTTCGCCGGTGGTGCTGGGGATCCTGAAAGATCGCTTTTCCTCAACAGTGGGGCTGGCGTCGCTCGCCGGCTTCTATCTTGTGGGCGCGGCAATCATCTTCGCCGCCCGTTACAGGGCTTTCGGCAGGCAACGGAGCTATGCTGGGTGATCCTGGTGTTTGATACGCTGCCTGTGGGGCCATGATTGAGACCTTGTGTTTTAGAATGGAAAAGTTATGGATGTGAATAGACGAAATTTTATCGCAGGTGCCTTGTGTGTAGGAGCAGGGGTCTCGGGTTGCCGTACGTTGAGTCGGATGGATGGTCCGGACGAAAATCTGTCCGTGTTCATCTCGGACCTGCATGTTGGAGGGGTGAACAAGAAGTTAGCCTACACAAGACCGCGACTCGAAAAAGTCGTGAACGAGATACTGGCGATGCGTCCGCTGCCGAAGCGTGTAATCTGTTTCGGTGACATCGGACTCTCCTATGGGTTGGCAGCGGACTATGCGGTGTCGAGGCCGATCTTGCAGCGTATCATTGACGCGGGCATTGACTTGCATTTGACGATGGGAAACCACGACCGGCGCTCGTCCTTCCTCAAGTATTGGCCCGAATACGGCCAGAATGCGTTCGTGCCCGGGCGGTTCACGCAGGTGGTTTCGCTTGGGTTTGCGGATCTTGTGCTGCTGGATACGTTAAAGGGAACGGACGACCGGGCGGAAAACGACATGGGGCCGGTCGAGGGCACGATCGACCCGGCGCAGCTTGCCTGGTTCGAGAAATTCATCTCTGAGGCGAAGCGTCCTTTTTTCGTCGGTTCTCATCAGTTCCGCGATCTCTACATTGAGGGGGCGAAGCCGATCGCTCGTGCGGCAAAAAGCGCGTTCTTCGCCGGATGGCTCTACGGACACGACCATTCTTGGTGCCCTGATATCGCGGTTGCCTCGTGGGGCAAACATCTCATCTGTCCGACATTGGCTTTGCCTTCAACGGGGCTCTGGGGCGACATAGGATATGTTGTCTTCCGCACGGATGCGGATGGCGCAACGGCCGAACTTGTTCAGAGCGATTTTTATTTCCAGACGCCGACGGCCCATGCGGTTCGTCCCCGTTTTTGGGCGTCGCGCGTGCAGGAGAATCAGGGCAAGTCAATGCGCTTTGTCTTCGAAAAGTGAGGGCGTTGTTTTGTGAGCACGGAGGAGTGGGCGTACGTACCGGCCTAATCATCAGCTTCAAATCGGATGACGGTTGGGTCTTGTATTGAGCGTTTGAGGCGTGCAATCGCGTGGCATGTTGATTTCAGTGCGGCACGTGTGATACAATACGACGCAATTTAAAAACGGAGGAAGAAATGATGAGAAGATCTGTCCTATTTGCGATGTTGGCGGCGTTCGCAGCCCTTCAGGTCGGTGCCGAGAAAAAGGGGCCTCTTAAAGGGGCGGAAAGCCGGTCGGATAAGCGCGTCCTCAAGGTGCTGATGATCGGGAATTCATTTACGGCGAGCGTGATGAGGGAGACCCCGTCTCTCGCGAAGGCGGAAGGGCTTGCGCTTGACATCGTGCAGTGCGGAATAGGGGGATGTCCGCTCGACAAGCACTCGGCGAACATCGAGAAGGCGGACGACAAGAGCTTTAAGCCATACTCCGTATCGGCGAGCATTACATCGGAACCGGGGAAGAGGTTCCCACACAAGGCAAATGTCACGGATATGCTTGCCGCCGAGAAGTGGGACATCGTCACGATCCAGCAGGCGAGTCCCAAGAGCGCATTCTATGACACCTACGAGCCGTATGCCGGGAAACTGATCGCGAAAATACGCGAACTCGCGCCACAGGCCGAGATCGTTATTCAGGAGACATGGAGCTATTCGCCATACGCACGACCTCTGGCGACGTGGAAGATGACGTCGGCGCAGATGCACGAGTCCCTGCGCAAGGCGTATGCGCAGCTCTCTGCCAAATACGGTTTGCGCACGATTCCAACGGGGGATGCTGTGCAGCTCTTCCGTGAACGCTTGCCGGTGGAATACGGAACGCTGCTGACGCGTGCCGAGATTGCGGCGCTGAAACAGCCTGAGACGATTGACTTGCATGGTGACGTGACCGGAGCTGCCTCATGGCGGAAAGGTCGAAAGGGTCGGGATAAGGACTGGGAAGAGGTGAAACTCAGGACGGACTTCGCGCACCTGAACGCAAGAGGACACTACCTTCAGGCGTGCGTCTGGCTCGGATTCCTGTTCAAGGTTGATCCTGTCACGTTCTCCTATCGCCCGGAATCCCTCTCGGAGGCGGACGCGAAACTCATGCGCGAATGCGCACGCGATGCGCTCAAGGCGGCATCAAATGCTAAGTTGTGACGCTTGTGCATCCTACATAGCTTTAAAACCAACTCGCCACTAACTACTAACGACCAACAAGGAGAATAACGATGCCATCTCTCGCGAATATGCGCACGAAGGCCAAAGAGGCCGGACTGATGAAGCTCGACAAGCTGATCGCTCGCCGTCAGTCGATTCCCACGAACGAGTTCCCGATCCCGCTCAAGGAACTGTGCGAGCGCTATGAGAAGCTGTACACGGGCTGCGTGAACGACGTGATGCGCGAGGCGTGCCTTCTGGACCAGAACCTGCCGCACGAGATCATGCCGCTCCGTGACGAGATGACCGTCTGCGGCGAGGCGTTCACGGTGAAGAGCGCGCCGAACTGCATGATCGAGGGCGAGATGACCTTCCGCGCGCAGATGCTCGACGACTTCAAGCCCGATGGCGTTGTCGTCTGGGACACCTCCGACGACGTGGAGGCGTCGCTCTGGGGCGGCGTAATGACGGCGACGGCGATCACGAAGGGGATTCGTGGGGCGGTGATTGCGGGCGGCATCCGTGACACGAAGCAGATCCTTCAGCAGAACTTTCCCGTGTTCTACAAGTACCGCGTTTCGAACGGCTCTCTTGGCCGCTGCATGATCACGCACTATCAGGTGCCGATTCGGATCGGCAAGGTGACGGTGCGGCCCGGCGACATCATCTTCGGCGACATTGACGGTGTGCTGTGCATTCCGCGCGAGATCGCGTACGAGGTTCTGCTGCGCGCGGAGGGCATCGAGAAGAACGAGGTCGATATCTTCGCGTGGGTACATCAGGGCGACACCATCAGCGAGATCATCGACAAGGGCGGCTACTTCTGATTCCGCCGGTTATACGGCATTTTACAATCATACTTGACTAAATGTCTGCATCTGTGGTGTAGCACCTTTCCCCTTTTGCCTGAGATGTGATGTTATTTGTGAACAATTGTGTCAATTGCGATTTGTGGACAATCGAAGAGGATGGATATTCGAGAAGTCGAAGGAGAAGACCTGGGAAGAGAAGATATACAGCCGCGATAAGACCGTGGACGGTAAGACAATCCACGTAATCTGGCTGTAGAAGCGGTTTGGCATGATGTTAAAATATCCGAAATGAAATTGTTTAATTATTGGAAGTCAAATCATTTATTTTTCGGAAGTGCCTATTGTTTTTTTAGTCATATTTGCTATAATACCGCGCAAAAGGAGCTGATATGCGTGCAGAATATCGAAAGCGAATCGTTGATGAAATTCTTGCGTTTGACTTGGAATGCATGGGAGCTGTTCTGATAGAGGGGCCGAAGTGGTGCGGGAAGACCCGTACTGGTGAGGAGCAGGCGAAGAGCATCATCAAATTGCAGGATCCTGACAATGTCGAGAAATACCGTGCGGCAATGAAGGCCAAGCCAACGATGTTGCTTGAAGGTCCAACGCCTCGGTTGGTGGACGAGTGGCAGGATTTCCCTTTGCTTTGGAATGCGGTACGCCATCTTGTTGACGAGCGAGGTGGTGCGGGGCACTTCATTCTGACTGGTTCTGCGGTGCCGCCGGAGGAGAACAAAAAAGAAGGGGAACCGCCACGGCATACGGGGACAGGACGTATTGTTCGTATGCGGATGCGCCCGATGACTTTGTGGGAAAGCGGCGAATCTACGGGCGAGGTGTCGCTTGCCGCGTTGTTCGGCGGACAGACTGAGATTTCGGCGCATGCGAGACTTGGGCTTGAGGATCTGGCGCACGCCATCTGTCGTGGCGGTTGGCCGGAATCCGTGCTTGCCAAGACGCCGCGCGCGGCATACATGAAGGTAGCGAGTTATGTTGATGAGGTCATTCACGAAGATGTGCATCGTGTGGATGGCGTGGAACGCAATCCGGATCGGGTGCGCAACGTGCTTCGGTCGCTTGCCAGAAACATTTCGACGCTGACAACTGCGGAGACGCTGTTGAAGGACTTGCGGACGAATGATCCGACGATTTGCGACAAGACGCTTGCATCCTACATCAATGCGCTACGGAAGATTTTCGTGGTGGAGGATGAGCCGGCATGGTCGCCGTCTCTCAAGTCGCGTTTGGCAATCAGGACGGCGGTGAAGCGGCAGTTCGTGGATCCCTCCATTGCAACGGCGGTACTTGGGGCGACGCCCCGGCGTCTAATGAATGACTTCAGGTCGTTTGGTTCGCTGTTCGAGTCGCTGTGTGTCCGGGACTTGCGGGTTTACGCCCAACTGCTGGACGGCGAGGTGCGGCACTATCGTGACCAGACGGGTTTGGAAGCTGACGTGATCGTTTCACTGAAGGACGGCCGGTGGGGGGCAATCGAGGTGAAGCTTGGTGCAGGAGATATCGACGCGGCGGCCAAGGGGCTTAATAAGTTGCGGGGCAAGGTTGATGTAAGCCGAATGGGCCATCCGTCGTTTCTGATGGTGTTGACGGGCACGGATTTGGGCTACAAGCGCGACGACGGCGTAATCGTCTGCCCGATTTCATCTCTGAAGCCTTGATTTTCTTTAGTTGACGAGCGGCGCGGCGACTGCGTGCTGTCTGAAAGGTATGATTCCTCGCCCCGTGTAACGGCGGGACGGACGCGGGGGAAGGAGTACTGTGGCGTACGGTGCTGGGCGTGGGGATAGCATTTTTCATTTGCCTGAAATGTGATGCTGTTTTGCCGGATGTTGCATTGTCTGTCAGACCACTGAAATGATATAATGTGCGCCCGTAAGGAGATATTGTGCACTTGAATGGTCATTCAATGTCGCGGACGAGAATCGCACGGACGACGCGTAAAACCACGCTTGGAGAGTCTATGCACACGTTTTTCACGGACGTAGGATGCCTACCGTCCTATGGGGTATTCATCGTAACATTCGATAAGAAAGGCAGGGGAAGAAACAATGAAGTCTTCTAAAACGACCATAAAAATGTTAGAAGGAGGCACGACACTTGTCTCCTTGATATTTGCCATGGTGTTGGCAAATGTTGTGTTTGCAGAAGGGGAGGTTATGTCACTCATAAACGAGCGGCAGGTGCATCTTCCGTTTTATCCCTTGCCAAGCGTCGATATCGGAAACGGCAATCTTACTGTGGTCAAAGATTCCAGCGTGATAGCATGGAGCTTCAACGATTCATCCGCGCCGCTTGCGGACGCATTCGGGCGTGGGGCCGAAATGTTGGTGGATGGCACGGGGTTGAGCGTTGTGAACGATGCGACGCGCGGCAACGTCCTTTCATTCGACGGAACTGCGCACCTCGAGGGGCCTGGAACTGATGCGTCTTTGGACGGTCTTCCTGCTGGTGGTGTGAACCTGCCTTTTACAGTGGCGTTCTGGCTCAAGCCTGATGCCGGTTGCGGAGCTGCCGCTGGACTTGTCTACTGGGGGCAGGCAAATGCCAGAAAACAGATGTTGCTCCGTTTCAACAATGGCGCGAAGAAACTGATATTCTCCGTATATGGCAATGGCGAAGCCATGTATCCGTCAGCCGGGACGATTTTTGACGGAGCGTGGCACCATGTAGCCGTATCGTACGATGGCAACAGGACTTTTACGGCCTATTACGACGGTGCGCCGGAGGCGACTCTGAACATAGGCGCCGATTACGTCCCTCCAAACAAGGGTCTAACCATCGGAAACGCGAGCAACAACGTGCGCTATAAAGGCATGATGGATGACTTCGTACTGGTAAATTATGCGATGACGGAGGAAGATGTTGTCGCGCTGGCCGGTGTCGGCGTTCCATCTGCGGCAGTCGTGCCGGACGTCGCCGTCAATGGAACAGGAAACCTTTCCCAGACGAATGGAGCCGAAATGGCGTTTAGAACGCTTTCCGGGAATGGCGTACTGGGCGGTCTGGAATGCGCAGGCGCGACTGTGGTGGTGGGGCAAGGCGTGGCGATGATGACTAACTGTTCCTATTCGGCCATGATTCGCGGTGATGCTGCGGCTCCTCTCTCGCTTGTCAAGCGTGGTGCGGCGTATGGGCAGGAGCTTTCCGGTTCTGCAGTGAACGTCACGAACATCGCGGTTGAGGCCGGCACCCTTTCGCTTCGTCGTCCCGTGGCGCGTCAGGGCCTTGTCTGCCTCTATCAATTCGACGATGCGTCGGATCTTGGGTTCGATGCCAGTCCGGCCGGATTCAGGCTTTGGGAGCGTGGCGAGGGCGAGGGCCTTTCGACCGTGTCGGATGGCGTGTCTGGCAGAGCTCTCCATTTCCCCAATACAAACTATCTTCTGTCTGCCGCATCGACCGTACCGTCGCGGTTCCCGTTCGGTGATGATCCCTACACGGTTTCCGTGTGGATACGTCCAACGACAGCCGCATGCAGCGGCAATGCTCCGATCTTCTGCTGGGGGGCGACAAGGACTCGGCGTCTGATTTACGTGCGCTTGAACGGGACGAATAAATTCAGGTTCTCTAATTACAGTGAAGACCTTAATGTGACCGTGGAGTCTGCGCTTGATGACGGAAACTGGCATCACATTGCAGCCGTCTATGACAACACGACTCACACCAAGTCGTTCTACGTGGATGGAGCGCTTGCCGGGAGCGTAGGCAGCCTGGAGGCGATGGACGTCTATGGAGGCGATCAGCTGCATATCGGACACGGTACGGTTGTCGATACCGTCTATACTGGTGACATGGATGAGTTCATGGTGCTGGATTACGCATGGTCCGCCGCCGAGGCCACCAATGAATATGCACGCAAGGCGGCAACGACAGTCGTGCCGGAACTGCTACTGCCGCAGCCTGTCGCGCACTACTCGTTCGACGATGCGGAAAATCTGGGGGCGGACATGTCGGGCAACGGCCTGGACCTGAATGTCGTGGGAACCGTCGAAGCCGCAAACGACGACTTGGCATGCGGCGGCGCTGTGCGGCTTTCGGGCAGCCAGTACCTCACGCTGGCAACCTACAGCGAGCTTCTTCCAAAGACCAATAATCCATTCACTGTCATATGCCGCTACAAGCCGGATACGGTCCAGTCGGCAAACACAAGCGTAATCAGCCTTGGCGGCTCTGCGACATCCGCCAACATCAGTTCGGGCAATATCGTCAAGCTCGGGCCTGGCACGGGCAAGACGCTTGCCGCGCGGTATGTGGCGGGGGCGACGTACGAAGTGCTAACCGGAACCGGGCGCTCCGACGGCGGCACGGACCGCCAGCGCTGGACGACGGCGGCCATAGTCTATTCGCCGCGCACGGGCAAGCGCGACAATGTCGTCAAATGCTATCTTGATGGCGTTGAGGTCTCAGATGCCAGAAACATGACAATGAACATCGTGGATGAGCGGTTCGACATCGGAAGCGACTTGGCGAAGGCTGGCGACAGGAGCGGGCTCTTCTCCGGCCTTATCGATGATGTTCAGGTGTTCAGCTGCGCGCTTTCCGCAGGGGAAATCGACCTGATTGCGCGCCGGCTTTCGGCGGGCGCCGGCAAGTCCGCGCCGGAAACTCCTGCCGTACTCGGCTCTGTAGCATCGGTGTCCGTGGCCGACAATGCGGTGTTGAGCGTAAGGTCGGCGGAGACGGTAAGTTCCATCGCCGGTACCGGCGATGTGGAGATTTCCTCGTTGTCATCACTTTCGGTCGGAAGGATCGCCGGCTTTTCCGGCCTTGTGAAGGGGTTGGGCGTTTTGCGCCTTTCCGACGCTGCGGCCATTGAATTTGGTGACGGAAGCTCATCGGTCATCCGCTCCGAGGGTACGGTGGCGCTTGGCGCGAACGTTTGCATCCGGTCCGTGCCATCACTGTCTCCGGGGAATTACGCGATTGTGGAGGCAGGAGCGTTTCTTGGAACCGAAAACCTCTCAACCTGGCGGCTGACCGGCGGGAGAGAGGCATGGTTCCGGATTTCGGCGGATGGAAAGCGGTTGTCCATCAAAATTCCACAGGGCTTTACCATTAGCATTAAATGATGAAAGGGGATAGAAAGATGAAATCAATGTGTAACTTGTCGGCGGCACGCGCATTCACCGCTTTGACGGCACTTGCGCTGGCAGGATCGTTATCTGGCGCTATGCGCCCCACGCCGGAATACCTGAAGCGTGCGACCGTATATCAAATCGTATTGCGAAACTTTACACGCGACGGAAACTTCAGGGCGGCCACGGCGATGCTCGACCATGTGCGCTCGGCGGGAGTGGATGTGGTGTATCTTACGCCTTTCGTGGAGATGGACTGCGACATGGACGAGACGGGCTGGAGTCCACAGCAGAAGAAGAGCGGTTACCATACGCCCAAGAACCCATACCGCATATCCAACTATGACAAGATTGACCCGGAGTATGGCAAGGACGCTGACTTTAAGGCATTCAATGATCGTGCGCACGCGCTTGGCATGAGGGTGTACATGGATATCGTCTATCTCCATTGCGGACCGAACAACGTGCTGAAGGACATGTTTTCGGATGCGTTCCAGAGGAACGAGGACGGTACGGTGCGTACGACCAAGTGGCATTTCCCGTATGTCAACTTCGAGTCGAAGGGTGTGCGTAAGTACCTGATCGACTCGATGCTACACTGGATCCGCCTCGGTTGCGACGGATTCCGCTGCGATGTGGGCGACGGCGTACCGATTGATTTTTGGGTGGAGGCCGTCAAGGCTTGTCAGGCAGTCAAGCCTGAACTTGTTATGATCAACGAAGGGTCGAAGGTGGAGTGGCTCGAAAAGGCGTTTGATGCTTGCTACGCCTTTCCGTTCAGCTTTGCCGTTCGCGACTTCCTAACGCCAGCCGTTTCGAGCAAGCCGTTTACGAAGGGTAAAACCTTGCCGTACATGATGGACTACATGCGCAAGTATGAGGCGAAAGTCCCTGCCGATTCTTTGATGTTCTGTTTCATGGATAACCATGATTCCGCCGCGAAATACGATGGCGAGAACAGATTCGACCGCGTGCATCCCGTCGAGGCCGGCAACGCGGGGTTTGTGCTGGTTTTCCTGAGAAGGGGTCTTCCTATGATATTCAACGGCAACGAGATTGCGGACAACTCGCTCAACACGTTCTTTGCGCCTGTTGAGGACATTGGCCGTGCGCGCAAGACCGTTGACTGGGCGCGTGCGCTGCAGCCCGCCGGTCAGAAGCGTCTTGCGTTAATCCGCAAGCTGGCGAAGCTCCACTATGAGGATCCTGTGTTTTATGATGGTACGCAGGAATGGGTGACGAACGGAGAAAAGAAGAATGTAGTGGCTTTTGTGAGGCGTCATGGCAATCGTACGGTGTTCGTGGCGGCGAATCTGCGTCCCAAGGGGGCTGCTTTTGTGCCAGAAGGGGTGAAACTCAATTCGGCGAAGAAGCCAATCCTGTCGGAGAACGTCAAGGTGGAACAGGACGGCACATGCCGTTTTGGTGCGTATGGTTTCATAGTCCAGGAATTCTGATGTGTACATGTAAATGACAGTGAAATTTAGGATGTAAGATGAAACAAGAATTTGTGGTGGCGTGTTCGTTGATCGCGCTGTCTACGGCATTATCGGCAGGGGCGGCAGTGCGCTTGCCGCATGTGTTTGGGCATGATATGGTCCTTCAGCAGGGACAACGTGTTCCCGTGTGGGGTAAAGCATCCCCAGATGAAAGTGTGACGGTCTGTTTTGCCGGTCAAACGGTGACTACGAAGGCTGATACGGGTGGTTCATGGCATGTTAATCTCGCTCCGCTTAAGGCGAGTTCCAAGGGCGGTTCGTTCGTCGTCAAGGGAGACAACAAGATTGTCTTTAAGAATGTCGTAGTAGGCGAGGTATGGTTCTGTTCGGGGCAGAGCAACATGGAGTTCTCAATGAGTGCCAGACGCAAAGTGAAAAATTGGGAGCGGGAGGTCACTGCGGCGAATTGGCCGTTGATACGGCATTTCAATGTCCATCGTAAGGTGTCTAAAGTGCCGTTGGATGACGTGGTCGCCAAATGGCAGCCGACAACTCCCGATACGATACCGCCTCAGAGCGCCGTGGCATTTTTCTTTGGTGAGACGCTTTTCAAGGCACTTGACGTGCCTATTGGGCTTATCAATTGTTCCTGGGGCGGTACAGGAATTTATCCATGGACACCAGTTGCCCACCCAGATGATCTTTGGCTTGTGCAGCATCAAAACAAATATGCTCATCCTCATAAAGATCAGCCGACAGTGCTATGGAACGGCATGGTAGCGGGACTTGTGCCCTACGCCATCAAAGGGGCGATTTGGTATCA
>CACZCD010000081.1 GCA_902779565.1 uncultured bacterium | reverse complement strand
TCGATGTTCATTTTATCTCCTTGTTTGCCTTTAGAGGTTTTTCCGGGAATCACTTAGCGGACTCGAGCGCGGCCTTCACGGCCGGACCAAACGCCTTGGCCATCGACATCATGCCCCAATCGTTCGGGTGGCATCCGTCAACCGTCCCTTCGAGGTCGCCCGTGTACATATTGGTTTTCGGCAGGTACACGAGATTCTTCCAGCCCTCCGCGATGAGCTTCTCGTACAGCTGGCGGATGAACTGATCCTTGGCGCTCGGCCCCTTGCAGTACACGTCGCACTGCTCGGCCATCACGATCGGCACGCCCGGACGCTTCGCGCGGAGGTTCCGGATGAACGGCTCGTAGCGGAAGCGCACGACGGAGATGCCATCATTCGCGTCAAAGCCCTTGGCATACATGTCATGGAAGGCGCGACTTTCACCCGGAGCAGGCCGGCTCATGTTCCACAGGCAGTCCAAGACGTAGCAGCTGGCGTCGATGGCGGCCAGATGCTCGCTCATCTCAAGCTCCATGCGGCCCGAGCCGGAGAAGCCGAGGTTCACGATCGGCACGTCGAGGTCGCGCCCGACGATGGAGGGGAACGCGAGACCGGGGCGCGAGCAGCAGCCGCCGTGGGTAATCGAGGTGCCGTAGAAGACGACCGGCTTGTTGATGCCGCTCTTGCGCGGACCGAGCGCCTCGACCGTCGCCTTCTTGTCGATGCCGAGCGCGAACGTCTTGATGCCGTTGTACAGCGGCAGATTCACGAGACAGTCGTCACCCGGCGCCCACGCGATGTCAAGGCGACCCTCCGTTCCCGAGCGGATGCCGCCGGTCTTCACGTAGAACCAGCGGCCCGCATTCCGGTCGTACCGGTACACGTCGATGCCCGATACACCCGTCGCGGGCATGTGGTACATGGCGAGATTGGGAGAGTAGGGCGTCCAGCGGAAATGGAGGTTCTTCGAATCGGTGCGGAAGCGGAACTGCATGCCGGAGGTGTGGTGCTTCATCGATCGCACGCCGCCATTCACGTTCGTCGTGACGTTCTTCGGCAGACGGTCGTAGAAGTCATCGACGTCCTTGAAGCACTTGCCCTCAAGGGGCAGATACTTTCCGTCAATCCATTTGATTCCGTTTGTATCGACGACTGCGTTGGCGACCGCCATGCGCGGATCGAACTTTTCGATTTCGTTCGACTGGGCGAACGAGACGGTTGCGGCGAACAGGGTGGCCGCGACGAGGCAATGATTTGTTTTCATGGCGCGTGATTGTACCATTTTCTGCGGCAAAATCAACCCCCTCCCGCCACCGGCCGCCGCGCGCACCCAAACAACGAAAAGGGCCGCAACGAATTGCGGCCCTCCTTCGTGGATTCTCAAGATCGCCTTACGCCTTCTTGGCGAGATCGACGAGCGTCTTGAAGCCGGCGGGATCGTTGATCGCGATCTCCGAAAGCATCTTGCGGTTCAGGATCACCCCGGCGTTGATGAGGCCGGCGATGAACTTGGAGTAGCTGATGCCTTCCGTGCGGGTCGCCGCGTTGATGCGGGCGATCCAAAGCTGACGGAAGTCGCGCTTCTTGAGCTTGCGATGGGCCGTCGCCAGACGACGGGCGCGGTCGCGCGCCTCCATGGCCTGACGGATGTTCTTGGAGCGGGGGCCGCGGAAACCCTTGGTTTCCTCAAGGACGCGGCGGCGGCGTTCGCGGGATGCGGGTGCGTTGGTTGCACGTGACATTTTCTTCTTCTCCTTTTCTTATCAGGCGCCCTGCAGCATGCGCAGCATCGTCTTCTGGACCGATTTGTCAGTGACCCTCGTACCGCGGAGATTGCGCTTGCGCGTACGGCTCTTGTAGCCGTTCAGGTGCGCCTTGCCGCCCTGCGAACGCAGAACCTTCCCCGTGGCCGACCTTTTCATGCGCTTCGTAGCGCACTTCTTTGTTTTCATCTTTGGCATTTTCTTTATCCTTTTTTGGTTTCCTTACCGGTCAGGCAGTCGGTGAAAGGCCTGATCCAGACGGAAAAACGGGCGCGTATGATACCATATCACGCCCCCGCACGCAAGGGGGATCTTTTTGACTGCGTTTTGCCGCCAAAAATCAGGGCTACAGCGAGCGGGGGAGCTCCTCAAGGATGTAGCATTCGATGGTGTCGCCCTCGGCGAACTTCTCGAAGCCCGCGAAATGCACACCGCATTCCTGCTGGCCGGTGACTTCCTTGACCTCGTCCTTGAAGTGCTTGAGCGACTGGAGCTTGCCCTCCCAAATGACCTCCTTGCCGCGGAGAATGCGGTAGCGGCCGTTCGAGAGCAGAGAACCGTCGAGCATCTGGGAACCGGCGATCTTGCCGACCTTGCCGATATCGTACACGGCCTTGATCGTCGCGTGACCCTTCACCGTCTCCTTGTATTCGGGCGGCAGGAGGTCGAGCATGCACTTCTTCACATGGTCGATCAGCTCGTAGATGATGCGGAACGAGGAGATCTTCACGCCGTCGTGGCGCGCCTGGCTCTGAACGCCCGAATCGTTGCCGATGTCGAAGCCCACGATCACCGCCTTGCCGGCGGCGGCGCTCTTCACGTCCGTCAGCGAGACGCTGCCCGTGCCCGTGCTGATGATCTTGAGCGAGACCTTCTCGCTCTTGATCTCCCTGAGCGCACCGACGATCGCCTCGAGCGAACCCTGCGTATCGGCCTTGACGACCACCGAAAGCTCGCGCTTGCCGTCCTCGCCCATCTTGGAGAGCAGCGCATCAAGCGAAACCGCCTTGGACTGCGACAGCTCCTCCTCCTTGCGGCGGCGGGCCGTCTCCTCGGCGAGCGTGCGCGCCCGCTTTTCGTCCAGCATCACGCGGAACTCCGCGCCCGCCTCCGGCACGCCGGAAAGACCCGTGCACTTCACGGGGGTGGACGGCGGCGCCTCCTTCACGCGACGGCCATGGTCATCGATCAGCGAACGCACCTTACCGAAATGTTCGCCCACGAGAATCGCATCGCCCACCTTCAGCGTGCCGCCGGTGACGAGCACCACGGCGGAGGGGCCAAAGCCCTGCTCCAGCTCGGCCTCGATCACGTAGCCGTTCGCACGGCGCGCGGGGTTGGCCGTCAGCTCCAGCATGTCCGCCTGCAGGAGAATCATCTCGAGGAGCGAATCCACGCCCTGTCCGGTCACGCCGGAAACCTCACAGCAGACGATGTCGCCGCCCCAGTCCTCGGGCGTAAGCCCTTCCTTCTGGAGCATCTGCTTCACGCGCATCACGTCGGCCGTCGGCTTGTCGCACTTCGTGATGGCGACCATGATCTGCACACCGGCCTGACGGGCGAACTTAATCGCCTCCTCGGTCTGCGGCATGATGCCATCGTCCGCCGCAATGATGATGACGGCGATATCCGTGAGCTGCGCGCCGCGCTGACGCATCGCGTTGAACGCGGCGTGGCCGGGCGTATCCAAAAAGGTGATCTTGCGTCCCTGGACGTCCACCTGATAGGCGGAGATCGCCTGCGTGATGCCGCCGGCCTCGCCCGCCGCCACCTTCGTGTGGCGGATGTAGTCCATGAGCGTGGTCTTGCCGTGGTCCACGTGGCCGAGGAACGTGACGACCGGCGGACGCGGCAACATCTGCTCGGGCTTGTCCTGCGGAATCTCGTCGTCCGCATCAATCGCCTTCAGCACAGGCTTCTTGTTCGCGGCATCGCGCGCATGCTCCACGTTTACCTTGTAGCCGTACTTCTGTGCGACCTTGATGGCGACCTCCGGCTCCACGCGCTGGTTGATCGAGGCCAGCACCTTGAGCTGCATCAGGTCCGCGATCAGGCGGTTCGGACGAATGCCGAGCTTCGTGGCGAGTTCCTTCACCACCACGGCGCCGCGAACCGAGATCTCGCGCGTATTGACGCTCATCGTGACCGTCGGCTTCGGGGCGACCGGCTTCCCTTGCGCCGCCATGATCTTCATCGTGGTGGCGGTTTTCATCGAAACGGACGAGAACCCGGCGCGCAGCCCGCCGACGCGCGTTGCGGCGCGGGGCGACGGCGCGGGCTTGGGCGGCGGTGTGGCCGGTTTCGGGGCCGCTGGCTTCTCGGTGCCCTTCCCGGAACCCTTCTCGGACTCCTTCTTGGCGTCCTTCTTCGCCTCTTTTTCGGCCTCCTTCTTCGCTTCCTTCTTGGCCAGCACCTGCTGCTGCTTCTTCATCGAAACCGTCGAACCCTTGCCGTCCTTCGCACGGCGGTCACGATCCTGAAGCCACTCGCTGCCATCATCGTCATCGTCGAAATCGTCCGTCTCATCGGTGACCTCGCGATCAAAATCCTCCTCCGACGAAGAGACATCGATCTTCACCTTCGGCCCCTCGGGCAGATCCAGGCGAATCTCCTCCTTCACGGGCTTCTTGGCGGCGGCGACAGGCGCCTTCTTCGTCTCCGGCATCTCAACCTTGCCGCCCTGGGACTTGTAGGCGGCGAGCGCGCGCTGGCGGCGCTCCTCAAGGGCGTCCGCCTGCAGACGGTTCGCCTCCTCGGCCGCCTTGAGCGCACGGTGCGCCTTGGCGGCGCGACGGTCGCGCGCCTGCTCGGCCTCGGCCTTCACCTGCTCGACGCCCTTCTCGAGAAACGCCTTGTTGAGCGTCTCCACCTCGTCCGTCTCAAGCGAACTCAGTGGAGAATAGACCTCCACATCGTTCGCTTCGGCGAGGCGCATCACCGCCAGGGATGTCGTGCCGATCTTCGCGGCAAGTTCGTAAACCCTCATTCTTCCTCCTCTTCTTCCCCGATCAGCTCGGCCACAGCCTTCGCCGCCGCGTAGATGCCTGTCGCCGTCACGTCGTCAAGCCCTGTCGCCGCCGCAAAGTCCGCCTCGTCCGTCTCAAGGATGCCGTCCACCGAGAGGAAGCCCGCATCCGCCAGCTGCGTCGCCTGCGCGGTGGAGATCGAGAAGGTGTCGGCCAGCGTCTTGATGGCCTCGGCCTTCTGGTCCTCGAAGGACGCGAGGTTCATCGCCTTCGTGACCTCGATGTGCCAGCCGGTGAGCTTCGTGGAAAGGCGCACGTTCTGCCCGCGCTTGCCGATGGCGAGCGAATACTGGTCCGGCGCCACGGTCACGTGCACCGTGTTGTCCTGGTCGGGATCGACCTCCACGGACTCGAGCTTCGCCGGCGCGAGCGCCTGGGTGATGTAGCTCTTCACGTCCTCCGACCAGCGGACGATATCGATCTTCTCGCCGTTCAGCTCGCGTACGATGTTGCGCACGCGCGCACCGCGCAGGCCCACGCACGCGCCCACGGGATCGACCTTCTCGTCCATCGTGCGCACCGCGATCTTGCTGCGGTAGCCCGGATCGCGCGCCACGGAGACGAGCTCGACCACGCCATCCGAGATTTCGGAGACCTCCAAGCGGAAGAGCGCGCGCACGAACTCGCCCGACGCGCGGGAGAGCGTCACGGCAGGACCCGTGGCATCCTGCTTCACGTGATGGACGATGGCGCGGACCGTATCGCCCACGGAATACTCCTCGGTGGGGATGCGCTCCTTCGCGGGAAGGACCATCTCCGTCTTGCCGACCATCACATAGAGGTCGCGGCGGTTGAGCCCCGTCACGGTACCGGAGACGATCTCGCCGATGCGTCCCTTGAAATCGTTGAACGTGTTCGAGCGGATGGCCTCGCGCAGTTTCTGCATGATCATCTGGCGGGAGGTCTGCGCGGCGATGCGCCCGAGACGGGAAGCCGGCAGCTCGATCTCAATGGTGTCGCCCTCCTTCTTCGAGGGGTCGAGACGCTGGGCGCGCGCCACGGAGATGAAGCCCGTGCCCGTATCCTCGTCGGAGACGACCATCGTGTCATAGACGTGGAGAGTGATGGTTTTGCGGTCGATGACCACGCGAAGGTCGTTCGTGACGCCCGGATTGCGGCGTGCCGCCTGCTGGATGGCCTGCTCAATCGCCACCAGGACGATTTCACGGTCCACGCCGTTCTCGCGTTCGATGTAGTTGACCATCGTCAGCAACTGGTTGTCCGCCATTTTTCACTCTCCTTTTTGTCAAAAATCAAAACGATTCCTTTCGGAGACCCTATGACCTCCGTAAAAAAACGCGCAAATGATACGAAAAAACGTCTTCTTTGTCAATGGGAAAGCGTTTTCATTTGCAACCTGTGACGGAAAATGATATACTTCGCGCGTTTTTTCACCTTCAAAGGAGTGTTCCGTGAGCGCAAAGCCATCCGCCTACGCCGCAGCCGGCGTGAACATCGACAATAAAATGAGCGCCCTGAAGGCCATTAAGGCCATGGTGGGTTCCACTAAGACGGTGAACGTGGCGGGAGGCATCGGATCATTCGGTGGACTCTGCCGTCTTCCGCAAGGGATGAAGGATCCTCTGCTCGTCGCCTCCACCGACGGCGTGGGCACAAAGCTCAAGATCGCGTGCATGATGAAAAAGCACGATACGGTGGGGCAAGATATCGTGAACCACTGCGTGAACGACATTCTCGTGCAGGGTGCGCGCCCGCTCTTCTTCATGGACTATGTGGGCACCTCGAAATTTGACGGTAACGTGTTCCAGCAGATCGTCTCCGGGCTCTGCAAGGCCTGCAAGGAGAACAACATGGCCCTCCTCGGCGGCGAAACGGCCGAACTGCCCGGTCTCTACCCCGTTGGCGAGTATGACCTCACGGGCACGATCGTCGGCACGGTCTCCAAGAAGAGCGTGATCACCGGCCAGTCCATCCGCGCAGGGGACGTGATCATCGGCCTGCCCGCCGATGGCCTTCAGACGAACGGCTTCTCCCTTGCCCGCCGTGTGATCTTCGACATTTGCGGCATGACACCCTTCGACAAGCTGCCCGGCACGACCCAGACGATCGGCGGCGCTCTGCTCACCGTCCACAAGAGCTTCCTCAAGCCCGTCTCGCGCCTGCTGGACAACAAGATCAAGATCAACGGCATGGCCCACATTACGGGCGGCGGCTTCCCGGACAACATTCCGCGCGTGCTGCCGAAGGCCGTGACCGCGGAGATCGACCGCTCCACCTGGGATCCGCCGACGATCTTCAAGTTCATCGAGCGCCAGGGCAAGGTGGACCGCGACGAGATGTACCGCGTGTTCAACATGGGCGTCGGCTATGTGCTGATCATGCCCAAGACCTCGCTGAAGCGCATGGCGGCGGTGTTCCGGAACATCCGCCAACCGTGGTACCAGATCGGTGTGATCCGCGTGCGCAAGAACAACGGTCCGCAGGTCATCTACTCGAAGTAATCCATGAAGCGCGCGCTCGTCACCGGCGGTGCCGGCTTTCTCGGATCCCATCTCTGCCGACGTCTGCTCGCCGATGGCTTCGAGGTCGTGGCGCTCGACAACCTCTACACCGGCTCCCGCCGCAACGTGGAGGATCTTCTCGGTCATCCCGCCTTCCGGTTCGTGGAGGGCGACGTGATCGACTTCGCAACGGACGAGACCTTCGACGAGATCTACAACCTCGCCTGTCCCGCTTCGCCCATCCACTATCAGGCGCGGCCGCTCTTCACCACGCGCACCTCCGTGCTCGGCATCCTGAACATGCTGGAGCTGGCGAAGCGTTGCGGCGCGAAGCTGCTCCATACCTCCACCAGCGAAATCTACGGCGACCCGCTCGTCCATCCGCAGGTGGAGGTCTACTGGGGCAACGTGAACACCATCGGCATCCGTTCCTGCTACGATGAAGGCAAGCGCTGCGCCGAGACCTTCTGCGCCGACTACATCCGCGAGTTCGGCACCGACGTGCGCATGGTGCGAATCTTCAACACCTACGGGCCCGCCATGCACCCGCAGGACGGCCGCGTGATCTCGAACTTCATCATGCAGGCCCTTTCGGACAAGGACATCACGATCTTCGGCGACGGCTCCCAGACGCGCTCCTTCCAGTACTGCGACGACCTCATCGAAGCGTTCCGCCGCTACATGGAACTGCCCGTGGAGAGGATCCGGAGCTTCTTCGCGGCCAAAGGGCTCGGTGCGCCCGTGCTCAACACCGGCAATCCCGGCGAATATACCATCCGCGAACTGGCCGAGGAGACGCTCCGCCAGATTCCGGAATCAAAGTCGAAGCTCGTCACAAAGCCCCTCCCCTCCGACGACCCGAAGCGCCGCAAGCCCGACATCACGCTCGCCAAGGAACTGCTCGGCTGGGAACCGAAAGTGCCGCTCCGCGAAGGCCTCGCCAAGACCATCGCCTACTTCCGCACGCGCTGAAAGACTTTTCTACCCGGCGCTGAATCAGCGTCGGTGTCTCCTTCACCCCAGAAACGCGCCCTGAGCCTTGAGCGTCTTCACGAGCGAAGCCGCATCGAGCGTGCGCGGCGTCGATCCCGTCTTGACGCAGAGCGCGGCCGCCGTTCCCGCCGCCTGGCCCATCGCCATGCAGGGCGGCATCACGCGCACCGCTCCGGCCGCAGCAGGCTCGCCGGAAAGGCACCGACCCGCAAGAAGCAGGTTTTCAACGCCTTTCGCCACAAGGCACCGATAGGATACCCCGTACCAATTCGCGTTGATGGTCTTGTAGGAAGACACCATCGGATTGTTCTTCCCGCCATGCACGTCAACGGAGTTCGCGGCAAGGAAGACGCTGTCCTCCGGCACGACGCCGTTCATGACATCGTCCACCTTCAGCATCGCCTCGCCCGATACGTGCCGCGTCTCACGGATGCCGACGGTGCTTCCGGTGCACATGAGAATCGCCTCCCTGCATCCGGGAACATACTTGCGCAGAAAATCCATCATGACTTTCGTCTGGCGACGCCCCTCGACCTCTGCGCGGGAAAGGCTTTCCGAGTCCGTCGCGTCCACGCCGGGGATGCGACCGTTGTTGACGAGCCACACGTCCGGCCCTACACCACGATACATATTGAGGCAACGCCGCGGCAAATCCCACTCTCCGGCCTCAATTGCCTTTGTCACATACCAGTGGAAGCCACGATAGCTGACACCATCCTTCTTGTGGAACGTATGTTTGTTCGCCTCAATATCCGCGATTAGCTTCTCCGAATCGACGTTGCACACGCGGAAGAACATCGTCGCCGGCATAAGGCGTCCATTCCCATCGCCCAACACGCAGGGCACACCCGCCCTGAATGCATAGTCCCCGTCACCGGTTGCATCGACCACGATCTTTGCTGCGACACATCTGTATCCACCTTTCCCGAAGAGCCTGGCGCCCGCAGCCCGCCCGTCTTTAACGACCGGTTCCACGAAAGTCGTGTGCAACAGCACCTTGACGCCAGCCTCCGCGCACATCTCGTCGAGAAGCACCTTCAATTCCTCCGGATCGAAGGGCGTCACATGGTCGTGACCCTTTGGTATCCACGCAGAATACGGACCGTTTCCGAACACCCCTTTCGGATGAAGCGCACCGCCGCGCGCAACAAGGCGATCAACGATCTCCTCGAAGAGCCCACGTATGATCATCTTCTCGCCGGCCTTGTCATAACATGTCATAAAGGGGCCGACAAGACCTTGCGTAGCCATTCCGCCGAGCATGCCGCTCTGCTCGACGACAAGAACTTTTGCGCCATTTCTGGCCGCAGCGATTGCTGCGCATACGCCAGCAGGTCCTCCACCGACCACCAACACGTCGGTCGACAGCCATGGTCGTTGCGACAACTGCGCCTCTCCCGTTTGCGCAGCGTCAACGCCCCCATTGTCGGCTGCAACCGCCCGACCCGCCACGCCCGCGAATGCCGCGAACGAGGCGCCCTTCAAAAAAACCAACCGACTTATGCAATGGTCTTTCTCCATAATCCACTTTCCTTTCAAGGGTTTCACGGGGTCTGTCCCCATCGACTATACATACTTCCGCACGCGCAGTTTCCCATTGGGCGTTTGCTCATCTGCCATTCCCCGAGCGCAGACTCTCGAAGTATTTGTCGATTTCCTCGGCACTGGTGGTCTCACGACGCGCCATCACGCCGAACGCCTTCACATCGGCAATCCATTTCTCCACCGCCTCGGTGCGTGTGTCCGGGCGCGTCCAGACATAGCCCTTCTTTGCGGCAATTCCCTTCAAGGCATCGTAATTCAGGATCATGTAATGATCGACCGAAAGGCGCTCGCGGCAAACGCGCGAAGCAAACGCCTCCCCCTCCTTCTCCGCCGCCGCCACCGCCTCGTCCATGAGACGCGCCGCCTCCAGCTTGTCATCGGCCGACATGAACGAAGCGTCCTTGTGTGTGCACCTAACGGCGGTTCGCGTCTTCAGCGGGGCGTTGTCGACGACATCAATGAACTTCTTGAGGATTGGCGCGGCGGATTGGCCGTAGTAGCCGCACAGGAACTCGTCGATCAGCCGCTTTTCGTCGTCTGCCGGATTCCAGAGGAGGTGCGAGACGACGTAGTGGCGGAGCGGCGCGAAAGACCCTGCGCAGCAGAGCGCATCGCCCTGCTCGAACACGCCAACCGCCCCGTTGGCCGCAAAGAGCCGGATATTCGGCGCCATGACGCTGATGTTCGGATGCGGCAGCATGTAACCGTGGAAGTTTGCGAGGTAGTCCCAGATGAACAGGTTCCCGCCGGCGACACGCGTCCAGTCGGTGAGGTCCTTCACGAAATCCGCCTTGCGCGGCGGCAGGGGATCCGTGAGCGGACGCGCAAAGTCGCACTCGATGTCGCAGAGGCGCACAACCACATTATGCCTTGGACGCGTCTTCACGGGTGCCCTGCGCGTGAACTGATAGGCGAACGTGTCGATCCTCACATTCGGGAAATCCTTTTCGACCGCTTCAGCGACATCGTTTGCGAAACGCAAATACGGTCCGGACGGTGCGCCGCCGTCCTCATCCATCATCGCCTTGCACTTCTCACACTCGCAACAGCCGCTCCAATCGTTCTGCGACACCTGTATGAAATCGACTGACGAATCCTCGCGAAGCCGCCGCAGCGTCTCCTTGATGTATTCCGCTTTCATGTCCTGGTTGGCCAAGCAGAACTGCTTCGCCTCTCGCTTGCCTTTCACGAGCGAATACCATTCAGGGTGTTTCTCAAAATAGACATTCGGCGGCAAGATCTCGAAGAAGGAATGATACGCGCTATGGCGCCCCTTGAAGAAGTAGAGGCGATGGTTGCCTCCCATTTCCGGTGGGATGAACTTCATCTCAGAAAGCATGTAGCGCGTAAGCGACGTGAAGTTGCCCTTGGCGCGCACCTTGAAGAGCGGATCGAAGCCGTCAAGGTAGTAGGTTTCGCGATACTTGAACTGTGGCGCATATTCAAGGGCGATGTCCTTGACGGGAACTTCCCTGAATTTCGGATAAAGCGCCGCGTCGCTCGTCCACCACCGCACACCGCAGTACTTTTCGAGATAGAGATCGGCGGCGTAGATCGGTGCACGCGCCGGGTCGCCGTCGAGGACAACGCCATTTGCGACGGATTTCAAGAACACCTCGTCGGTCTGCCACGGCTTCGCACGCAAGGCCTTCGCCGTTTTCGTCGCGCCAACGTAGAGGCACGTCGCAGGAGGGCACATGCCCTCCCGCACGATTTCCGGCGTCGCGCCGAGGCACTTGCCGAGTTCGCCCGCCAGTTCTGACGCGGCAAACTTCTCAACCGCCGTCGCCTCGTCGGGAATGACGACGATAGGAACGGCTGAAGGCGATTGGCGTGCTGCGCTGAACGGAAGAACTTTCACTTTGCCGAGCGGATAGCGGTGGGCGGCGCCAGCGGCCAGCGGCAACGCGATCTTCGGCGTTCCCTGCCGCGTGCCCACCGAAACGCACAACGTGTACTCGCCCGGACGCAGCATGTCAAACGCGGTCTCGGTCACGCGCCCGCGCTTGCGCAGATCGGCAAGCACCGCATCATTCCATGGCGGAATCGCCGCCTGGCAGCCGAAACGCCCGCGCGAGACTATGCGAACCGGTTGCGGTCCATTCTCAAGAGTCGGCGAAAGCGAACGCACGTTGAAATCCTCGTCGGTGAAGCTCCAGCAGACATTCCCTTCCGCGTCACACAGCGACCACGAGACGAAGCCACCTGGCAGACAGGGCGCAACACCCTTGTTAACCCACTCGGCGGCAATCGCAACAGGTTCGCCAGCCTTCACCGAGTCAGGGAACATCACGGAAACTGGCATAAGCCTGTAGCCGATGCGCCTGTTCACGGCGGTAATCTCGGCGGCGTGCGATTCGCGGAAGTCCTCCGGGAAGCCGTGGAACGTGAAGTAGCTCGCCTGATGCTTCTCCACCGCCTCGAGGATACGATCCTTGCGCCAGTTGCCGCGCGCGTCACAGAGCGTGTAGTGTCCCGTCTCGAGGATCACCGGCAACGTCGGCGCAAAAAGCCGTCCCCAATGGTCGTGCTTCCAGCCCGCTCGGCTGCAGAGGAGGGAATCGTCGCGGTAGCCGATGCCGAGACTGCGCGCGTACTTGAGGAGCGGATGGTCGGGCGCCGTGGAACTGCCGCCCGCGAAATCGTCGGGGATGACGAGCATCGTGCGCGGGAGCATCCTGCGGTGAAGGTCAATGTGGATGCGCGCGAGGCGCTCGGTCTCCTCCTGCGAGAGTTTGGACGTGGTGTAGGTGTGTCCTTCCCCGTAGAGCCCGAAGCTCCCCACGTCCACGAACGCGACGGACGAATCGCCGTCATAGCGCGCGGCGAACGCCTTGAGGAAGTTCGTGTACTTCTCCAGGAAAACGGGATCGTCATAGACCGGTTCCCACCTCGGCTCGGCGTCATCCTTCAGATACTTGAACAGTATGCCCTTCGCTCCGGCCTTGCGAACCCAGTCAGGCGTGGCGTTCTCCGTCTGGTTGCAGCAGATGATACGGAAGGCGATCTGCTTACCCGCCTTGATCCAGCTCTGCGCGACGGAATCGAAGATGTCCCAGCGGAACGCGCCTTCCTGCGGCTCCACGTCGTTCCACAGAACGCGCAGATACACCACCGATGTCCCCGGCAGCGGATCCGTGTCGCCTGGTTTCGAATACATTCCATACGCCCACAGCCTGTTGGAGTAATGGTAGTGAACAAGCCCCATCCCGGGATTTAGCAGTGCTTCACCCGTATCCTCCGGACGCACCGTAGTCGCCTGCGCCGCCAACGCGCAGGCACACAGCGCCAATCCAATTCCGATGCCGAATCCCCTCATGTGCTACTTCCCTGCGCGGAGCCGCGCCAACGCCACCTGCACGGCGCAGGGTTCCTCCTTGCCTGTCCAGTCCTGCGACGCGACCCACTCTTCGGCGGCGAAAATGCGCTGTGCGGCTTCCTCATACGAAACGCCGCCCAGTTCCACGAGCAGACGGATGCCGCGGTCGATGAGCTTCTTGTTCGAGATCGACACCCAGCTCATCCAGTTCCCCGCCACGCGCCCCATCGACGCCATCGTACCGGTGGAGAGACAGTTGAACGCGAGCTTCACCGCGAGGTGCTTCCAGATCTCGAGCGGAGAATCGGCAATCTCCATCTTCACCCAAATGCCATCCGTGGCCTGCGGCCCGATGTGGAACTCCAACTGCTCCGGCCAGTTCGCCGCGAGCCGGTTCGCCGCCGTCCTGTAGTCTGCCGGCTTGTCGCCGACGGTGAGCATCACCGCCGCCGCGCGGGCATAGCCCTCGATGCGCTCCGGCGCGGGTTCGCTGCCGATCATGTAGGTGATGAGATCCGAATACTTGATGAGCGGCGGCGAATCGATGAAGCGCTGCGGCATCTTGAGCGAACGCGCGTCCTCGCTCGTGAACTCCAGACAGCGCGGGTGGCGGCGCATCATCTCGTTCCAGCATTCGACGGTTGGATGCAGCGGGTTCTTCACGAACGCCCAGCTCTGCGCCAAGTGCCGGTCGCGGCGCGAGCGGAGCGGCGGCAGCATGAACGTGGGCGAACGTTCCGTGTTGTCAGTGAAAAGGTCGAGCATGCACTTGTCGGCGAGATAGGTGATGCGGCCATGCTTCTCGTACACACCCTTCTCGAATTCGATCGCCTTCACGAGCCCTGCACGGCCGCCCGGCGATTCAAGCCCCGCCAGCAGCTTCTCGAACGCCACCGTGTAGTCCTTCGCCGTCTCCTTCGCGAAGCGCGGCATCATCCGCACCAGCGCCGCCTCGAGCGCACACGAGCCCAGCAGCTGCTCGGAACTGGTCGCCTGCATGCGCGTGGAGCCCGCAAGCGACATCGAGCCGCAGTAGATATCGAGGACCGTCACCTTCGGATTGTCAATCGCCTCGCGGCAGCGGTCGAGGTAGCCGCGCAGAAGGTCGGCCGGATTGTTGAACACGAGGAAACACTTTGCGCCATGTTCGGCGGCGTACTTGAGCGTGCCCAGCACGGAGGACGTCTCGCCGCCCTCGGTGATGGCGACGAACGTATCGCCCTCGCCCACCTTGAGCGCCGCCGCCTGACGGCGGCCACCTTCGGCAAAGTCCTCAAAGAACTCCAC
>CACZCD010000080.1 GCA_902779565.1 uncultured bacterium | reverse complement strand
TATTTCAGCCTTTCAGCTTACTTATTGCTGATTGCTGATAGAGATTCCCACCTTGTAGAACCCGGCAGGGGCAGAACCAGAACCAGGCGTGAAGCCTGCCGTCTCTTCCTCGCTACCGAGCGTGTAGGTCGTCTTCGGCGTATCAGGCCATGCGGCAGTCAGACTCGCCTTCTCATAGACCTTGAGCGTCACCGTGTAGGCGGCTCCCGCAGTCGCGTCGAGCGAGACCTTCACCTTCCCACCAACAACCTCAATGGTCGCCTTGAGGTCTTCAACATCGCCGGTCGTTTCGTTCAGGAGGCCGAGCGCATAGGCCTGAGCGTATGTCATTCCGCTCGCCGCATCCGCAGTATCCGCCAGCGTCTTGCCCGAAGGCAGTACCGCCGCAAGAGTGGCCTGGGTTTCAGCCGGAATGTTGAACGTCGCACCGTCGCCGCCATCAAAGCCGCCGGACGAGGCCACGACATACAAGCCTGCACCCTCAGCGCCGTTGGCATCGTAAGTCAGCGTCTTGCCGCTGTCAACACCGGCGACTGTCAACGCGAGAGCACCAGTAATCACACCATCAGCGTGCGCCCCCTCCACAGTCGACTTGGCATCACACTCGGCAGGAATGATGAGACCAGAAAGATTGGTTCCATCTGCAACGTTGACCGTCGCAATCCTCAACTCGGAGCCAGCCTTAACCTTGAGCGAACCCGTGAAGTTGTCAAGCGTGGTTATCGCATAGCGGCGAGTGGTCGGATTAGCATCGGTACCGCCCGTTCCAGGCGATGTCGAGAACTTGTGGTCGCCAGTAAGCTTGGTGAACGTGACAAGGCAAGAATCATCGGCCTTTGAATAACCATTCTTGATCTCCACATCGGTAGCAATCCGCACCGTGGGATTGATCGTAAGCGTAGTCGCGGAGCCTGGTCCGAAATACGCACTCGCCGCAAGATCGTTCGAAAGAACAACTGTAGAATTGGCGTTGCCGTAGGTGTTCGGGTTGAATGCACCCGTCGGAGCCCAACCAACTACGTAAGTTCCGGTCCACGAACCAGCGATTGGTGCGCTCGCAGCAGCTGCTGTCGCACTGGTGTAGATAACACAACCAGTACCATAGACCTTTTCGCTTCCAGCCGCGAGTGTACCGGAAACCGTCACCGTACCCTTGATGACATAGCCATTGGGCGCCGTCCACGTCTTGCCTTCCGCAACCGTTACCGCTGCTCCACTGTCTACGACAATGCAGTTGTCGTTACCCAACGTACCAGCGTTAGTGCCGAATACAATCCTGGATTTAGTGTCCGTGGCAACCGTGACATTTCCAGCAAACGCCGAGACATCGCCCGAGAACAAAACCGTCCTCTGCGTAGCCGAAGAGTCCCTAAGGGAAATGGCTCCATCGCCTACAAGCGCACAAGGCAGGATCATATTGCCAGACGCCGCCTGGATATAGACGCCAGCTCCAACAAGTTCAAGCGTTCCTATCGCATGTGACGACGTGAAGTTGGACAGCCACACATTCTCAAAACGAACGGTTGAGTTTGCATTGCCATAGTATGCAAGACCATCCGGTCCAGACATGGTAGCATCCTTTATGAAAAGCGTTCCTGCCCACTTTTCCGCATCTTGCAACAAACCTGCCGCGTGGTCGGTCTGTACAAGAGGCACAACTGTCCCGCTAGGGGCAAAAAGCACACCCGTGCCAGACAAGGCCGTGACATTAGCAAGTGAAACGCCACTTGCAAGAACAACCGTAACATTAGCCGGTATGTTCACCTCGCCCGAAATAGCCGCATTCTCAACCAAATTGACCGTATCACCGGACTCCGCAGCCGCGAGCGCCTTCTGGAGCGTGTTGTACGAGGTCGTGTTACCCGACTTGGTGATCGTCGCCACAACCGTTCCTTCGACGGCGGTGTAAGTTGTTACTGTACCGGCGGTCGCATCCGTGACATCAATCATGCCGTTTCCAGCCGCAACCGTACCCGCGAACGTATAACCAAGCGCGGTGTCAAACGCAATCGTACCGGCGGCATCGAACGTATAGACCGGCGTCTCGGAAGCCGCGACATCCGCCACCAGCAAGTAGGTGTTACCCGCCGCAAGATCTTCCTGCGCAACCGTGGTCAGGTAATCGTCACCACTTATGGTCGTGGGCAGCGCAAATGCGAGGCCCTCGATTGCGCGGATATTCAATCCTCTCGTGCCGAGCATGTTACCCGAGGCAAGGAAGGTGTTACCGCCGCCATCCGTGTAGGACGAATTCGTATTGACGCCCAACGAACCAACAATGTAGCCGGTGAAACCACTTTGGCCTGCGGTCAGCGTTCCAAAGTTAGAACACCCCTCAATGACCGTATTGGCGCCTTTCCCTGTCTCCGGGCTGGAGAGAATGCCGCCAACGCCACGAGTTCCATCCGTGCTGGTCAGGTTTCCATTGTTGATGCAGTCAACAATCGTGACCGCATCGTCCGCAGCGGTCGTCCCCGTGAAGGCGACGATACCACCCAGACGCTTGGACGCCGACGCGATAGCGACATTGTTCACACAACCCGTAATCGTAGCATTGTCCTGAGCGCGGACAGAGATACCAGCAATATTGTGGTTGGCAGTGTTGCCCCACACGGTGCCGGCGGAAGTCAAGTTCGCAAGGACCGCGTTGCTCTGTGCGTTACCGACGATGCCGCAACCCCATTCAAGCTCTCCATTATCAGCAGATGCCGTCTCCACATCATTGAAACCGAGGTTCTGAACGGTCAGATTCTTGATCGTTCCGGAAACAAGGTTGAACACGCCGCCATAGTTGTGACGGACAAGTGTGACATTGGAAATCGTATAGCCCGCGCCATCATAAACACCCTCGAACGGAATGCTGGTTGTTGATTTCGGCACGTTTTTCTTAGTATCCATAGTTACGCTCACGCCCTCAGGCAGGCTCAGGTACGCCGTAGAAGACCCGTACCAGCCGATGCCGTAGAAGCCCGCGACACCCGTCATGTCAATGTTTTGCGTCTGGACGTAGTGGAGCGAACGCGCCGCAGGATTGGTAAGCACGGCATCCTGAAGGACCTTAAGACAATCAGCATTGGGAATCTGATACGGGTAGGCGGCCGAACCATCCACTGGGTCTGCTTCGTCTGAAATCGTGATGGTGGCAGGGGTGCCAATTAAGGCATCAGCAAGAGCCTTCGTATAGGTAGGATACTTTTCGCACCATTCGCCAGATCCGATTTTCGCAGCATACGCGTTTAAGTATGGATCGGTCGTACGGGCGACGAAGTCATCAAGTGCGCCGGAGCCGGCGAATCCGACCTTGGTAATCGTGGTGTCAGCCGTCAGCGACGGGAAGGAGACAACTCCACCGGCTGTCTCAAGGGCCGTGCCGTTGAGGCGCACCGTGAAGGCGTACCCGTCATTCCCAAGTTCAGAGGAGACCGTAACACGCGCCCAGGTGCCGGGTGCTACCTTCGTCGTTGTCACATAGCTCGTAGGCGTGCGGTCTGACGCCGATGTGCCCGCGAGGATCACGAGGTTGCTCTCGGTGTTCTGGTAGAGGAGGATCTTGGTGGGATCGCCCTGCTCCAACTCGGGTGCGCTCGCACTGGGGTTGAACTGGAGCGCCATGTCGAAATAGACATTGCCGGCGGCATTATTTGTGCGCCAGAGCGTCGCATCGCCCGTGTCGAGCGAAAGGTATTTCGACCCGTAGTTTTCGCACGGGTACGGCACGGTAATGCTGGGTGCTGTTTCGTGTGTAGCAAGTTCCGATTCGTCGTCGCCTTCGGCGATAAAATCGGTAAAGTTGTCTTCAAACAATTGCGTGTCAGTGATGATGGCTGATGCGGTCGAAACAGCGACCGCCGCTGCCAGTGCAATGAGCAAGCGTTTCATCAGTATTTCCTTTTAGTGTTGGTGTTCAAAACTATCCAAGAGACCCTTCTCTCGTTAAAACGCCGCAATGGTACCATAACTCTCCCCAACTTGCAAGGGGGTGCCACGAATTTGGGAAAATTAATGGATGCTGGATTCTAGGGGCGGACCGGAGCGACAACCGATCCGCACGCATAATCGATCATGCCATCCAGGAGGGCGGTCCCTTCCGGCTTACCGGAAAGAAGGTCGAGCCCGAAGCTTTCGACGGCAAGGCCCTTGTCGCTGCGCCGCAAGGCAACATAGGCGAAGCAGTCCTGACCGCCCTCGCCAACCATCAGCAAATCCTTGACGTCCCGCCCCGCGCCACGCAGGGGCAACCCCACGCCGACGATACGGAAGAGCAGCGGCGAGAGATGTCCTTCGTGCGGGATCCCCGCAAAGACGGGATGGTCAAAGAGCGCGGTGCCGACCTGGGTGCCCATCCACCACCAGCCAAGCTTCACGTTCGGCACGCCCTTCGCCGCCCCGACGGCGACGACGCGGCGCCCCGCCTTGAGTGCAGTCTCCTCCTCGGACGAACCCTGCTCGACCACGACAACCGCCGCGCGCTCCGCCTCGGGCGTGCCGAGAACTGCGAACCCCTCGTAAAGACGAGACAGGGAATCCTTGAGCGCCGGCGCGACCGCGAGCCCCCTTCCGTCCCGCCGCGCACGCGGCGGGAACACCCAGAAGTCCCAGTCGTTTGCCACGCTCCCGACCCGCGCCGACAGCGTGACCTTGGCGGGACGTTCGACGGACGGGAAGACAACCTTCGCCGAGGCGATCTTCCGCACGGGGCCGAGGGGAAGGGTTGAGGGGTTTGAGAGGTTTGAGGAGTTTGAGAGGTTTGAGGAGTTTGAGAGGTGCCATTCAAGAACAGCATCCTTCAGCGGAGCGTCGCCGTAGTGCGCAAAGAGGAAATCAACCGGAAGCGATTCGCCGGACGTGAAGACGCGGTTTTCGTCCGGTGTATCCATAAGAATGCACGAGGGCGAGTTGAAGCGTGCGAATTCGTCTGCGGAGAATCCGCCGCGCTTCTGCTGCCAGAACGGATCGAAAAGTCCCTGCGCCGTGTAAGAATCGCCCTGCGCCACCACAACGTCCACGATCGTCCAGAAGCTGTAGCCGTCGCAGTACGGATCCTTGCGCGCCCATTCCACGCCGCGTTTCTGGTAGTGGCGCTGAAGGGCGTGCTGCGCATCCTGCAGGCGGTCGCCCCACGCTTCGTCGAGCCCGACCTTCCCGAGCCATGCGGCGCGTGCCGCGCGCGTCAGGGGCGGAAGCCACGCACCCGTGTAGTCGGACTCCCCGCGCGCATCGAGTTTGATGCAGAGGTTCAGGTATTCATGCGTCACGAACGGACGGTCCGGGTTCACGCTGCCGCGCGGCCATTCCTTGATCGGTCCGCCTCGGTAGTCGGCCGCCTCCGGCGGGTTGATGAACGCCTGGTTGCTATCCTGGTTGATCTTCAGCCGGTCGGGGTCCATGCGCTTCACGTAGCGGTGCAGCGCCGCGTCGAGCGCCGGACCGAAGGAGCCCTCGTTGCCCATGGAGTACACGGCGAAGGACGGGTGGCGGCGGTAGTTGCGCCATAGCTCCGTCACGTCGCGCTTCGGATCGAAGGCGAAGTCTTCGGCCGGCACGTCGCTGTAGTAGGGCAGTTCCGGCTGAATCATCACGCCCAGCTCGTCGGCGGCCTCGAAGTATTCCGGCACTTCGCAATGCGTATGGAGACGCACGAAGTTGAAGCCCGCCGCACGGGCTTTCCGGAGATGCGCTCGATGCACGTCGCGGTCGGCCGGCGTGATTCCGCTGAGCGGATACACGTGGTCGTCGCCAAAGCCGCGCACATAGAACGGCCGTCCGTTCAGGAAGAATTCCCCGCCGCGCACCTCGAACTTCCGCACGCCGAAACGTTCGCGACGCGTGTGGATGACCTGTCCGTTCTGGACAAGCTCTATGATGCCGGTGTAGAGGTTGGGATGCTCCGGCGACCACGGACGGAAGTTCCGGAGAGGGAGGCGGAGGGTGTGATTGGAGGATTGGAGGATTGGGGGATTGGAGGATTGGGGGATCGGCTCTTCGACGGAATGCCCATCGACGGTGAAGCGGATCTGGTAGGGCGTATCACAGCCATCCACAACGACGTGCGCTTCAGCGCACCGCCCATCGAAGTTGCCACGCACCCAGGCATCGTCGATGAAGTTCTGCGGGGTCGCCTCGATCTCCACATCGCGGTAGAGTCCGCCCCACCGGTGCATTGCGCTCATCAGACCCTTGCGGGACGGACGGACGTTATTCACCTGCACGACGACGGTAGCGTTGGAACCGGGCGTGACGAGATCCGTGATCTCGTACTTGCCGGTGCCGCAGTAGTTTTCGACGAGCGCGACCTGCCGGTTGTTCACCCAGAACCAGCCGCAGGACTTCACGCCACCGACCTTCAGCCAGACGCGCCGCCCCTTCCATTCGGCGGACACCGGCACGGTCTTCCGGTACCACCCGTCACCGATGTACTTGTGGCGGATTGGCTTCGCGTTGTGGTCCCATTTCGGCACCCAGCATTCGCCCATGCCCGACTCGCCCACGCCCTGCGCCTCCCAGCATCCCGGCACCGAGAGAGTCCTGGCGCCGGGCCAGTTCGCCTCCTGATAAAACCGGCCCCACACGCCGTTGCGCAACGGTTTGTTCATCGGGCGCGCGACAAACTCCCATTCGCCGCGTAGCGAAACGACGTCCGCCGCCGACTGCCCCATCACGGGGTTCACCACGGCGGGATGCTCCTCACGTCCGCCCCAGGAAAGCGACTCCGCCCGTAAGCCGAGGGCGGCAAAGGACGCCGCCCCTATCCAACACCAAAGAACTGTTCGTGCCGAGACCATTACGCCTCGGGCTTCGCCTCGTTCGTGCCACGCACCTTGATATGAAGCTCGCGGAGCTGCTGTTCGGTTACGTAGTTCGGCGCGTTCATCATGAGATCCTGCGCCTTCTGGTTCATCGGGAACGCGATCACTTCGCGGATGTTGGGCGTGTCGGTGAGCAGCATGACCATGCGGTCCACGCCCGGCGCGATACCGCCGTGCGGCGGCGCGCCGTACTGGAACGCGTTGTAGAGGCAGCCGAACTTCTGCTTGACGACCTCTTTCGGGTAGCCCGCGATCTCGAACGCCTTTTCCATGATGTCGATACGGTGGTTGCGGATCGCGCCCGAGGAAAGCTCGATGCCGTTGCACACCACGTCGTACTGGAACGCCTCGATCTCGAGCGGCGGCTTCGTCTGAAGCGCCTCAAGACCGCCCTGCGGCATGGAGAACGGGTTGTGCGAGAAGATGATCTTGCCCGTCTCGGGATCCTTCTCGAAGAACGGGAAATCGACAATCCAGCAGAAGCGGTAGACGTTGTGCTCGCGGATGTCGTTCGTCAGGTGGTCTGCGATGTCGGTGCGCACCAGACCCGAGAGGCGATGGCACTCATCGACCGGCGCGGCCATGAAGAAGAGCGCATCGCCCGGCTCCATGCCGGCGAGCTTCTTCATCTCCTCTAACTGGTCGGTGCTGAGGAACTTGGCGATCGGCCCCTTCAGCTCACCTTCCTTGGTCCAGCTGATGTAGCCGAGGCCCTTGCCGCCGTTCTCCTTGACGAACGCCTCGCGCTTGTCGAACCACGTGCGCGTCTCCACGCCCACGATGCCCTTCACGAGCAGACCCTTGACGAGTCCGCCGCCCGCGACGCACGCCGCGAACGCCTTGAAGTCCGCCTTCGCGAAGAAGTCGCTCATGTTGATCCACTTGAGCGGATTGCGGAGATCGGGCTTGTCGCTGCCATAGACCATCATCGAATCGCGGTACTTGATGCGCGGCCACGGTGCCGGGGTGCAGGTCCAGTTCGAGAACTTCTCGAACGTCTTGCCGACGACCTCCTCGACCACGGCGAAGATCTCGTCCTGCGTGGCGTAGCTCATCTCGATATCGAGCTGGTAGAATTCGCCCGGGCTGCGGTCGGCGCGCGCGGCCTCATCGCGGAAGCACGGCGCGATCTGGAAATAGCGGTCGAAGCCCGAGACCATCAAGAGCTGCTTGAACATCTGCGGCGCCTGCGGGAGCGCGTAGAACATCCCCCGGTGGATGCGGCTCGGCACGAGATAGTCGCGCGCGCCCTCCGGCGAGGACGCCGTGAGGATCGGCGTCTGGAACTCGTGGAAGCCCTTCGCCCACATCTGCTCGCGCAGGAAGCGGATCACGTCCGAACGGAGAATGATGTTGTTGTGGAGCTTCTCGCGGCGGAGATCGAGATAGCGGTGCTTGAGGCGCACGTCCTCGGATTCGTCCGCCTTCTCGTCCGGGACGTAGATGGGCGTGACGCCGGAGGCGCTCTCCATCACCAGCTCGTTCGCCTCAATCTCGATCTCGCCCGTGGGAAGGTCGGGATTGATGGTGTCGGGGGTGCGGAGCTTCACCTCGCCCGTAACGGTGATCACGGATTCGAGGTGCGCCTTCTCGACAAGACCGAAGAAGCTGCGGCTCGGGTGCACGACGATCTGCGTGAGACCGTAGTGGTCGCGGAGATCCACGAAAAGGATGCCGCCATGGTCACGGAGGCGGAACATCCAGCCGGAAAGGCGGACCGTCTTGCCCGCGTCCGAAGCGCGAAGTTCATTGCACGTATGGGTACGATATGGATGCATTGCTTTACTCTTCCTGCTTGAAATGGGGGTGAATTATACCACAAATCGGCACAGGTGTTTTCTATGGCCCCGCCTCAGCGGATCGCCTCACCTGACAATGAAACGGGAAGCGACATTGCGGCGCACATACACGGTGAGCGTGCCGTCCTCGCTCCGTTCGGAGATGACACGCCAGGCGGAGGAGAGTTCAGGGATTCCCGTACATTCCTTCGCCTCCAGCAATTGCACTTTACCGATGGCGGCCTCCGCCGCCAGGTCGCCGGAGATCGCAAGCGACGCACCTTCCGCAAACGACAGGCGACGGAACGTCTGCGGCGCCGCAAAGGACAAGGTGCCGGCCGCAACGTGCACCGCGCCCGCGAAGGCGTTCGTGCTGGCGACGATGAGCGTGCCGCCGCCGACCTTCGTCACGTCGCCGCCACCGGCGAACGGGGCGGCAACGGAGACGGTGTGTGCGCCCGTATCGACCGTGAGCGTCGCGTGCATATCGAGATCGATGGCTTCACCCTGAAAATCGAGCGCGAGATCATCCGCCGCCGCAAGGATTGGCGTATCGCGCACCTTGAGCCCGACCGGCGCCGACCATTCCTGCGGCGTGAAACGCACCTTCCCCGCAAGCGACACAGAGCCGGGCGTCTCCGCGGCCCCCTCGAACGACGCCACCTCTACAACGCCCGTGCCGCGGAACGCCACACCACCCGCGCACGAGATCGGGCACGTCACCGTCAGCGTGCCGTCCACCACGTTCGCGGAGCTGGCCGCGTAATCGAGCGCCGTCCCCGCCACCGACATCGTCGCACCACCAAGAACCGACACGGTGGAAGCGGACGTCAGCGACGTCTCCTGCGCACTCACCGTCAAGCTGCCGCCCGGCAGCACCGTGAGCCGCCGCCCGCGCGTCGGCGCAGTGGCATCCTGCGCCGCGAACTGCAGGGCCGTCCACGTTCCGCCGAGCCGTATGTCGCCATTGAACTGCAATGTCTCCGGCACCGTCCCACCACCCGTCAGCGCGATGTACGAAGAGCCGGTGGCGAGAAGAATCATGCCGCCTTCCGAATTCTTCTTATAGACATAATTCCGCATCGTGAACGGATGGGAAGATTCCGACAAGATGGAGTGGTTGCTGCCGGCGGCTGAGGTGGGATAAAGAAAACGCATGGAGGCACCGCGAATCTCATACGGAGCGGCGTCAGCGTTCACATGGATGCTCCGGAACTGGATTGCGCTCGTCTCGTTCGTGATTACCTGATGTCCGTTCCCGTTACCGCTGAAGTACACATACAAGGATGTTGCATTGGGCACCGTTCCGCTTGACCAGTTCCCGCCAGTGCTCCATTTGTCATCAAGTGTGCCGTTCCAGTAGACGTACTTGTTCGGTTCGGCCTGATGCGTCGCCGACGGCGAACCCGCCACGGCCGTTCCGTCGGTGATGCAGACGTAGGAACCGATCGCGTCCATCTTCCATCCCTCTGGCAGCGCATCCGTAAGCGTCACGCACGAAAGCGGATTCTCCATCCCGACCGGTGCGTAAAATACCGGATACTGCGTGCCGGCCGTAAGCGTGGCGGGCGGCGTTACGCGGATGCGGGCCGTCGGAGCAATCGCAGCGCTCGCCGCTTCAATGAAGGAACCGACCTTCATGTCGATAACGGAGCCGTCTCCCATCTCGAGCACGTCGGCCGGAAGTTTTGCGGAGTAGTTTGTGAGGACCATCGTCGTGCCGCTGCCGACCGAAAGCCTGTCCAACCGGCCGGGCGAGGTGTTGAACGCCAGTTTGGCGGAACCGCCGCCATAGGCCGAAAGCGACGTAACCGCCTGCGCCGAGATGTTGGTCAGCGTTATGCTGCGTGGCGTGGACTGGTCGAAGTAATCGAGCGTATCAAACGCGACATCATCGCGAAGGGTAACGGAGTATCGGTTCCCCTCTGCTCCAGGATAGTTGAACCAGTCCCCGAACGCACCGAACGTAGCGCCGGAAAACGTCCAAGTTGACTTGTATGACAAGCACATCCCACCTCTGCCGAGGACAACGCGGCGCCAATCGGAAGTGACGACCGCCGAATTGCCGGTCAGCCGCAGCGTCTGGGCGACGACCGTAGCCCCGCCAGTGAACGTGCAGACTGTGCCTCCCCCTGTTTCCAGGTGAAACGTGCCATTCGTCGGCATCACCGATCCCGCCATCGGATAGGTGCCAGGCACCTTGAACCATGCGGCGCTGGCACGAGCGGAGGGAAATATGGTCGTGCCATACTTGCCGGGCAGCAGCCATGTGCGCGAACTCAGGTCGGTATCGTAGCTTGAGCTCGTACCATTGATGTAACGGATCGTGCCGCCAGAGAACTCGAAATCAACCCCCTCCTCCATTACGGGATGCAAACTGCCGTCGAACCCGACCACGCCGCCGACGATCCTGAACGAAGCCGCATTCGATACAGCCGGCTTGGTGAACGTCACCGATCCGTCCGTGATGAGGAACGATGAGCCGGACGGGAACGCACATTCCGGCATGGAACAGGTGCCGCCATGCACGGCCAAACCTGCCGATGCGCTGAGAAAGTTGAACTTGCGAGGTTCAAACACAGTGTCGCCAATGACCTTGAACTTGCCGTAGTTCGCGAAATAGTACGGCCAAATGTACGGCCCATCGACGATGATCGTCCGCCCCGAATAGAGTGTCATGCGCGAAGTGGTCCCCTGCCCTGTCACGTTGCTGACCGAGCCGGAACCCGTGAATGTCAGCACCGAGCCGGACGAAGAAGCCGATGCCGTGAGCGTGAGCGCCTTGTAGTGGCCGTCGATGTTCACGGTGTACGTTCCGTCCGGGAACACCGCGCCGTTCGATTCGCTCGGCAGCCCCCCGTCCCACTTCGTGGGGTCGCTCCAGTCCCCGTCGCCGCCCTTCCAGCGCGTCTCGGCGGAGGCGCTGACCGCTAACGCGCCGATCAGCGCAAACCGAATCAACTTCTTCATGTGAGCACTCCTTTCGTTCGTCACTTCTTTTTCTTGCGGTTCTTGCGGGAGCCGAAATCGCACATCCACGGGTCGAAGACGCAAATGCCCGTCGGCGTGTAGGCGAGCGGCTGCTCCTCGACCGCCTTGATGACGAAGGCGGAATAGGCACGGCGCGCCGCCTCGAACGCCTCGCGTCCGGCGTCGGACGAGTTTTTGCCCTTCGCCGCTTCGCGCACGGCCTTGCCGCACTTCGCATAGCCGAGTGCCGCCCGGAGAAGCGCGAGGCGCGCGCGGATCTCCGCATCGCCCGCCGCCTCAGCGTCCGCCTTGTCGAGGATCGCCTCAAGCGCCGCCACGTCCAGATGGTCGTAGTAGCACTCGGCCCGGACGACCTGGCGGAAATCGAGCACCTTCGGCGCGCGCACGGCGATTTCGCGGGACGCGGCCTCGTTCATCCGTTCGACGGCGTTGAAGTATGCCTTAACGGACGCGGCGGCGGGACCGAAACCGGTCTGGCAGTAGTCGTCGAAGATCGTCTCGAACGAAAGCCGGTCCGGATTAAGCGCGACACGGCAGTTGATATAGACGTTCAGCCCTTTCGCGCCCCAGGAGTTGGCCACGCAGTCGAAGTCGACGCCCTTCAGTCCGTTCGCCTTCAGGTCTTCGTAGTCGGCAAACAGACGGCGCGCGTAGTTCTGGGGACCACCCACCTTCCAGCCCCACATCAAGTTCGGACGCCAATACGTTTCAAGCCCGAGGTTCATCCACGAGGCGACATTCTCGCGCGCCCAGTTCCACCGCTTCGCATCGACGTAGTCGCCGGCGACGGAAAGCGGGATGAGCCGCGGATCGGGCCGTACCGAGACCGGCGGGGCGATGTAATACGAGTACGGGAAGAACGTGAGCCCCTTCTTGTCGGGGCACGCCTTCATCACGCCATCGACGATCTGGTTGAAGAACCAGAGTGTCCGGTCCGTGAGCGACACGTATTTCGTCTCGGTACCCGAGAAGAAGTTGAAGTAGAGCGGCGGCGCGTTCACCGGGTCAAGCCTGCGGCACCGTTCGCACATGCAGGGCGATCCGCCGCCGCCGTCGGGGAGTCCCGTCGTGATGGCGATCTTGCCTTCGCGCTGCTTCGATTTGAACTCGGCCACCTTCTCCTCGATCGAACGCTTGATGAAATCGGGGTTGGAGAGGCAGAAGACCGGTCGGTCGATCCGTCCGTTCTTCAGTTCGCGCGTGCCGTCCGGCTGGAGCGCCATCCAGTCCGGATGCTCCTTGTCGAAGCCCTTCTTCTGCGCCCATTTGAACGTATGCCCCCATTTGTATTTCGTCTTGGGATCGGTGCCGGCCGCGCCGAAGCAGTCGGGATTGTCCTTCAAACCATGCCACTCAAAGAAATCGCGGTTGCCCGGACGGTCGAAGTAGGCGGCGTTCACCGCCGCGCGATACTTTTCGGGATCAAGCCCGAGCGCTTTCGTCGCCTTGAGGTTCCGGTCGCGCCACTTCGCGGAAGGTCCGACCAGACCACCGCGTATGCCCCTCACACGCATCGACGGAGCGAATTTCCAGTTCGTCAGGGGGAATACGACGGTCGAACGTTTCGGGATCACCTTGCCGACACGCCCCGGCCAAAGATACCGAATGCCAAGCTCCTCCAGGAAATACGTGACGGCATGCGAAAGCCCCGCACCCGCGCCGGAGATCTTCACCCGGTCGCCGGACGTCTCGATTTCCGAACCCTCCACATCGTCATCGGGGCGGAACGAAAGCATGACCGCGGGGCCGGACGCCGGCGGCGCCGCAACGACGGGGACGTCCTTCCCCGACATTTCCTTCAAATGCCACGCAATCTCCTCGGCGAGCGGACGCTCGGCATCCGTCGGCGCAACAATGGAAACCGTCCGTCCGCCGTCGATGAGCACTGGCCCAGGCGCACGCACGGGCGGCGGGAGAAACTCCGCCTTCTTTTTGAGGGTCGTATCGGCGACAAGTTTACCGGGAGCACCCAACGGGGTGGTTCCCCAGTCGCTCTTCCGGGCAGGAGCTTTCGCGATGTCCGCATTGTCGGAAATATCGGTATTCCTTATACTTCTGAAGCTGCGACAATGACTGACGATACGGTTACAGTTGCGGAAATCAGCAGCTTCCAGTTAGAGACCATTCATGATTTCTGTCCGGAAGTCTCTGCTATCTTAAATATTACAGAGGATCATCTGAATCGTCATCATACGATGGAATGCTATATTAAAACAAAAGAAGACATTACCAGAAACCAGACAAAGGATCAGGTATGTGTTTTAAATTATGAAGACGAAGTACTTCGCAGCTTTGGTGAGAGCGCACCGGCAAAGGTTGTATATTTCAGCAGTCACAGAAAATTGGACAATGGATTCTATCTTGAGGGTGAGGACATTTACTATGCAGTTGACGGACAGCGTACACATGTCATTAATGTCAACGAACTGAATCTTCTTGGAAGACATAACTATGAAAATGTTATGGCGGCATGTGCAATGAGTGTGAATTTCGGTGTTCCTATGGACAAAATCGTAGAAGTCCTGAAGACATTCCAGGCAGTAGAGCATCGCATCGAGTATGTGACCGAGAAACGTGGTGTAAAGTTCTATAATGATTCTAAGGGAACGAACCCGGATGCTGCTATTCAGGGAATTCGTGCAATGAACCGTCCGACATTTCTGATCGGTGGTGGATATGATAAACAGTCCGAGTATGACGAGTGGATCGAGGCTTTTGACGGCAAAGTGAAAAAACTCGTACTGATCGGTCAGACAGCAGAAAAAATTGAAAACTGTGCACACAGACATGGATTTATGGATACTGTGCGAAAAGATACATTTGAGG
>CACZCD010000079.1 GCA_902779565.1 uncultured bacterium | reverse complement strand
CTAAACTGGAAACTCTAAACTCTAAACTGGAAACTAAAAAAGAGGAAAAACAATGCTGAACCAGAATGTCTATGATGAAATCGTGGCCAAGTTTGAGAAGCTCTTCGGCGCGAAGCCGACGGCGGTGGCGTATGCGCCCGGACGCATCGAGGTGCTCGGAAACCATACCGACTACAACGAGGGGTTCGTGTTCTCGGCGGCGATCGACAAAGGAACGTTCTTCGCCGTCTCGCCGGCCGATGACGACACCGTGACGCTCGTCGCACGTGATATCGGCGCCGACGGTGAAACGTTCACGTGCCGCCTGGCGGACGTCAAGAAGGTCGAGTCGGGCGCGACCTGGGCCAACTACCCGCTCGGCACATTCAACTGGCTTTTCGACGGCGAACCCGCCAAGGCGGGGAAGGGCTTCAAGGCCGTGTTCGGCGGCAACATCCCGCTCGGCGCGGGACTGAGCTCTAGCGCGGCGCTTGAAATGTCCACGGTGCTCGCGCTCTCGAAGATCTACGGCATCGAGAAGGACAAGGTGACGCTGGCCAAGATCGGGCAGAAGGCGGAGCACACGTTTGCGGGCTGCCCGTGCGGTCTGCTGGATCAGGCGTCTTCCCTCTTCGGAAAGGCGGGCGGTCTCGTGAAGAGCGACTTCCGCTCCTGCACGTTCGAGAACGTGAATCTCGGCTCTTCCGTTGCGTTCATGATGGTGAAATCCAACGCGAAGCATGCGCTGGTGGATGGCGCCTACGCGTCGCGCCGTCAGGCCTGCGAGGACGCCGCGAAGCATTTCGCGAAGGTGCTGCGTCATCCGGTCACGCATCTCCGGGACGTTTCGTCCGCCGAGTGGATCCTCTACCGCGCCGGACTTGACGAGACGCAGGCGAAGCGGGCCATCCACCCGATCGGCGAGGATGAACGCGTGCTGACGGGCGCGGCGCTGCTCGAGAAGGGGGATGTGAAGGGCTTTGGCGCGTTGATGTTCGATTCGCACGAATCGAGCCGCACCTGGTTCGAGAACTCCTGCGCGGAACTGGATACGATCGTCGATTCGGCGAAGAAGATCCCTGAAGTGTACGGGGCACGTCTCTCCGGCGGCGGATTCGGCGGCAGCTGCTGCCTGCTCGTCGATCCGAAGGCGGCGGACAAGATTGTGGCGGCGATCACGGCCGACTACAAGGCGGCCTACGGTGACGAACCGACCTGCGCGCTCATCGAGCCGTCGGAAGGCGCGCACTTGGTGTAAAGGTTGAAAGGTTGAAAAGTTGAAAAGTTGAAAAGTTTGGGAGGGCGAGCGTCCTCCCAAACCTCCTTACGTATCCCCGGGCATGGGGCTCATAATTCCCCTCGTTGAGGGGAGGCCTTTTCCGCCGTGAGGCTCAAAATTTCCCTCCAAGGGTCTCAAAATTCCCCTTCGTGAGGCTCAAAATTCCCTTTCAAGGGTCTCAAAATTCCCCTCCAATGGTCTCATAATTCCCTTTCAGGAGGCTCAAAATTCCCCCTGGAGGCCCGAGTGAGACTGGTGTGACGAGTGAGACTGGTGTGACGAGTGAGACTGGTGTGACGAGTGGGACTAGTTGCACTCCTCCCACCAGTCACACTTCTCCCACTCGTCACACCAGTCTCACTCGTCACACCAAGAGCACTGGAGTGTCACGCTGGATTGGAGGATTGGGAGCTGAATGAGGCGCAGAAGGGGGCGCAAAAAAATCTAAAATTTTTGCTTGCATGTGATGGCGGATTGTGATACCTTTCGCGTTGTCAACAGAAGAGTCGGCCCTCATGAGGGGCGGATTCTTCCGTCGTTCACGAGAAAACAAAAGGAAAAACAGAATGAAAACATTGAAGTTTATGCTCGCGGCGGCAACGGCCATCGGCCTCGCCTCCGCGTATGCTGAACCAGAATCAGGCGCTTCGACGACGTTTGAAAGTCTGGCTGTGGATACGCCGGTGGTTACCGGCCTTACCGATGCAGGTGGAAGTTCGGGTTCTTCGTACTTCTACTATGCCGGTGAGACTGCCGAGGACAACGAGTCTGTGATTGCCGCAGCCGGTGACATGACAGGCGTTGCTCGTCCGAGAGGTGCTGCGGCGCTCTCTCCGAATCGTGAGAAGATCCTACAGGTCAGCACTGGAACGGATCCTCTGCTCCGTGCGTTCTCGTCATTCACCGGTTCTGGTGAGCCAATCTCATCGTCATTCACGCAGGACGTTTATGTCGATACTCTCGTGCAGTTCACGGTAACGCCTTATACGGACACCGTGACGCCCGGCGCTGCTGACAAGCTCATGGTTTACCTCAAGGAATCGACCAATGAGGTGAACGATGTTCTTACCTATACCACGAACCTTGTTGTCGTGGCCGGTTATTACAGTGATCAGGGAACTTTGTCCACCAAGGAGTATGTGGTCAATGGAGCCAATATTCTGCCGAACACCTGGCACCGACTTACGGTCAAGGCGATTCCTGATGTGCTCCTTGATGACAACGACGAGGGTGTAGAGGGGTCCAAGTGCATTGGCTTTGTGGTCTATCTTGATGGCTCGGACATTCCGTGCCAGTTTAACAGCCGCACTCTCGACGCGTCCGACGAAGCTTCGATGACGCTTTTTGGTCCCTCCAAGTATTGGATGGATCTCATTGAGCCGAGCAAGCTTGTGGTTTCGATACAGGGGCTCGTTTCTGGTGACAGCACCCTTCAGGCCGTTGGCTTTGCTGGCGAGGGCAAAGTGGACGATCTCATGATTGCGACGGTCAATCCGTTTGCGACGGTGTTTGACTTCACGTTGTCCTATGATAACACCAAGGTCTCGGCTATTTCGTACACTGTTGGTGGAACCTCGTTTAACTATGCCGATACTCATCGCGAGCTTGAAGCTGGCACAAAGGTCAAGATCAACTCGATCACCTACGCTTCCGGTTGGCAGGAAGGTTCGTTCACCGTGGTTGGTTTGGCCGATCCGGATCAGGATGGTTATTACTCCATCACGAACACTGCCTCTCTCACGATCGTTCCGGCGGAAGCGCCGAGCGGCGAGGAACTTGAGCCGGGTGAGCAGAGCTCTACGACGTATGCTTCGCAGGCGGCGGCTGAGGCTGCTCTTGCCAACGTGACGATTGCGGCGTCTGACGCTGTTGTGGCTGCGCTTGATTCTGCTGCACAGGCGGCTTACCTCGCGAAGTTCGAGAAGAGGGTTGTTGAGACGGGTTCTGGCGAATACAAGGTTGAAGTCGGTCTCACGGCTGCGGCTGAAGCGGATCTCCAGGCGGAGGTCGACGCTGATGCGGCGGAAGTGATCGAGGATCTCGACACGGCCACCGTCACGCTCACGACCACGCCGGGCTTCTACTACTCGTTCGAGTATGGCACGACGCTCGACAATATGACCGAGGGTGCCCGTACGCTGGCGACCGGCAATACGCTGCAGCTCACGCGTCCGACGTCCTCTGGTGCGACATCCGGCTTCTTCAAGGTGCTGGTTAACATCGCTCCGGCGGCGGTCACGCCGTAACGGGCGCGGAATAATTGGCGGTAAAACGCCAAGAAACAAAAGGGCGCGGCGCGAGCCGCGCCCTTTGTTATGCTTGGGGTGGGAGGTTTGGTTCACGCGGAGATGCGGAGGCGCGGAGGATTGGTGGGGTGTTTTTGGCTCACGCAGAGGCGCCGAGAGCGCAGAGGTTATTTGGGAGTTGTGACTTCGCACGCAGAATAGCAGTGGGTGATAGGGGGATTGGGGGATTTAGGATTGGGGGGATTGGGTGATTTAGGATTGGGGGGATTGGGTGATTTAGGATTGGGGGATTGGGGGATTTAGGATTGGAGGATTGGGTGATTTGGGATTTGGGATTGGAGGATTTGTGAGTGGAGGATTGATCCACTAACCACTAGCCACTAAACAATCCCTCCGCTATTCCTTGTGCGAAGTCACAACTCCCCAATACCCTCCGCGCCTCCGCATCTCCGCGTGAGCCAAAATGACCACCAGCCACTAACCACTAGTCACTAAAAAAATCCCCTTGACTTTGCGGGGCGGATGTGTTTCAATACGGGTGTTTTGGGCATGGGGACATTATGCCCTCAACACGCTATGCGCAAGAAACTAAATATAAATCTTTTGTGGATGGTCGTGCTCGGTGTGCTTTGCACCGCGCCTCTCGGCGCGTACGCAGAGGACTACACGTACCAGTCGCTCACAAATCTCGGCCCGTGCGCGTCTTCGCGCGTGCTGCTGATGAACAACGATACGAACGAGATTTGTCCGATTCAAGGTCAGGGCTATGCCGATACCAACGAGACGACGACTGCGGTTGGCGGCACTTTTTGGTGGCACGATGATACGGCAGCGCCTGGCACGCGTACATTGCCAGGCATGTATTTGCAGTTGATGGCTGGCGCGAATCATGTGTTGTACCAGAAGACTGAGAGCGGGAATAAGGCGCTATGGACACTTGTGCAATGCCGCACTGGTTCTGCCGGATACAACTATACGAGTTCAACCGACAATGGTAAGCGCAACTTTTTACCATGGTCTGACACCTGTCAGCCGATTGATCCGGTGAATTTCTCGGCGCCAATACCGAACACATGGGCGAACGGGGCAACGCGATTGGGTGGTATAAAGCAGGTGGCACATATTAGCATGAGATGTACTACTGATGCGTGTGTGTATTCGCCATTCTATGATGATGGTGTTGGTGAAATTTATTTCGATATAGTAAATGGATGGGCGTTGACTGAACCGGATAGTGTGTGTGTTGAAATAGCCACACGAGTAAGGGAAGGGCTTTCTGATGTTACGTTTGGAGATGGGCTTCAATGGGATGAATATGATTGGGGAGATCCGGTGCCGTGTGATATGTTTGTTGTTGAGGACAAGACCCATGTCTCTCTTCCTGCCGAAAATAAAGGCATTAGAAGATTGACTTTGAACACAACTAAGTATCGAGATGCCATGTACTATAGGGTGCGTGTTAGGGTTGAGGATCCTCATGTTCCCATGCGGTTTCGAATCCGTCGGCTTGCTTCCTACAGCACATCAAATCTTGACTACGATGGGTTGATTTTCATTGACAATATTATCGTGTCCTATCCTAGCGTAGAGGCGGAGGTGAGATCGGCCGGCGTGAAGGCGGTCGTGCTGAACGATACGGACAACCGGAAGAACTGCAAGCGCGCCGATATCGGCTGGGTGGGTGCGTTCACCGAGCCGCTCCTGAGCGTGGGGCTTGAAGGCGTGAAGCCGACCATGTCGTTCAGTGCCGTGACGAATGACCAACCGCCGTGGATCGAGGCGAAGGCCACGGTTTCTAAGGCGGAGTGTGCCTATCGCTGGCGGTATTTGGATCAGGCGTACGGGCCGTGGAAGACGAATACGTCCGAGAACATCTCGATTATCGGTGGCACGAACGTGGTGTGGGATACGGCGATCGAGGTGACGAATCTGGTGGGCGATATCGAGTATTCGTACGGTGCGTGGGTCTCCGGTACGCGGTACAAGTTCTTCGACTTCGCGAACAAAACGCCGTTGGACTTTCCGGACGATACGGCGGCGGAGATGTATGTGCAGTGCGCCACGAACTACACCGCGCGCATCCGCGCGGGTGTCTCGCCGTGGCAGGAACTGCACGTGGTCACCGAGGTGATCACCAACGAGCCGCTGTGGGCGAGCGTCACGAACGACTGGACGATGGAGCTGACGGGCGACCATTCGTGGCGTGGGTTTGTGGATACGCGCACGAACTACTTGGGGCGGATCGCGCACATCCGCATTGAGGGGCGCAACCGCTTCGCGACGGCCGGCGCGACCACGCCGCTTGCGTCGAAGATCTGGTACATGCCGGAGATCAAGCGCATTCCCGACGGCTACAAGGCGCTTACGGAAATCCCCGAAGGGGGCGAGTACGACGTTCGTCTCGACTGCTCCACGGGCTATCTCGTCATTGACTTCAATGATGAATCCGATACCTTCACGCTGAACCACGCCGAGTATCAGGACTTCAACATCTGGACGCCGCCGCCCGGAACCGAGAACAAGTACGTGGGCGATTTCGTGAACACCACCTACGTGGGGACGGCAAAGCAGACCTTCCTGATGGATTCCTCGGGCTGGGCGATGTCCCGCTCCACCTCCGCCTGGTGGTGGGAGAACTTCGATGCCTACGCCGGAAACCCCGACTACCCGTTCAACGTGCCGTATGGGCAGAACAACTTGACGCCGAACGGCTGGACGTTCGACAACGGCATGTACGTGAACGGATTCTTCACGGCCGAGACAAACAAATTGACCAGCGGCATGGCGCTGCAGCTGCAGGGGCGAGGTGTTGGCTCGATTGCGCTGATCGACCCCGCCGACACCCCAAACGGTATCGGTACAATCAGCTTCTCCGCACGCCTCGCGCAGTACCTCGAGCCAGGAGATTTCTTCTGCAACCTCGCCGCTTTCACAGACAAGGACTATGCCTTTTCTGCGAAAGCTGCAATGACGCATACTCCGCAACACCAGAACCATTTAGATCGGAATGATGTCTCCACAGGTTCCCCCTCGCTTTCGATGGTTGCGTATTACCGTCCGAGCTATGGTTGCTACGAGTTTAGAGTCTCGCGCGTATGGGCAAAGTCGAAGACGGAGCTTTGGGGCGACACACATGGTATCATAGAGATAGCCATCTATCGGTGGAATCTTGAGAAGGATACCGATGGCAACAAACACTGGGTGTCTAAAATGCTGGCTTCGCGTCGTTTAGCAAAGAATGCTGGATATGGTGTGACATCATCCACAGGATCCAACTATAACGGTAAGGGTACTGACTACGATCAGGGAAATTATTTAGTGCCAGTAGCAGATTCTACAGATGTGGACAATGGTAAATGGACGAGTGTTTATGTCGCAGCTTTCAACACGGGTAGCGGTACATATGTAGAGGGGGCCATTTCGGAGGTGCAGTTGGCGTCATACTCAGGGCTTTCTGGTGATAACCTTTTAAAGCAGGCCGTTACAACAGATATGGGGGTTTCCGGACGAATGTTCTACATTTCCGTTACTGATAGTGAGAAGAATTCCGACGGGAAAAACCTCTACCACGAGAAGGGTTCGTATGGTGTGTGCTCCACGGAGTGCCCTGCTGCGTTCGGCGCGCTCACCCGCTATGCGCTTGCTGGAAGCGGCCCATATTCAGGAAGTGCTGTCAATGTGGGTAAGCTCGGCACGCCAGAGTTACAGCGTGATTCGCTTAACGATGATGAGTGGGGCTCTTCATCGCCCGGGCGTATGATGACTTGGGAACAATATGGGGTAGAGTACCCTGATTTGCCAACATACAAAGGTACATGGGGCTACGGTGTATGCGCTGAACCTATTTCACAACGGATTAAGCTGTTTTCAGCACCCTCTGGGAGCTCTTCGGACTGGACTTCTACGGGTCTTTCGCTGCTACTCGAGAGCTATCAGCCGACGAATCTTGTGTTCTCGCCGCATACGCTCAACGCCGTGAACATGAAGCTTTCCGTCGGGGGCACGCAGGCTGATGCCCGCACGGATGTGGTCGTCGATGACCTGCAGCTTTCGCAGTGGAAGGGCGAGACGAGCGACGATACGCTCAACCAGGAGAAGGCCTGGGCGTACACGGGCGGGTGGATCACGACCACCACGAACGATATGTATCAGGGTGCGGGTTCCTCCACGAGCGACCCTGTCGCGAAGGTTTCCAAGTGCGGGTTCGTGAGCTACAAGGTGGAGGGGACCGAGGATGACTACGTGTATGTGTTCACGAATACGGTCGATGGCGTTCTCGGAAACTATGCGACGTTCATTCCGACGGCGAACGTGACGCTGCTCGGGGCGTTCGGTCTTGGCGGCGGCGGTTCCGGCGGTGCAGGCGGCGGCGGCGGTGGCGGCGGCAGCGCGTTCGTGATCACCAACTCCACGGCGTTCAACATGGGCGAGGAGATTCGCGTCTACGTGGGCAAGGGCGGCAACTCGTCCGGCTGGAACGCCTCGCGCACGGCCGGCACGATCCGAGGTTACAATGCCACGACGTTCGGCAACGGTTACAGCGGCAACAACTCGTATCTGCGGATCCGGCCGCTTGGCTCCACGAGCACCACACCGATTGAGTACTATGCGTACGGCGGCGGACGCGGCGGCGCGTGGCGCGACAACAATGGCAGCACGGTCTATGTGCAGGGCGCAAACGGCAATAACAGCCGTGGTGCGGGCGGCGGTTCGGCCCGCTACCGGCAGACGACCACCGGCTCGATCACCTCAAATTCGTCTGGCTACGATGCCTACGGCAGCGGCAAGGGCGCGGGCGTGACGAACATCCACGAGTCGGCGGGCGGTGGCGGCGGCGGCGGCCTTGTGGTGTATGCCGGCGCGACCAGCACGCCGTCTGGCATTCTCGTGAAGGGCGGGGATGGCGGACACGGCTCGGCGAATACGAGCGTGACGGCGACGGATGGCACTGCGGGCATGGGTGGAACGGGCTTCAAGATCTCGGACATCCCGGACGAGGCGATACGCGATGCAATCGCCAAGGTTCTCAAGGTTGACGTGTCGCAGGGCTTGGGCGGCGGCGGCGGCGGCGGCGGCGGCACGAATGCTGTTTCGGTGACGAACTACTACGGTTTAGGCTCATCGACTTGTGGCAGGGGTCGTGATGGCGGCTCGAACGGCGCGGCGGTGGACAGCGTCTACGCAAACGCCTACGGCGCGGATGACGCGAAGAATGGTCTGGGCGGCGGCGGCGGCGGCGGTCAGATCCATGCCATAGTGCAGACTGGCGGAAACAACGCGCGCAACTGGCTGACGCGTGGCGGGCGTGGCGGCGACGGTCTCGTGGTGTTGCATGTGCGCGTCAACAACCGTGCGACGCTGCTCCAACCGATGCGTGGCGACCCTGAGATGCCGATGTCCGTGCGCACGCCGCTCATGGACGGCATCTCGATGCTCGGATTCTCCTGGATGTGGGCCGACGCGAATGCGGAGGTGCACGTGCAGGTGATGACGAACGGGGTGAACGACAGCAACATCGAAGACCGCTCCAAGCTGCTTTCCGACGGTTGGGAGGATATCGGGATCGTCAAGTTCTCCGAGATGTCCGCAGAGGCGCGCGAGGCGGGATCCACGAACTTCGCGGTTGGTCTGCGGTCGCCGATCCGCGGCATTGCGCGTCTCCTCATCGATACCAACACCGTGAACTACGCCCGCAACAACGCGACGAACGCGGCGGTGAGTTCGATGTACGGCGCGGTGGCGATCACGGCGATGCTGGCGATGGACGAGCCGCCGCTCAATGACCGCAGCTGGTGGGGGTGGAACATCATGCCGACGGATGCGCGGGAGTACGGTTCGCTCTACGACCATCTCTACGACACCACGGCGGAGATCGCCTCCGGGCGGAGCTGTGCGCTGAACTTCACCGGCCTGAAAAGCGACGCGGACAACGAGTTTGCCGATCTGTCCGAGAGCGCTGAGTACAACAAGCACGACCCGTTCATCCAGACGCCGAAGTTCACGAACGGCATCGGTCAGGTGACGTTCCAGGCGCGGATGCTCGAGACGAACGGCGTGAACGGCTATGTGACGATCAGCGGCGCCACCGATCCGGGCGCGGAGGATGAGGAGTGGCACAACATCACCAACATCAAGATCACGGCCGATTCGCCATTCTTCCAGTCGTACCTGTGGCGCATGCCCACCGAGAATTCCAGTTATTCGGCGGTTCGGCTCACGGCGTGGGCCGCCAAGGAAGGGCGAAATGCTGCCGCGAGCGCGTACGCGCCGGAAAAGATCCAGCGCGTGCTTTTGGAGGAAGTGACGGTGATGCAGCCGATGACGCCCGGGCTTGCGTTCGCGTATCCGCCGCGTCCCTACCGCTACAACGGCGAGAAGAAGGGAAATCCGGCGGCGCTCTCGCAGGAGCGGATCCTCAGCCCCGACGAGCAGCCGGTGCTGAACGAGTCGTTCGGCATGCAGGTGCAGCTCGTTCCGGCGGGGCTTGAGGAGGAGCTTGACCGCAGCTCGATCCGGGTATTCATGGACTGGTATGCGGACGAAACGCCCTGGGGATACGAGAACTGGAAGGATCCCGAGAAGCATACCGCCAATACGCAGTCCAGATTCAGGATCGAACTCGTGCCGGCGGAAGGGTGGAGCGAGAACAACCTGATCTACCACAGTTCGCACACCGACAGCAGCGGACTCATCCCGCCGCAGTTCGCAGCCGACATCGGCTACCGCGTGGTGCAGTACCGCATTTACGTTGAATACTGCGACAAGAACGGGAACCCGCACGCGAGCCAGATGGAGGTGGGGGCGGACTGGACCGAGCCGCCGTGGTACATATTCGCGACCGGGAACCCGTACAACCAGGGCGCCGAGAAGTGCGCGTACACGATTCTTGACGAAATCTCGCCGAAGCGTGCGTGGATCAACGAGATCAACATGTACAAGAAGGGCGACATCGACGATTCGACGCACCAGTATGTAGAAGTGGCGGTTCCGCAGGGATTGAGCCTGAAGGGATGGACGATGAGCTACTTCGAGTATGGCGGCACGGGTGCGGGCGGCAAATACGTCAGCCATACCTTGGCGTCCTTCGGCGCCGATGCGGTGGAGAAGAAGACTGAGCCGGCGACGAACTCGTATGTGTTCATCGCGATCCAGTCGCCGGCGACGAAGGCGGCGGGCACGTACAACACGGCGGAGCACAACTACTTGGATGACGGAACGTGGGGCAGCAAGCTGTTCAACGGCGATGGCGTGCTGAATGTGCGCAAGCCCTATGCTTTCCGCCTGCTGCGCCCGACGGGGATCGTGGAGCATGAGCTGGTGTTCATGTGCACGAACACCTCCACGAGTCGCGTGCGGTACCAGTACGATGGCACGAATTTCGTGGAGGAGATCAAGAAGAGCCTGAACGATGATGCGTGGATCTACGTCGGCGCCGACGACAACGCTGGCGCTTCCGAGGACTACTCGCTCGGCGTGTTCACGAATCACGGGGAGAGCGTCTCCTGCTGGACAAACTGGATGAAGCAGACGCCCGGCAACGTGAACAAGCTGGCGAACGGTGCGCTTCAGCACATCGACCCCACATACTTTGATCCGCCGGAAGGCGACCATCTGTGGATCTACGCCGAAGTGGACGCGGCCAGCAAGAACACGGTGTGGGTGAAGAACGGCGATGCACGGGTGAATGCGCTCGTGCTGATCGTGCCGCAGAACTCGCTTACGGGAACGTACTCGACGAACGTGACGTACGAGGTGCTGAAATGGTTCGACCTCAAGTCCGTGACGACGAACCTGCAGGGAACGGCTGCGACGGAGGTTGCGGCGTCCTACCAAAAGGACGATGTCGGACAGTGGGTGCTCGATCTTTCCAACCTGACGCTCCCCGAGAACGCCTCCCGGAAGTTCTTCGTGAAGGCCTCGACGAAGCCGTCCAAGAAGATTCCGGACGAGGAGCACGGCGGCCTCGCGCCCACCGATCCGTACTATCCGGCCGTGATGGACTGGCTGCAGAACTACGAAGAGGGCGACATCCACCTCGCGCACTTCTACGGCATGGACAACCAGCCGGTCAAGAAAGATGGCGAGGACGTCCTTCTTAGCCTGAAGGAGATGTATTGGCTTGACATCCCGCCCGTCAGCCGGCATTCTGACGATTGGGAGTGGATATTCAAGGCCGGTATGGGCGGCAGTTCAGACCATGGTGCCTCTGCCTCTGGCACTTCGGTGTACCCGCAAGAGAAGATTGTGGATGGATGCGTTGTGACGACCGTCCATGTGACCGTGACGATGATGATTTCGAACAGGGTCGATTTCGCGGCGTATCCTCCCTGCACGCTTCGGGGACTTGAGCCGGGTTCCACAAGCTCCAATTCCGTTGCGGGCTCCTGGAATTCCGCCAACTTCAAGGTTCAGGGCCGTTTGCAGAACGGGCTTGTGGACAACATCTGGCGCCCGATCCGGTGGTTCACGTTCGGACCGAACAGCTTTGGTGCGGCGGATTCGGCCCAGCCGTTCTCCCGTACGATCGAGATACCGGCGCCGGGGGATGTCGGCTATGACTGGGCCGGGTGGCCGGCTGACAAGTTTTTCTACCGTTTCTCCATTGACGAGGCGCTTGGCCCGATGACGATTTACGAACTCAACGATCAAAGCGCGGAACTGTATCATACCAGCAGTCCGTGACCCTAACGGAACGAAGAAGAAATGGACTACAACTTTTCCGCCATTGAGAAGAAATGGCAGGCGTACTGGCTCAAGAACAAGACATTCAAGTGCGACGCTCACGACGACAAGAAACAAAAGTTCTACTGCCTTGACATGTTCCCGTATCCTTCTGGAGCGGGGCTTCATGTCGGCCATCCGGAAGGGTACACCGCAACCGACATCCTCTGCCGCTACAAGCGGATGAAAGGGTTCAACGTCCTGCATCCGATGGGATGGGACGCTTTTGGGTTGCCGGCCGAGCAGTATGCCGTGGAGACGGGGACGCATCCCGCCGTCACCACGGAGAAGAACGTCAACCGTTTCCGTGAGCAGATCCGGATGCTCGGCTTCTCCTACGACTGGGACCGCGAGGTGAACACCACCGATCCGAAGTACTACCGGTGGACGCAATGGATCTTCGAGCAGCTGTACAAGAAGGGGCTTGCCTACGTGGCCGAGGTGCCGGTGAACTGGTGCCCGGCGCTGGGGACGGTGCTCGCGAACGAAGAGGTGATCGACGGTCGATCGGAGCGCGGCAACCATCCCGTCGAGCGGCGTCCGATGCGTCAGTGGATGCTGAAGATCACCGCCTACGCGGAGCGTCTGCTCGCGGATCTCGATGGACTGGACTGGCCCGAGAGCATCAAGGAGATGCAGCGCAACTGGATCGGCAAATCTACGGGCGCGCTGGTGGATTTCGGGGTGGTTTTGGGGAACGGGGAACGGGGAACGGGGAACGGGGATAAGATTACCGTTTTCACCACGAGGTGCGACACGCTCTTCGGGGCGACGTACATGGTGCTGTCGCCGGAGCACGCACTGATCGCGAAATGGCTCGCAGATGGTACGATCACCAACGCCGAGGAGGTAAAGGCGTATCAGCGGAAGGCCGCCGCGAAGAGCGATCTGGAGCGCACGGAGCTGAACAAGGAGAAGACGGGCGTTCGTCTGGCGGGCGTGATGGGCGTAAATCCCGTGAACGGCGACGAGATCCCGATCTTCATCTCCGACTATGTGCTCGCCTCCTACGGCACAGGCGCCATCATGGCCGTGCCGGCGCATGACGAGCGAGACTTTGATTTCGCGAAGGTCTTCGATCTGCCGATCTACCAGGTTGTCGCGGCGAAGGGAACGGGGAATGGGGAACGGGGAACGGCGTGTGCCCGCGTGCCTTATACTGGCGATGCGGCCTATACCGATATAGCGGATGGCGTGATGGTGAACAGCGGTTTCATCACGGGACTCTCCGTGAAGGATGCGCAGCAGAAGATGATCGCGTGGCTGGAGGAGAAGGGCGTCGGCAAGGCCAAGACGCAGTACAAGCTCCGCGACTGGCTCTTCTCGCGCCAGCGCTACTGGGGCGAGCCGTTCCCGGTCATCCACTGGGAGGACGGCACGCAGTCGCTCGTGGATGAAGGCGATCTTCCGCTCACCTTGCCGGAGCTTCAGGACTACAAGCCGACGGGAACGGGCGAGCCGCCGCTGGCGAAGGCGGAGGATTGGGTGAACGTCACCGATCCCGCCACGGGCCGGAAGGGCAAGCGCGAGACGAACACGATGCCGCAGTGGGCGGGTTCCTGCTGGTACTATCTGCGCTACATCGATCCGCACAACGACACGGCGTTTGCCGATTCCGAACTCCTGAAGAAGTGGCTGCCGGTGGACCTGTACGTGGGAGGCGCGGAACATGCCGTTCTGCATCTTCTGTATGCGCGCTTCTGGCACAAGGTTCTGTTCGACCTCGGGCTTGTGCCCACGAAGGAGCCGTTCCAGCGGCTCGTGAACCAGGGGATGATCCTCGGAACGGCGTTCAAGACATCGCGCGGCGTGTTGATCCCGACCGATCAGGTGACCTGGAAGGACGGCAAGCCGTACGGCGCGGAGGAGGGCGGAGCGGAAGAGCCGCTCACGGAGTTCCCGGCGAAGATGTCGAAGTCGCTCAAGAATGTCGTCAATCCGGATGATGTGGTGCGGGATTACGGCGCGGATTCGCTGCGGCTCTACGAGATGTTCATGGGTCCGCTGCAGGCGGTGAAGCCGTGGTCCACGAAGGGCGTGGAGGGCGTGTTCCGCTTCCTGAAGCGCGCGAACCGTCTTGTGACCGAGACGGCGGTGGCGGATCGTCCGATGACGAAGGATGAGGCGAAGTCTCTCCATGCGATGATCAAGAAGGTGGGCGACGACCTGGAGGGGCTGGCCTTCAACACGGCCATTTCGGCGATGATGGTCTTCATCAATGAGGCGGAAGAATTTAAACAACGAAACGGGGCCTCTGGCGGCCCCGAACCCCTGCCCAAGGACGTGGGCGAAGCATCCGGAAAGGCCTCTGGCGGCCTGCCCAAGGAGCTCCTCGAGAAGTTTGTGCTGTGCCTGGCGCCGTTTGCGCCGCACCTCGGCGAAGAGCTGTGGGCGTTTCTGGGGCATGACAACACGCTCGCCTACGAGCCGTGGCCGGTCTACGATCCGGCGGCGCTTGTCGAGGATGAGGTGGAGATCCCCGTGCAGGTGATGGGCAAGCTCCGCGGACGCATCAAGGTTCCCGTGGCGGCCACGCCGGACGAGATGCGCGCCTTGGCCGAGCAGTCGCCTGATGTCGCGAAGTTCCTTGAGGGCAAGACGGTCGTCAAGGTGATTGCGGTTCCGAAACGCATGGTCAACTTCGTGGTGAAGTGACGTGAGCGATTTCGTCCATCTTCACCTCCACACCACCTACTCCCTTCTGGACGGGCAGTGCCAGATCAATCCGCTTGTCGAGCGGGCGCGCCGGTGGGGCATGCCGGCGCTCGCGGTCACGGACCACGGAAACCTCTTCGCGCTGAAGGCGTTCTACGACGCCTGCCGCAACACCAAGAAGAATTTCGAAGGCTTGCCGAAGATCAAGCCGATCCTTGGCTGCGAGACGTATGTCGTCAACCACGACTACCATGAACGCGTGAAGGACGAGACGCGTTTCCATCTCTGTCTCCATGCGAAGAACCTGACGGGCTACCACAACCTCGTGCGGCTCATTTCGGAGGCCTACATCCACGGCTTCTACTACAGGCCGCGGATCGACCACGCCCTGCTCGAGAAGTACCATGAAGGGCTGCACTGCTCGTCGGCCTGCCTCGCCGGCGAGGTGGCCCGCGCGATCGTGGACGGACGGATAGACGAGGCGGAGCGGGTCGCGCGCTGGTACAAGGATCTGTTCGGCGACGATTTCTCGCTTGAGGTGATGGAGCACAAGTCCAAGATCCACGTTGAGATGAACGGCGCCCCTAGAGGCGTGTGGTACCGGCAGCATCTCGTCACGAAGGGCGTCATCGAGCTGGCGAAGAAGCTTGACATCCGTGTGATCGCGACGAACGACGTCCACTTTCTCGATGCGGACGACAATGATTCGCATGATGTGCTTCTGGCGCTTTCGACCAGCAAGAAGATGAGCGATCCGCCGAAGATCGACGAGGATGACGAATCCACAAAGAAGGGGCGGCTCGTCTATACGGGAGAGGAGTGGTTCAAGCCCGCCGACGAGATGGCGAAACTCTTCCCGGAGCATCCCGAGTTCCTGCGGAACACGCTGGAGGTCGCCGAGCGCGTGGAGGAGTACGAGCTCGACTCCGATCCGATCATGCCGAAGTTCGACATTCCCGCTACGTTTGGCACGGAGGATGATTTCCGCCGGAAATACGACGAAAAGACGCTGGAGGGGATGTACCCGGAAGGGCGTGTGGAGAAGTTCGGCGGCTATGACAAGACGATCCGGATCCAGTTCGAGGCGGAGTATCTCGCGTCGCTCGTGTGGGAGGGCGCGAAGAAGAGATGGGGGGACGGGGAACGGGGAACGGGGAACGGGGAACGGGGAACGGGGAACGGGGAACGGGG
>CACZCD010000078.1 GCA_902779565.1 uncultured bacterium | reverse complement strand
GATCTGGTTCGGGCTCTTGTAGAGCTGCACGGGTGCGCTGTCGAGCTTGTACTTCGCCTTGAGCTGCGCAAGCACGTTGTCAAGGGCGTTGTCCTTCTTCGCCTGCGCGTCGGTGCCATAGTCCTTGCCGATGGAGGCCGCCACGAGCGTCATGCCACGGAACGTCGCATCGCCCAGCTGCTTGCGGATCTCCGGCGTGGGCTTCACGCCCGCACCTTCCCACACCGCGATCTTGCCGCGGTTGACGGCGACAATGCCCTTCGTCCCGTAGAACACCGTGCCCCACGTGCCGAACGGCCCGTGATACAGCTCCACGTCGCCGTAAGGCTTCTTGAAGATCATCTTCATGCCGAACTGGCGGCGGCCGCCATGGAAGAGGTTCGTGGAATACGGCTCGTCGGAACGGATGATCTTGTACGGGCCGCTCGTGTCCATGTCGAGCCCCCACTGCGCGATGTCGAGGTGATGCGCGCCCCAGTCGCCGTTGTAGCCGGTGCCGATGTCGTCGTCGAAGCGCCAGAACATCGGGTAGAACTTGTTCACGCCGCGCGGCGCGAGCTGGTCGGAGTACGGACGCCACTTCGCCGGACCGAGCCACATGTTCCAATCGACGTCAGGGTTCGGCGCGCCCTCCGTCGCCGCCTTCTCCGGCTCGTCGAAGAAACGGATCGGGTGGGACGGCCCGCCGAGCTTCTGCCCGCCGCGCCCGTAGTTGGCGTCCACATACTTCACGTCGCCGATGAAGCCGTTGCGCACGATCATCACCGCCGTGCGGAAGACGTCCCAGCTACGCTGCATGGAGCCGGTCTGGAACACGCGGTCGTACTTCTTCTGCGCGGCGATCACCTTCTTCGCCTCGTCCACGCAGAACGTGAGCGGCTTCTCGCAATAGACGTCCTTGCCGTGCTTCATCGCCTCCACGCTCATGTAGGCGTGCCAGTGGTCGGGCGTCGCGATGCACACCGCGTCGATCGTCGGATCGTTGATGATCTCGCGGAAGTCCGCCACCGCCCGGCAGTCGCTGTTCTTGTAGCAGTCGTCCACGGCCTTCTTGCCGGCCTCGCGGCGCACCTTGTCGCAGTCGCACACCGCGACGACGGTCACGAAGTCGCGGACCTTCTCCGTACCCTTGGCCTTGCCGAGGAAGGACGGCAGAAGCGTCGAGCGCATCTGGATGCCGTAGCCGATCATCGCCACGCGGCGCTTCTCGCCGGGCTTGAGGGGGCGCACCCCGACCTTGTTCGTCGCGCAGCCGGCAAGCGCCGTCGCCGCCGCCGATCCAAAGAGGAAGTTTCTTCTGTTAAGGTTCATTGGTTGCCTTTCTTTAGTTGGTAGTTGAGAGTTGTTAGATTGTGGTTGGCTTACTGGCCGCAGGCCGCCTTCGCCTCTTCGAGGGTGACGGGCGCGCCGCCGCGCTTGGCGGACATCTCGGCCGCTTCCATGAACGCCATGATCTCAAGCGTTTCCTCCGGCGACACCGGCGCCTTGCCCGTCTTGAAGAACTCGATGATCTCCTTCAGGAGCGGCTGGTAGCCCTGATAGCCGTCGTAGATGATGATCGGCTGTTTCTTGTCCTTCGGCTTCTCGGGGAGAACGTAGCCGGAATAGATCCAGCTCTTGCGCATCAGACGAAGCTCGCCCATGCGGCCATCCTTCCACACGGCGTTGATCACGTCGTCCGTCTCATTGCGGAAGCAGGAGACCTTTTCGACGCCCATGCCCATGATCGCCACGAGCGGCTCAAACCCGTGGATGCCGTACCAGGTGTAGTAGTTGTGCGTGCCCTGCTCCTCGAGCGGCGAGGGCGAGATGAGCGCCGCGCCGCGGATCTTCCCATACTCGCCGGCGCGTGCGGCCTTCGCCACGTTGCTGAAGCGCAGCGCCGAGGACGAGAAGTACTGCGCGTTGTACTTCTTTCCGGCCGCGTAGATCTTGAGCGCGTCCTTGAGGTTGTGCGCCAGCGGCTTGTCGATGAACACACGCTTGCCGCTCGCGAACACCTTCTCCGCCTGCCACAGATGCTCGCGCCCGTCGTTCGTCTCCAGGCACACCACATCGACCTTCGCCAGCAGGTCATCGATCGAGGGGACGATCTCCACGCCCATCTCCTGCATCTGCGGGATGTACTTGACGTAGCGGTTCGTGGAGGAGATGATGTCCCGCGACCCCCACTGGTACGCCGCCACCATGCGGAACCCGGCGACCGCCGGATCCTTCTCCACATTCATGATCTTCGTAAAGGCGATCGCGTGGCTCGTATCAAGCCCGATGATGCCCACCTTCGTCTCGGCAAACGCGCCGCAGACCGTCGCCGCCGCCGCGGCCGCAAGAAATAATCTTTTCATCTTTAAGGACTCCTTAACATTTTTTGACCTGTTTGACCGCGTATTGTACCACAATTAGTTTCCAGTTTGTAGTTTCGAGTTTCATTTGTGGGTTTGCCATCCCGTCCACAGCCAATACGCCTTTGCCGCCGTGCCGTTCTTCCATAGATCATCGATCACTCGGGGCTTGCCATTCAGGTACATGAGACCGCGCTCGCCGCGAAGCGTACGCACCGGCTCATCCGCAAGCGCGATCGGGCGCAACGCCGCGAACCCGCCCGCATTCTCCGCCGGCACCTCGTACCAAACGCCGCCCACGTACAGGAGGTCACGCTCCGTGACGATCTCGCGGCACACCACGTTCGTGTCGCCGTTCACGTTCGGGAAAAGCCACTCCTTGCCGTTGTCGTCTGTGACGGCAATCGGCTCGTTCGACGCGAGCGGCGGTAGCGCGCAGGGCGCCGGGCCATAGTCGAAGCGGGCGGTGGCGCACTTCGCATCCTCTAAACATTTCACGCGCACCCAATCGCCTTCCGTCAGCATCTCATGCCGAACAGGCGAACCATCGGCACGGACAAACGAAAACCGCATGGACTCGTAGCCGGCATGGAGATAGGGGTCTGACACATCCCCCGCCTTCACGTCCTCATTCTGCCAAACATATCCTTCACCCGACGGCGGTCCAAACGATTTCAGCTCCTCCGGCTTCACGAACCACAGGTTGCTCTGCGACCGCTCGCAGCGCGGCGCGTCCTTCTTGAGTCCCCGCTTTCCGAGGAACGCGTTCTTCGCCTGATCATCGCATCCAAACACGATCGACCCGCCGCCCGGCGCATCTTTCCACCAGCAAAAGTCGCCGATGACCTTGAGATACGTGGAGATCGGCCGTATCCCGTTCGGATGGGCCGGCGAGAAACCGCGCGGGAAGCGCCAGAACGTGCCGTGCATCGTCGCCAGCAATGCGCCGCCGCCAAGACCCGCTTCACGGATGCGCGGCCATTCCGTGTTCCAACCGTGTGCGCCATCGTACGCATGCGACGCCTTCGGGAGACGGTAGTACGCCCATTCCGTGCCGTTCGTCGTGACGCCGAGGATCACGCTCTTGGCGTCCCACCCCATCGCCCAGATCGGATTCGTCTGCGGATGCTCGTTGCCGTAAATCCCATCTGCGGTCGTGATGTCGGTGAACTGGCAACGCCTGATGACACGCTGGTCGGTGCCGTCCGCCGCGCAGTCGCCAAGCACGCCGGACGGGATCCACGGATTCGTCAACGCCTCCTTGTGATACTCGCCATTGTTCGCGAGCTGTAGGCGGCCAAAGCCCGAACACACGCCCTTCGTGTGGGAACCCGGCAGCGTGTTATCGACGGCCTCGTTCCAGTCGGAGGGAAGCGGAATACCGATCTTGCGCGCGCCCCAGATCTTCCCGGAGATGCCGTTGTGGTCTCGCTGGAGCGTCTTGACGGTGAGCGTGTGCATATCGAGCGAGTAGAGTCCATTGTCCATCGTGGCGACGTAAACCTGGTTCGCCGGATCGGTTATATGCCGCGCCGCGCCCGTGAGACGCCCCGGCATTTTCGCGGCAGGGATGGCGCGCACATTCCCCTTCGCGTCAATGACGTACGGCCCGATCAACAGCTGGTTCGTCTCGCGGTGTATGAGACGGTTCGCAGGCGTACCACCAATCGACTCCGGACGGACAACCCGCTTGAGGTCTGGCGAAATCTGGTAGAGCTTGTCGCTGGAGCCCGCCGGACAGTGCGGCCCGTAGGTGACCACCCACAAAGAACCTGCCCACGGCACCACCGCGCCCGTCCCGCATTCCCCTTCGTCATTGAACATTGCAAGATGCGGATAAACTCCGCTTACGCAGGTAGGGCAGGCAGCCTCCTGCCCGCCACCGTCCAGCATCGCGCGGAACACTTTCGCCGTGTCGCGACCGAGCTCGCGGCACGTCTCGGGCGTCACCACCGCACCGTTGGCGCTCGCGAACGGCACCTCGTAGCTGCGGGCGATCTTCAGTCCCTTGACCTTGTTGCACGCCCAGATGACGGCGCTCCAGCCCTGCGCATAGTTGACTCCCTTGTTCCACTCCTTGCCGAACGGCAGATCATTCGCCGCACGGTAGCGCATCGTGCCGCACTGCAGCTTCTCCAGCAGCTGCGAGAAGCGCGTCTCCGCCGCCGGATCGGGAAGGATCTTCGGATCCTTCCAGGGCGTGTACAGCCATTCGTTGTACTTGCCGCGAATCCACGGACAGTGTACGTCGATAAACATGTCGAGCCGCCCGTGCGCATGGCGTTCGATCCATTCGGTGATCGCCTTCGTCTCGGGATAGATGAACTCCGTGTAATCGCGGTTGTGGTCGTGCGGCTTGCGCACCTTCCCTTGATTGCCCGCCTGTGCGCCGTCGTAATCAACAAACGGCACCATCATCAGCTCGACGTTCTCGCGTAGCCAGCGCCCGAGATCGTCGTCCGCGAGGAACGCCTCGCCCACGCCCTCCAGGACCCAGCTCGCCATCGTCTCGGAGCAATGATGCCGTGCGCTCATGAAGATGCGGAACTTCGGCTCGCGGTCGATGCAGCCGAACCGCGCGCACGGCACATCCGCCCCCTTCCGCGACCGGCACAACGTCTCGATGGCGAGAGTTGAGGGTTGAGGGTTGAGCGTAGAGTCATTTGCTTTGCGCGAAGCTCCACTCAACCCGCAACACTCAACCCTCAACGCCCGTTCCACGAACGCGTCCCAGTTTGCGCGCACGTACGGATGGCACTCGTAGAACATCACATCGTCATCATTCGGCCCGAACGTGTACGTGAAACCGTCCGTCCTTGCGCCACCCCCTGGTAGGGCGCGATCGCCGAGCGCGCCGGATCCGACGTCGAGCGGATAGGCGAACGTCCGGCCGCCATCGGTCGAGACCACTGGTCCGCGCACACCGACTGGCCCGCTCCACCGCTTGTCGGTGAACGCAAACGTGAGCGTGCGCCCCGCCGCACCCTTCACCCGGAACGCCCAGTAGAACCACAAATCGGAATCGCGCAGATCCTGATGCACCTTCACCGTATCGCCGTCGATGCCGTCAACGACGATGTTGCCCGCCGGCAGATCGGCATCAACCGTAAAGCCGTGCGCATTGATGCTCACCAGGGCTGCAGCCAGCATGACCGCGCCAAACAAACTCTTTCTAATGTTCATTGTGTTCCTGCCTCTATACTGTTGACCAACGTTTAGACGTTCTTGAACGGGTTCACAATGTGGATTCCACCGTATATCTGCCCGTCGCCCATATCCTCGGAATAAAGCGTTTCGCAACCTGCCGCCTCGGCAGCGGCTACAATCATCGCATCATAGAACTGTATTCCATACTCGTCCTTTATCTTGATTGCACGATCCAGCAAATCCCTTGATTCGTCCAGGCAATCAAGCGCATCAAAACCCGAAAGCGTCTCTCGGATGTGTTCAATGGAATCGTTCGACTTCTTGAACATGCAGTTCGCCACCTCCCTCAAAACCTGAAGCGAAATGTACCCGCTTTGGTTTTCTATCGCGGATGCAACCAGCTGAAGGGCAACCTTCTTTTTGACGGTATCCTGGTTTATCGCAATGTAAACCAGCACGTTGGAGTCAAAAAACACCATAGACTACCTCACGTTCGCCTCTTCCCGGTCGAATTGCCAACCCTCAGGCATGCGTTCCGCCCTCCTCCTACGCTCCGCCTTAATGGCGCGAGCCTTCTCCTCCAGCACATCACGGATGTACTGGTTGAGCGAAGTATGTTCCTCCTCTGCCCACTGCCTAACGATCTGTACAGTTTGCGGCGGTGCTGAAAGTGTGATGTTCATATGCATAATCCTCTCTTTATGTGCGCACATAAGATATCATATCCGTGCATCAAAGTCAATATGCATATTCCCATTACCCAAAATCTACTTAATCTCGTAGGGTCTGTCCCCAACGGATTCCGAACGAATTCAGGATTCTTGGCGCAAGGGTTCCATCTGAGAATTTGTGTCGGACTAATTCTCATCCCCATTCCCCAAATCTCAAGATTATGGTGCGGACGAAATCCTATCATTTTTGCCGCGCTTCGAAACTCAAAATTTCAATCGAATTATAAAGTGCAAATAATATTTATAATCAAATTCTGCAGGGTCTGTCCCCATTATGTCTGCTCTTACTAAGTGCCATGGGCGCATTCTCGCAGGGTCTGTCCCCACTCCAAATTAGGGTTGGTGCGCGGGATGCAGCGCGGCGGCTTCTAGCGATGCCGAACCACCGGGCCTGACCGTCACTCGGTAGCCAAAACACCAGTCCATCAGACCATACTCGTGGTCGTAGCGCAGCATGACGCGGCGCGAAGTCCCGCCTGTCGCGGCACCAACCGACACGGAATGCGAACCGGAGACGATGCGCGCATCGGGCGAGTCGCCCCACGGCGATGCGTACACGGCCCGTCCACGTTCCTCCGTGACGCGCGTGTCGGACTCCTTGCGGCGGTTCCGATCGCGGTCGCCTGCGGACACCCAGCCAACGGAGTCTGCGGAGATGCGATCAAGCCCCTTCCCTGACTCTGGGAAGTCCTTCACCGGCGTGCCGCAGACCGAGAGGGACGAGGTCTGGGGGCGGAAGTCGCCGAAACGCTCCCACGGCCCCTCAAAACCAAGAACTTCCAGACCCGGGTCGCGGTTCTCGATATTGATCACCCACCGTCGCCCGGTCGGCACGACTTGCTCCGCGAGCGTCACGCGCACCTTCCACACAAAAACGCCGTCGGTCAGTTCGTCGTAAACAAACCACCTCGTACCGTCCGGCACCGTTTCGACGTACGGACGCAGCTTCGCCCCGGCGACCACGAACGGACGAGCCGGCTTGGGGTTCGTGCAGGGGCGCAGGTTCATGTATTTCGTCTTGGGGTCCCTGTAGCGCTCCCACTTCCCGTTGGCTATCGGACGAAGCGTGATTCGCCACTCGGGATCGTCGCGCGGCACGCACCGCCATCTGACGCGCTCCATGACGATGTCTGCGGCGTTGTCGAACCACACGCCCGTGTCGGGGGTGAGCGCGCCCTTGGGCTTCTCGATGCTGAAGTCAACATCGACAAAGCGCCAGTCCGAGACGCGGTCCTGCTGACGGAACTTGAAGACCGGCGGCAGCTGCGAGCGGAACTGGCAGTTCGAAAAGCACACGTTCCGCATGTACGCCACGCGCTCGCCGGCGCCGACCATGATCCCGAAGGGAATGGTGAAGCTCGTAAGGCGCATGTTCTCGAAGCGGATGTTCTCAAGCGCGAACGGGACGGTCGGGAAGTCAGGCTCCGGAATCCCGTTGCCGCGCGGAGGGTCGCGGGTGTACGAAGGGTCGAACATCTTCGGCACGGAGAACCCGAGACCGCGGTTCGAGTACGGACAGTCGATATCGCGGAAGACGCAGTCCTTGACGGGCGCGTCGCCCGTCCAGCCGAAGCGGACGGCGTACTGGTTCGAGCGCAGCCTGCAGTTCTCGACGCGCATCCGCTCGCACGGACGCGGCGCGCGCATCTGTTCCTGGTGGGAACGGACGATGATGGCGTCGTCGTTGGCGTCAATGTCGCATCCCGAGACGGACACGTCGCGACAGCCCCCGAAATGCAGACCGTCGCCGTTCGGGCGCTCGCGGTCGCAGCGGATGGTCACGTTCTTCACGCGCACGTCATCACAGTCGAGGAACCACGTGGCCCATCCGCACGGGTTGACATACCGTATCCCCTCGATCCGCACGCCGCGGCAGCCCGCGAAGAACAGCCCGCGCGCCACGATGTTCGTGTCGCTAGTGCGCAGGTAGGCGCCATCGACCCGGACATGGAACCGTTCCGACGTGGAGTAGCCGTCGATCGTCCCCTTCCCCGTGATCGCCACGTTGGTCTGCCCGCATGTATAGAAGAACGAATAGCTGTTCCAGCGCACAGGCCGGTCCCAGCGCCAGACGTCCGTCGGCTCATAGCGCGGGAACCTCTCAATTTCGTCGCTGCACCGGAGGATCGCGCCCTCGTCGATGCGGAGCTCCACGTTGCTTCTCAGCGAAAGCCTGCGCGACACGTACACCCCGCGAGGCGGCACGACGACCGTACCGCCCCCGGCGGCCGCACATTCGTCGATCGCGCGCTGCAGCGCGGCGGTCGAGTCGCTTGCGCCGTCGGGCAATGCACCATAGCGGGTGGCGTCAAATGCCGCCGGCGAAGTCATACAGAGCACAGCGAGGGCTGCGAACATCATCATTTTATGACCACTCCCTTGAACCCAAAGCGGATTCCGGTCCGCATTTAACTCTAAACTCCAAACTCTAAACTCTGAACTCTAAACTAACTTCAGCAGCTGTTTCAGATCCTGCACCCGGTCCTTGGAGGCGACAAGCACGGCATCCTTCGTGGTGACGATCACGAGATCCTTCACGCCCAGCGCGGCGATCGAAGCGCCCTCGGCCACCGCGACGGAGTTGCCGCAATCCAAAAGCGTCACGCGCCCGCGCGTCGCATTCCCCTCCCCGTCCGTCGGCAGGTGGCGATCGGCGGCGGTCCAGGTGCCCACGTCGTCCCAGCCGAAATCGCCGGCGGTGACCAGCACGTTCTCCGCCTTCTCCATCACGGCATAGTCGAAGGAGATCTTCGGCAGACGCTCGTAGTCCTTCGGCGTGATGCCGACGAGCTGCGGTGCGTACTTCGCGAGCGCCGCCTTCAGCGTGGAGACCTTCCACATGAACATGCCGGCGTTCCACACATACTTGCCGCTCTTCAGATACTTCTTCGCCGTGGGGAGATCGGGCTTCTCCACGAACCGCTCGGCCCGGAACACGCGGCCGCACGGCTTGCCCACCTTGATGTAGCCAAAACCCGTGGCAGGATATGTCGGCTTCACGCCCATCGTCACGATGGCGTCTGACGTCGCGGCGGCGTCCGCCGCGCACAGGAGGATCCGACGGAACGCCTTGACGTCCGCCATCAGCTGATCCGCCGTGAGGATCGCGGCGACGGCCTTCTCCCCGCCTAGCTTCTCCACGGCGGTGCAGGCGGTGGCGACGGCAGCGGCGGTGTCACGCCGGCAGGGTTCGAGAAGGATGTTGCGCCGCGGAATCTCCGGCAGTTCGCGGTATGTCGCCTTGGCGAGCGCCTTCCCCGTGACGATCAGGATGCGATCGGGCGGAACAACGCCCTTCAGCCGCTCGACGCTCTGCCGCAGCAGGGACTTGCCGCCGAATACGGACAGGAACTGTTTCGGTCTCTCCGGCGTGGAGAGCGGCCAAAACCGCTCGCCACTTCCCCCGGAGAGAATCGCCGCATAAAAATCTTTTCTCATGCCGCAGATTATATCATAAAGCGGGGAATGGGGAACGGGGAACGGGGAATGGGGAACGGGGAACGGGGAATGGGGAACGCCAGCAAATTTCTGCAGGTGTCACTTGCCGACGCAGAAGCGGGAGAAGAGTTCATCAAGCAGATCGTCGGAATAGGTCTTGCCGACAATCCGACCGATCGCCTCCGCCGCCTGGCGAAGCGCGTTCGCCGCCAGCACGGGATCGCCGACATCCGCGCCCGCGAGCGCCTGCGCCGCCGTTTCAAGCTGCGAGGCCTGCCGCGCCGTGACGTCTCCGGTCTCCTCCGAACCCTTCGCCGCCAGCGCGGCGAGCCGTTCGGCGATGCGCTGACGCAGCGACTCCAGACCTTCGCCCGTCTTGGCGGAGACACGCAGCGGCGCCGTCTCGGAGGACGTCGCCTCGGCCGGCTCATCCAAATCGCACTTCGCATGAATTCGGATCGCGCCCGGCACGTCGCAATCGAGGGCAATCACGAGATCGGCCTCCGCAATCTGCGATTCCGCCCGCGCCACACCCTCCGCCTCGATGACATCGGCGGTTTCGCGGAGCCCAGCCGTATCGACCAGACGCACCGGCCAACCGTCGAGATCAAGCCCCTCCTCGATCGTGTCGCGCGTGGTGCCGGCGACATCCGAGACAATGGCGCGGCGCGTGCCGAGCAGCGCGTTCATGAGCGAACTCTTGCCGGCGTTCGGCGCACCCGCGAGAACCACGAGCGCCCCGTCGCGCAGGATCCGCCCTTCATGGGCGGTGGCGAGCAAACGATCGATGCGCTGGCGCAACTGCGCGATGTCGGCGGCAATTGCCTCCATCGTCCCGTCGGGCATCTCCTCCTCGCTCACGTCCAGCAGATGCTCGAGACGTCCGGAAAGCTCAAGCGCCTCGGCGTAAAGCGATTCGTAACGCTGCGATAGCGCCCCCGCAAGGCGCGCCTGCGCGTCCGCCGCCGCGCGATCCGTGCGCGCGTCCACAAGATCGATCACCGCCTCCGCCGCCGAAAGGTCGAGCTTGCCGTTGAGGAACGCGCGCTCGGTGAACTCGCCGCGCCGCGCAAGACGCGCCCCCGCCGCGAAACAGGCCTCCAGAACACGGCGCGGCGCCACGCTGCCGCCATGACCATGGAACTCCACGACATCTTCGCCCGTGTACGAATGCGGACCCTTGAACACCAACACGAGTCCGCTATCGGCCTTACCAAAACGGCTGAAGAAGAAACGTCCCGCCTGCGCGTCGCAGATCGGACGCCCCAGCACGCGCCCGGCCACCTCCCAGGCATCGGGTCCGCTCATGCGCACAACCGCCACGCCGCCGCGTCCGGGAGCGGTCGCGAGGGCGGCGATGGTGTCGCCCGTGTTCATACGGCCTTGAACAACGCCGGAATCTTCGCCGACAAGGAGTCGAGACACGCCTTCAGGTTCCGCTTGTACTGATCGGCCTGCGTCTCGTTTCCGGCGACATCCGAGATCGCCTTCCACGAATGGACCTTCACACCGGCGCGCGACGCCACATGCGCAATCGCGCCAAGTTCCATCTCGCACACGTTCGCGCCGAACGTCTTCCGGAGAAAGCCCACAATCTCTTCGCCGTCCGCGAACCGGTCGCCCGTCGCGACCGTCGCCTCCGGCAGACCTTCGCCCGCCACCGTGAGTTCGAAGAACGGCGTCTTGTACTCATCCAAGGTGCCGATCGGTGTCCCGTTGATCTTCGAGAGGTCGAAGTCGTACTGCACCACGCGCGCCACGCGCAGCAGGTCGCCGACGCGGAGCTTCGGGTCGAGTCCGCCCGCAACGCCCACGTTCAGCACCTTCTCCGCGCCGAGTGTGGCGATGGCGAGCTGCGTGCTCGCCGCCGCATTCACCTTGCCGATGCCCGAGACGATCACCGCCGTCGGCTCGCCGCCCAGCGTTCCTCGGATCACCTTCCGGCCGAACAGCTTCTCCTCGCGCGCGTCCGGAAAGTTGCGCGCGACGGCCTCGGCCTCGCATTCCATGGCGATGACAAACACTTTCTTCATGGCGGTCCTCCGTTCGTTCAGCGGCGACGGGACGTCACCTCGATCACGTTCACCTGGTTCTGCAGTTGGAGCATTATCTGATGGATCTCCCGCTCGCCGCCCAACACGTCAATCTTCATGCGCGAAACCGTGCCGTCCTCCGTCGGCCCCACCGACAGAGTCTGAATGTTGTAGCCACGTCCGGAGATCAGCCCCACGATCCTGGCCAGGACCCCCGGCTTGTTCTCCACGTAACAGTTCAGTCTATGTATCTGCTCTTTCATCGCAAACTCCAGTTTCCAGTTTAGAGTTTAGAGTTTAGAGTTTCCAGTTGTTACTATGAATTAACTCTAACCACTAGCCACTAACCACTAACTCTAAACTACCCATAAATCATCGCCTCCACGGGCTGACCGCCGGGCTGCATCGGATAGACGTTGGCGCGCGGCTCCACGATCACCTCCACGAACGTCGTCTTCTTCGAGTTGATCGCCTTGCGGATCACCGCATCGAGCTTCGCGGGATCGATCACGCGGTAGGCCTCCGCACCATGCGCCTCCGCGAGCCTCTTGAAGTCCGGCAGATAGTCATACTTGAGATCCTGCTCCAGACGCTCGTTGGCGAGCCGCCCGCGCACCGACAGGATGGAGCCGGAGTAGCGCTTGCCGTAGAACAGCTCCTGCCACTGGCGCACCATGCCGAGGCACGCGTTGTTGATCACCACGAACGTGACGGGGAGCTTGTGCTCGACGGCCACCACCACCTCCTCGAACGTCATCTGCGCGCCGCCGTCGCCGCACACCGCCACCGTCTTGTGGTCGGGCCGCGCAAAGGCCGCGCCGATCGCCGCCGGGATGCCGAACCCCATCGTGCCCATGCCGCCGGAGCTGAGGAAATGCCGCGGCCGGTTATGCCGGAAGAACTGCGCCGACCACATCTGATGCTGGCCGACATCCGTCACGAGCACCGCCCGCCCCTTCGTGGCGCGGTCGATCGCCTCGATCACTTGCTGCGGCATGATCACGTTCTTGTGCAGCGGCTTGTAGGTCACCGGACGCTTCCGCTTCCATTCGTCGATCTGCGCGAGCCATTCCTTGTGCTCGGCGGGACGGATGCGCGAGTTCACCGTCGTCAGCACGTCCTTCACGTCCGCGACGATGCCGAGATCGATCGACACGTTCTTGTTGATCGAGCTCGGATCGCAATCCACATGGATGATCTTCGCGTGCTTCGCGTAGGCGGCGAGCTTACCGGTCACGCGATCCGAGAACCGCACGCCGAGCGCGATGATGAGATCGGCCTTGTCGATCGCGTGGTTCGCCGCCGCCGAGCCGTGCATGCCGGCGAGACGGAGCGCGAGCGGGTCGTTCTCGTCAAACGCCCCCAGCCCCATCAGCGTGGTCGCCACGGGGATCTGCGCCTTGTGCGCGAGGTTGGCGACATCCTTCGCGGCGCCGGCCACGATCACGCCGCCGCCCGCGTAGAGAACCGGGCGCTTCGCCTCGTTGACGAGCTTCGCGAACCGCGCCATCTGCGAAGAGGTCGCCGTGGATTCGGGATGGTACGCGCGGAGCGACACGCGCTCCGGATACTGCGCCGAGGTCAGCGCGCGCTGCACGTTCTTCGGGATGTCGATCACCACGGGCCCCGGCTTGCCGTGCGTGGCGATGTAAAACGCCTCGGCGACCGTCTCCGGGATCTCATCCGCACTCTGCACCAGGAAGCTATGCTTCGTGACGGCGCGGCAGATGCCGTTCATGTCCGCCTCCTGGAAGGCGTCGGTGCCGATCTGGTTCATGGGGACCTGCCCCGTGATGCAGACGAGCGGAACGCCGTCCATGTTCGCGGTGGCGAGACCGGTGATGGTGTTCGTCGCGCCGGGACCCGAAGTCACGAGGCACACGCCGGCCCGGCCGGTGGAACGCGCATAGCCGTCGGCCATGTGGACGGACCCCTGCTCATGTCGTCCCAGAACGAACTGGAACGGCGCGTCGGGGAGGCAGTTGAAAATATCTAGAACCGCACCACCCGGATAGCCAAACAGAATTTCCGTGCCCGCCTTTGCGAGCGAATCCACGAGCGCCTGTGCGCCCGATCTCTCTTCCTTCTTCATCGCCGTCTTTCTTTATCGTTCTGCATAAGCCACGCCTGCGCGGCACGGTCGCCGCGCGCCGCCTTCGAGCGGATGCGCCACAGCATGGCCTTCTTGTCGTCGGGCTTCACACCCTTGCCCTTTTCGTAACAGTGGGCGAGATTCTCCATCGCCGGCGGGAAACCGGTCGCGGCAGCACGCTCGAACGTCTTGATCGCCTCAAGCTCGTTCTTCTCCACCCCTTCGCCGCGGAGGAGCGCGAGGCCGTAGGAGTTCAACGCCTCCACGCAACCGCCGTCCGCCGCCCGCTTGAAGTATTTCACCGCCTCCACGTCATCCCGCTTGATGCCTTCGCCGCGGTGGAGGGCGAGCCCATAGTTATACTCGCCGTAGGCGTTCTGGAAATCCGCCGACTTCTTGAACCACTTCGTCGAAAGCTCGAGATCCTTGCCCACGATGCGTCCCTCGCGGAAGAACCAGCCGATGTTGTTGATGGCATCCGGATGGCCCTTCTCCGCCGCCGTGCGGAAGCAGCTGAACGCCTTCTCGTCGTCGCGCGGAACGCCGAGCCCGCGCGCATGGCACATACCGAGATTGTAGAGTCCGTTGGCATCGCCCTGCCCCGCCGCCTTCTTGAAGAACTCGACGGCCTCGCCGAGCACGCGCGCGATCTCGTTCGTGGAGCGCCCCTCGCGGATAATGTTGTTCACGAGCATGGACCCCCAGGCGTTCAGCGCCTGCACATTGCCGCCGAGCGCGGCGCGCTGGAGGAGGTTCGTGTCGCCGGAATCAATGGAGAGGAGGTACCACGCAAGCGAGTTGTTCGTGCGGTGGGCGAGCTTCGTGATCTTCTCGCGGCTCGCGGTCAGATACTTCTGGCGCGTCGCCTCGTCCAGACGCGCCGCGGGCGGCGCGTCGGGCTCCCGCGCGACGATGGCGAGGACGAACCCCTGCAGCGGCCGGCCGGCCGCCGCGTCCGCCGCAATCTCCTCGGCGGCCTCGGCATAACCTTTGGGGGAGCCGGAGGCGCGCGAGTTCAAAAGGCGCACGATGGCGTTCGCCTGATCGCCATAAGACGCCAGAGCGAATGCCACTGCGAGAAGTGCCAACAGTCTCGACTTCATGTCATCCGTCCTATTCTGTTTATAAAATTGTGCGAATTATACCACAGAATGCTCAACCAATGAAAGAGAATCTTTTATCGAATCCACTGCCTCGATAATCGGCATTTCAAGAAAATATGGATTGACTTTGACAATGGACTGTAGTACCTTACGTGCCCCGAAGGGACCTTGATGAGGTGGTGAAGCCCCCTTTTATGGAACGGCACGTCCAAGAGTTCCCTTCTTTTTGTATAGCGTGCCAGGAATGATTGTGCTTCCCCTCTAACCCATTACCCAATCAAAGTTGGCCCTTCATACAGACACGCCTGCTTCGTTGGGCGACAATGCCCAGTCGGGTTCTTGCCGTTGGAAGGAGAAAGCGCGGAAAGATGGTATAATATGCGGCATGAAAGGCAAGGTTGGATGAACGCAAGCGAAAATCAGATAGTGGTCTATCAGCCGAATGAGACCGTTCGGTTGGACGTTCGTCTCGAAAACGAGACCGTATGGTTAACGCAAAGTCAGATGGCCACGTTATTTGGTTGTAGTACTGACAACATTAGTTTGCACTTGAAGAATGTGTATTCGGTTGGAGAGTTGTCTCGCGAGGCAACTACCGAGGATTTCTCGGTAGTTCGTATGGAGGGGGCGCGTGAAGTCCGGCGCAATGTCACTTGCTATAACCTTGATGCCATTATTTCTGTTGGATATCGTGTCAATTCAATTCTTGGCGTAAAGTTCCGTCAATGGGCGACAAAGATACTCAAGGAATACCTGTTGAGGGGCTATTCAATCAACGCTAGGCTGAATCAGTTGGAAGATACGCTGCATCGCAATCTAGCCACGCATGATCAGCGAATAGAAGCGCTTGAAGGCAAGGTGGATTTCTTTGTGCAGACGAAAGAGCCGCCGCTGCAGGGCATTTTCTATCAAAACAGGTATTGGGATGCGAAGTCGCTCCTGATCAAGTTCATCCGGCGGGCGAAGAAGGAACTGATCGTGATCGACGCCTATCCCGGCGTGGCGACGCTTGACATGCTCGCCAAGCGCGGACGCGGCGTGAAGATTGAACTGATCACGCACTCCAACGGCGAGCTTGAGGAATCGGATTTTGAGGCGTTCGGTGCGCAATGCGGCAAGTTCACCAAGACGATCTGCGGAATCTGCCACGACCGCTTCATCATCATTGACGGCAAAGAGATCTTTTGGACCGGCGCTTCGCTCAAGGACGCCGGCCGCCTCACCTTCGCCGCGGCAAAGATGGGCGGCGAGATCATCCCCGGCCTTCTCGATTCAATCCGCAAGGCGACAGCCGAGTCCCGCGAATACGGCAACGGAAAACCGTCGAAATCGCGGAAATAACAAGGAGGGGATAATGATGGCCTTGGCAGGATTTACAGACATGGAGGTGGCGATATGAGCATTCGGCGAAGAATGTTTGAGATTATTCAGCCTGACGACGGGACTTCCTTTCTGAGTCGCTTCTTTGATCGGGCAATTACGGCACTCATCCTAGCAAGTGTTATTATTGTGTTTGCATCAACGTTCGACCCGCCCCCGCGCGTCCTGAGGATATTGGTTCTTTTGGAGGGTGTGGCATCATGTGTTTTCACAATTGAATATGTTCTGCGCATCGCAACGGCTGATTTTCTTTATCCAAGGAGCGGCGCGATAATGTCTCGTGTAAGATATGTGATGTCAGTTATGGCGATAGTTGATCTCATCGCCATACTGCCGTTCTGGCTGCCAATGTTACTGCCCGGAACAATGCTTGGGTTGAGGGCGCTCCGTTTGGTTCGGTTGTTGCGTATTTTCAAGTTGAACCGCTATTTTGACGCCATGAAATCCCTTGGTGCGGTGATTGTATTGAAGAAGAGGGAATTGCTCGGTTCGCTGTTCTTCGTTGCTATTCTCATGCTAATATCTTCGCTTCTGATGTATTCCGCAGAACATGATGCCCAGCCTGATGTGTTTCGCAATGCGTTCTCAGGACTTTGGTGGGCGGTTGCAACGTTGACGACCGTAGGGTACGGAGACATCTATCCCGTTACCGCGCTTGGGCGTCTTGTTGGTGCTTTAATCGCATTCTCGGGACTTGCCGCCGTTGCCATCCCGACTGGTATCATATCTTCGGGACTGATGGAATCCATGTCACGTGAAAAGGGCGACGCCGGACCGTCTAGGCAGGGATCTGAAGATACGGATATAGATGGCATCCTCCGTGAACACAGCGAAATGCTCAAGAACATTTCCGAGAAACTGTCCCAAATCCAAGAGAAGAATTCATTGAAATAAAGGATATGCCAATGAAGCAGAAGCATTATATCCTTATAGGAGTATCCGTCGCTTTGGCTCTCAGCCCAGCCATAGTTCCTGCCATGCTGCCCGTAGCGATCATCGGCGCGCTGCTTGGCGTAGGATCTGTCTATTGGTCATTGCGTGGCGTAGATAAGGAGGATCAGCGATTGAAAGCTGAAATAAAGCGCGTCGAAGGTGAAATTGCCAAAGCCAAGGAAGATCGGGATTCGGCTCTTGCCCATGCGGAAGAACTCGACAAGTTCTTCAAGGACAATGGATACGCCGAATTGGTTGAGAATCGCCAGAGAATCGAGGTTGAAAGCGCTGATTTCGACAAACAGATTGAAGCGAAAAGACTTGAATTTGAACAGGCGATGGAGCGACAGTGCGCGGAATACGAACGTGATCTGGCAGAGCGCAACGCGCAGCAGGAACAGGTTCTTCAGGAAAAGACTGCACTTGAGATGAAGTTGCGGAAAGAGATTGACGATCTCACATCTCGTCGTGACGGCGCAGTAGAGTTTGTGCAGAAGTTTGATGAAGCACAAAAGAAATACAAGGCGCTCCTCGACAAGTTTGCTCGTGCCAAGAAGAATTTCGAGGCGGTGGAGTATTGCCTTGAAAACTGGATGCATCTTGAAGACAAACCGATTGAGGTGCTTAATGCCGAGGCTGCCTTTTCCGATCAGGCTTCCCTTGATCCAATCGGTGAAATCGACATCAAGGCATTCTCCATACCTGATTTACGCAAGGAGGCGAAGCAGATATCAAAACGCATTGATTCGTTGTGCGAGGAGTTCTCGCTAAGGTACCAGACAAAGGCGATGAAGTCTCTCTTTTCTATAACGGTCATCTATCTGAAACTTGAACTTCGGGTTATATTGGAAGAACTTCGCTACAAGGCACAGGATGAGGCGATAAGCAAGGTTGGCAAGTTGATGCTCCGCATTCAGCAGATGTATGAAGATGGCGACAGGACGATTCTTCCGACAGTTCTTGCATTCCTTGGAGAACTTGAGAAAATCTTTATTGATGCTGTCAAGGTGGAATATCTATGGTATCTAAGAAGAGAGCAACAGAGACAAGAACAAATCGCGCTTCGTGAGAAGATGAGGGAGGAGCGCGAGGAGCGTTTGCGGCTCGAAGAAGAGCGTAAACGCGTGGCCGAGGAAGAGGCAAAATATGCTGCAGAACAAGAACGCTTGCGGATTTTGCGTGAGGAGACTGCTGCAAAAGCCGCTGAGGAAATGGCCAAGAACGGCGAGCAGTCCACTGAAACGAAGGAGACGCTTGCAGATATAGATGCACAGATTCTCAAAGTTGAATCCAATCTTGGCGAGGTGGCAGTTCAGAGGGAAGAGATTGCAAAGCGGCAAAATGGTAAGGCCGGAACAGTGTATGTCATCAGCAACCTTGGCTCCTTCGGCCCTGATGTATTCAAGGTTGGTATGACGCGCCGCCTCGAACCAAAGGATCGTGTAGATGAACTGGGCGATGCAAGCGTTCCGTTCGCGTTTGATATTCACAGTTTTATTTTCTCAGAGGATGCAGTAGGGCTTGAAACTAGACTACATGAGCGTCTTGCCGCGTGTCGCGTAAACAAGAGTAACTCTCGCAAAGAATTTTTCAGAGTTTCACTTGATGACATGGAACGGCTTGTGCAGGAGATTGATCCGACAGCATCTTTTGATCGCACGATGGCCGCTGAAGAGTACAGGGCTTCGCAGAGCGGGGTTGAAATCTCCGATGTTGTACAGAACGTCTCGTCGGAAGCTGAAGGTGAGGTTGACGAATGACCCCGGTCGCAAAGACAGTTCTTTCGCTGGGCATACTATGTCTTGCTCTTGTGTTTGGAATATCATTTGTCTCTACGACTCGTGTGCAGAGACATTATCATCGATTAATGTATGCTGCGCACAACAACATGCCCGAACAGGTTGTTAACGAATACCACCATCTACCAAGAAAACTGCGTTTAATTGTTCAGTCTCATTATGATGAGGCGTGCAAAGTAATTGATGATTCAGCTAGGTTTTCCGATTTATTCCCGACCTTGGAGACTGCGGATGTTGCTTCGCTTGCGGTATTTACGTTGGGGATGGTTGTATTTTGGCTTTGGCTTGTGCCGAGGACACCGAAACAGGCCGCACAGAAAAAGGCTGTTGTCATGTCCAATGCTCCAACGAAGTGGCAGATAGAGTTTATTCGGCGATTTAACAATGGAATTATTCCTGTCGGCTTGACAAAAACGGTAGCGACTACGATGATTAATAATCATTTATCAAGAATTAGTGCAATGTCAAAACGTCAGAATATCGACATTTCGCCTGCGGAATTTATGACTGGTTCACGATCGTACCGGGAGAAAATGAAACTTGAACGAGAGAGGAAACGGGCGCAGGAGAAACTTGACCGCCAGCGAGAACAGGAGCGTCGCCAACGGGAACGCGAGGCACAAAAGACGCAAAAGGCCATTGACCGACTTTATGAAAAGCGGGTGGCCGAAGAGGAGAAGTTGCTAAGGGCGCGAGAGGATTCTTTCGCTGGAGTTGTTCGCAAGGCTCGTAGCGCTAAAGCTCAAGCAATACAGGAATTGCAGAACCTTGTGAATGACATTCTGGCAGACAAAAAGATAGTGCCGCAGGAGGTCCGTCAATTGAAAGCATGGTTAATGGCCAACAAGCAGTCCTCCGATGATTTTGCGTCGATGTTCAGAATCATCGACGAGTCCTTGATTGATGGCGTCATCGATGCGGAGGAGACACAGGCAATATATGAAGGAGTCATTGATTGCCTTATTACGCTACGTGAACGTCGCACATCTTAACATAGTGGTGGCGTGCAAAGGTCGGAATCGCGTGGAGCTAGATCCTGTGCTGTTACGCGTTTTCTACGGGTAGTGTTTCTTTGGGAGACGCTCTACAAATTGCTCCTATAAGCTATATGGACTGGCCTTTTTGAAGACTGCGGGGCCTGTCCCCGGTCTGCACATTGGGCGCAGCAATGCAATCAGGTTTTGTGGTATGGGTTGCGGCACTTCAAAGGTGGGACAGAATGCCGATGGTGATGCCCCTAAAGGAATTAGCCCCTGTCCGGTAGATGATAAGATACCAGCGTAGAGGAATTTTCTGTTAATGCATAATATTGCGCGTGAAAAATGCAGAGCCGATTGTTTTCTGCACAAGAACTGGTATGGATTTAGCGGGGACAGGCCCTTGCAATTGGGCTGGCAAGTTTGGGGACAGACCCTGCGCAGAGCCGTGTTTTCTATGGGGACAGACCCTTTTGAAGTAGCGTCGGCTAACAATTTCCGGGAAAGTTGTAAAAATTCTTTTACAATTCTTTTACAATTTTTTTACAATCTTTTTACAATTCCTTTACAACTCGGAACGGCGATTCTGCTATCTTTCCTCCTGTCGGCGCACAAGCGCCGCGGAAAGGAAAACATGG
>CACZCD010000077.1 GCA_902779565.1 uncultured bacterium | reverse complement strand
GGGACGGACGACTTCTCGAGCGTTTGTTCTAAAGCGGCGTCCTCGAGCATGCTGGTGATCACGCCGTCAGGTCCGTCCCCACGCACGGACTCAGCAAGACGGCGTCTGCCGGTGTCGTTCGGCTCCATGATGTTGAGCCGCCAGTCATGACGACCCATGGAAAAGTGCAGAATGCTCTGCAACAGCTTCCGGCCTGAATTGCGCGATGTGTCTGTCAGAATGTAAATCAGCCTTGTTTTCATTGGGCGTGTATCATACCATTCCCGCCTAATCGTTGCAATATTGATGATGATTCTTTTGCACTTTTACGAATTCATACCCCTCTCGGACATAGCAAAATGACGGAGCGAAACATAGCAAAATGACGGAGTGAAATGTAGCAAAATGACGGAGCAGAGTTGCGTCGGCCCACCCGTTTGTGCTATAATATCCGCGTTTTTCTACAGGAGATGATGGTATGGCCAGAAATGAATACAAGCAACGAATCGCTGACGAATTGCTACGCATTGAACTTCAATCGGCTGGTGCCGTGTTGATTGAGGGCGCAAAATGGTGTGGCAAGACCAGAACTGCGGAGAAGGCGGCTCGAAGTGCGGTTTATATGCAGGATCAAGATCAGGCCGACAACTATATGCAAATGGCCGAAACCATGCCGTCGTTACTTCTTGAAGGTGAGACTCCGCATTTGATTGACGAATGGCAAGTTGCTCCCAATCTGTGGGACGCCGTGCGTTTTTCCGTCGACAAGCGTGGAGGCATGGGGCATTTCATTTTGACAGGTTCGGCTGTGCCGCCAGATGCGGAAGAGGAAAAGAACCCAAAGTTGAAGCGAAGGCACACGGGAACTGGGCGTATTGCCCGATTGCGCATGCGCCCGATGTCGTTATGGGAGTCTGGTGAATCGAACGGCAAGGTGTCTCTCCGCAACTTGTTCGAAGGAGATGGCACTCAGGGTGCAACTTCTGAGCTGTCTATACCGGACATTGCACGTCTTGTCTGTCGTGGCGGCTGGCCTGAGGCGACTTTTCTTGCTGATTCTCCGTCTCGACGTATTGCGCATAACTATGTCAAGGCGATTGTAGAGGAAGACATCCACCGGGTGGATGGCATAGAACGAAACCCTGCCAGAGTGATGCAGTTGCTGAAATCGCTTTCCAGAAACGTCTCGTCCGTAGCGTTGCAGCAGACGATTATCGATGACATGTGTGCCAATGACTGCACGGCATCGGACAAAACCGTTGCCGACTATTTGAATGCGTTAAGAAAGATATTCGTGATAGAGGATACACCGGCATGGACTCCGGCGTTGCGGTCAAAGACGGCCGTGAGAACCGCAGTGAAACGCCAATTCTCCGATCCGTCCATACCGGCTGCCGTTCTCGGAACGAATCCGAACGGCCTTTTGCGGGACATAATAACGTTCGGCTTCCTGTTTGAGTCAATGTGTTGCCGCGACCTTCGTGTCTATGCTCAAGTAATGGATGGTCAAGTGTCGCATTTTCGGGATCGTTACGGACTTGAAGTCGATCTTGTTGTGTCGCTGCCAGACGGGAGGTGGGGTGGAATCGAGGTAAAGCTCGGAAGCGGGAGGATTGACGAGGCGGCGCAGAATCTGCTGAAGGTTGCCGCACGTGTTGATGAAGCTCGCATGGGGAAGCCGTCTTTCCTTATGGTGCTGACAGGAACGAAGTTCGCGTTCAGGCGCCCTGATGGCGTGTATGTCGTTCCGCTCGGATGTCTTAAACCATAATGGTTCGTACGGCGAGTATATTGTGTCCTAAAAATCGCAGTAGGAATTTCCTGCGTCACAATCCTGTCTATCACCCTTGTTTTCACTAGGTGGGTATCATGTCATTTCCATCTTGCCATTGCAATATTGATGATAATTCCTTTGCACTTTTACGAACATTTTCGCTTGTGCTGTTTTGCCCTTGATTGTATAATGGCCGCCGTTTTCAGTTTTTAGGAAATTTCGTATCTTCCAAAAAACGAGAAACGCAATGAATCTGTTACTGGCAACCATAATCTCGCTCTCCACGTTCGCGAATCCGCCACGAGCGTACGGTCCGTATGTCTGGTGGCAGTGGATGAACGGGAACGTCTCCAAGGTCGGCATTACCGCCGATCTGGAGGCGATGGCCGATGTCGGAATCGCCGGCGTGCACGTCTTTGACGCCGGTTGCGGCATTTCTTCCGGTCCTGTCCGTTTCGGTACGGACGAATGGTATGCGATGCTTCTGCACGCCGTTCGCGAGTGTGGGAGGTTGGGCCTTTCGTTTGGTGTCTGCAACAGCAGCGGATGGGCGAACTCCGGCGGCCCGTGGGTGAAGCCGTCAGAATCGATGAAGTATGTGCAGACAACAGAGACGCGAGTGCGCGGCCCGTGCGGGTTTTCAGGCGTTCTTCCGCGAACGGCGGACGATTATGGATTCTACGAGGATATAGCCGTGATTGCCGTGAAGGAGCGCGTGCGCGCGCTTCCTCCGGTTGAAACCGTACTGGACGGCTGCACGGCCACCGTGACAAGTCGGAAGCCAATTCAGGTCGCCGGAATTGACTGGCGCATGTCATTTGACTGGACTTTTCGCGACCGTGCCTGCGGAAAGGTCGAGATCTCCCGGGACGGTACGCATTTTGACGCCATAGAGAAATCGATACCCATAGTTGTCGCGGATTTCAACACAGCGCTTTGGGGACGCCACTATCACGCTTTCCCGAATCCTGTCGAAGCCAGGGCTTTCCGCTTTACCGTTACGCAAGGGAAACGACCGCTAAAACTCGAAGAGTTCCACTTGTTGACCGCAACGCCAATCGAGGATCTGGAAGCAAAGATGTTCAGGGTCAAGGCGCCGTTCAAGCGGACGGAGGCGGAAGAGGTCGTAGGCGCGATCAATACTGACGAGACGATCAACCTGACAGACCGTATGAAAACGGACGGTACACTGGAGTGGGATGTTCCGCCAGGCGAGTGGTCGATCCTGCGCATTGGATACTCCGCCAACGGCATGCATCTGAGCGGAGAATACACGAAAGGCGGGTATGGTCTGGAAGTCGACAAACTTGACGCCGCCGCCGTCGCCCGGCATTTCGATGCTTACGCTGGGAAATTGAAGCGTCTGGCGGGTAAGGATGGTGATGCCTACAGAATGGTTCTCAACGACAGCTATGAGGCAGAGTCCCAGAACTGGACTCATGGTTTTGAGCGTGTTTTTGAAAAGAGGGTCGGCTATTCGATTATGCCGTACATGCCGGTTTTCGCTGGCAAGATTGTCGAGTCTGTTGAAGACACGGAACGTTTTCTTGCCGACTTCCGGCGTGTTGTCTCGGATGTGTTTGCCGAGAATTACGCGGGCACGATGCAACGCAAGTGTCATGAGTTGGGAATGGAGTTTTACCTCGAACCGTATGGGAACGGACCGTTCGACACCGAAAGCTATACGCGATTCTGCGACGTGCCGATGTGCGAGTTCTGGAGCCATTCGACGGAATTCTATACATTTGTAAATCCAGACATCGGCGGTGCGAAGGAGGTAGTCGCTACCGCGCGCAAGTGCGGGAAACGCATTATTGGCGCAGAGGCGTTCACGTGCGGTCCGGGCGCATGTTCCGGGCGTTGGATGACGACGCCTTTCTCCGTCAAATGCCAGGGGGATGCGGCTTTCACCGAAGGCGTCAACAGGCTGTTCTTCCAGCGTTTCTGCCATCAGCCGTTCGATCCGCCACGTTATCCGGGCATGACATTCGGACAGTATGGCTGGCACTTCGACCGCACCCAGACATGGTGGAAAGAGGCCAAGGAATATGTACGCTACGTGACCCGCTGCCAGTATCTGCTGCAAAATGACGGGATGAACGAAGACAGATTTTTCGTATGCGCCGCGAACCGTGCGGAAACGTCTGTCGAGCGCGCTTTTCCCGTTGTCGGTCGAACGCCTGAAATATGGTATCCGGAAACAGGCAAGGCGTTTCGCGCACGGCATTGGCGCGAAAAGGGCGGCAAGACATTCGTCTCTGTGCGTTTGCCGACAGCTGGTTCGGCTTTTGTCGTGTTCCGTTCAGAGTGCGATGTGGATATTCCGCTTGAGCCCGCGCTGGCCGAAATCTTGGCGGTTCCGGTAGAGGGCACATGGAGCGTGAGTTTCGTCTCACCGGTCGGTAACGAACCGAAGACGATTGACCTGATGACGCTGACAGATTGGGCGCAATCCTCCGACCCTCTTCTGCGCGGATTCTCGGGAACCGCCACCTATCGCCATAGGCTGCCCGTTCCGGCGCGCATCACAGGGACACGGCTGGTGCTTGATCTTGGAGAGGTTTGCAATTTCGCCACGGTCACGGTGAACGGGAAAGAATACCCCCCGCTCTGGAAGCCGCCGTTCTCCGTCGATGTGACAGATGCCGCCGCAGGCGGCAATTCCGAAATCGATGTCGCAGTCCGCATCACCAACCTGTGGCCGAACAGGCTCATAGCGGACGATGCTCTTCCGGAATCGGAGCGCAGGACATGGACGAGCTGGCGGCATTGGAAGAGCACGGACGCGCCGATGCGATCCGGGCTTCTCGGACCTGTGAAACTGCGAATTCTCAAGGAGGTTGAAGGATGATGGCGCTGTGTTCGTTTCTTGCGGCAATTACCCTTGGCAGCCCGTTTACGGATGGAGCGGTTCTTCAGCGCGGCAAGCCTGTTCCAGTATGGGGTTGGAGCAGCCCGTGCGAACAGGTCGTGGTCGATTTCGCTGGGCAGAAAGTGCGGGCGACGGCGGATGCAAAAGGGAAGTGGCGCGTGATATTGTCGCCGTTGTCCGCAGTGAAGAAGCCACGGGAGCTTTTCGTCTCATCCGTTACGAACCGTTCCGATTATGTCCGTGTGAAGGATGTGCTTGTGGGTGAAGTGTTCATTTGCGCTGGGCAGAGCAACATGGAGTTCCCGCTCTGTGGTGGACATCCGCATTTCTCCGATAGGCTTGGCGCGACGGTGGCGCAGACGCTGAATCTCCAGAACGTGAGGTATGTACGAGTTCCATATCTCGAAGAATGGCGTTCCGGCGTGCCTCGCGAACGGACGCGGCGCGTCATGGAATGGCGGCCGTTCACGGCCTGGTATCTCATGCGCCGCGCCACTTTTTCCGCCGTCGGTGCGTACTTCGCGCTGGAGATATACCATGCACTCGAATGTCAGGTGCCAGTCGGCATAATTGGTTGTTACGACGGCGGTACGTGCATCAACGCATGGACGCCGCAGTTTGGCGAGACGCCGCATGCCGAGACGAGTTGCCTTAATCCGGGAGTCCTCTTCAACGAGATGGTGGCGCCGTGCTGTCCGTATGCCCTGCGCGGCATGCTGTGGTATCAAGGGTGCTATGACGCTCCGGCGCACGACACGTACGCCGCCAAGATGCACCGTCTTTACGATGGCTGGGTAAAGTCTTTCGAGCAGCCGGGAATGCCGATCTATTTCGTACAGCTTGCGCCGTGGTGGTCCACCGCCATCCCCTATATCCAGGAGGCGCAGGCGCAGTTTGCGCGGAACGAGACGAATGCATTCATGGCCGTGACCTGCGACATCGGCAACACCGAGGACATCCATCCATACGAGAAGCTGACAGTCGCCAAACGGCTTGCCCTGCATGCCCTCAAACGCGATTTCGGATTCAAGGGAATAGAGGCGGAATCACCCGTGCTCAAGTCGTGGAAGATTGACGGCGCCGTGTTCCTCCTTTCGTTCGACCATGCGAAGAAGCTCCATGTTTACAACGAGGATATGTCCAATGCCAGCGGATTCGAGATAGCAGGAGCCGACGGGAAATTCGTGCCGGCGGTGATCACCAACATGATAGCAGGTATAGGGCCTCGCAAGAACACGATCTATCGCGGGAACCTCACCGGCGAGGGGCTTGCCGTGCGGGCACCTGGCGTCACGGCACCGCGCAAGCTGCGATATCTCTACAGGAAGCCTTGGCACGGCAACGTGTACAACGAGGTGAATCTTCCGCTTGCGGCGTTTCACATCGATGCCGACTTGTGCGAGGCAATCGTGGGCGATGGCGGGTTTGCTACAGTGTCCGCAGCGCTCGAACATGTGCGTGAGCAGCGCAGGTCCGGAGGCATCTACGCTGGCAAGAAGGCCGTTATCCGCGTGCGTCCAGGCGTTCATCCCCTCGGCAGTACCCTTCGGCTCGGGCCGAAGGATTCAAACCTTGCGTTCGTGGGAACGGATGGTAAGTCCGTACTGTCTGGCGGGGTGGAACTGAAGGGATTCAAGGTCGGTAAGGATGGTATATGGCGACTTAAGCTGGACAAGAACCTGTCTTTCGACCAGTTGTGGGTGAATGGCGTGCGCGCCCCCCGGGCGCGTTCTCCGAACAAAGGATATTTCTACATACGCGGATCGGTCTTGGAGGGACCGGATCCCGACAATCCGTCACGGACGGTCGATTTGTCGCGTCGTTCGCTAGAAGCATTTCCGGCGGATGTGAAGGGATATGCTAACCTGCCGCTGGACGAACTCACCAACGTTGTAGCGGTCGCCTATTACGGCTGGGACACGGACTGGATGCGCATCCGCAAGGTAGATGCGGGAACGGGGCGTGTCACCTTGCTTGACAACCATGGACGCGATTTCTTCATGTGGCCCGAATACATGAATCGCTACACGGTGGAGAATTTCCGCGCGGCGCTCGACGTGCCCGGCGAATGGTTTCTGGACCGCAAAGCTGGTGAACTTCTCTATATCCCGCGTCCCGGCGAAACGACTGAAGCCACGGTGGCTGTCGCCGCCGTGCTGGACCGCCTCGCGGAAGTTCGCGGCAGCGCCAAGGACGGGTATCCCTCGAATGTGTCTTTCACGGGGATATCGTTTGAGCATGCCGGATGGCGCATGCCGGCGGCATGCTTCACGCGTCAGGCGGCGTACAACGTGGATGCGGCGGTCGAGCTTGCCGGCGTGCGCGGCTTCTCGTTTGTACGCTGTTCGTTCAAGCATACCGCCGCCCATGGCCTGTGGGTGAAGGAGGACTGCCAGTCCGGAAAGATATCCACCTGCCTCTTTGACGACATCGGCGGCGGCGGCGTGTGGATCGGGGGACGCAAGAAGCCGCCGGAGGAACCGCTCACCTCCAACATCAACATCTGCAACTGCATCGTCACGCGCACGGGCAAGGTGTTTCCGGAAGGCACGGGCATCGCACTTACGCACGTGAGCGACTGCTGGGTGCAGAACAACGAAATCAGCGACACCGGCTATATCGGCGTCTCGCTCGGCTACACATGGAGCTACATACCGACGTCTAACAGACGCATCCATATTCTCGAAAACCACATTCATCATCTGGGACGCGCCACGACCAGTGACATGGGCGGCATCTACCTGCTTGGCATCAACACCGGTACGAAGATCGAGGGCAACTTTGTGCACGATGTGTATTCTTACGACTACACCGGATGTGGCGGCGAAGGGTTGTACGGAGACATGGGAACGTCCGGCGTCTTCTGGCGATCCAATCTCGTCTACCGTACGCGTGGTTCATCCGTGAATATCAACTTTGGCATGGACAACAAGTTCATCGGCAATGTGTTTGCGCTCCCAGGATCTTTCAATCCCCGCCATGAAGAGCCGTTCTTCAAGCACTGGAAGGTGGAGAACAACGTCACGGCGGTGTTCTCGAATAATGTGTGTTATGCCGCGGAGCCGAATACAGCGAAAGTCGTCTGCAAGGGATATGGCGGAGCGCCCGGCCCCAACGTGCACCATGGCGGCAATGTACTTTGCGATGCGTCCGGAGTCTGGACCAATACGGTCGCGCAATCGATTCGCAAGAAAGCCGGTGTGCATGGTGATGCGGCATGGTGTGCGCTTGCGTGGCGCATCGGGAATGAGGCGAGGAATCCCGATCCGCCGATGGAGCCGCCGCGCTACAATGGGATGAAACGGCTTCATACCGGGTTTGAGTCCGTCGAAACGGGCGCTACGCTTCCCTCCTTGTTCAAGTTTTCCGGGCATGGCGGCAAGGAGTTGGTAAAGGGGACGGACAAGATTGCGCGGCATGGTCGTCGTTCAATGGAAATATCCGACAGGAAGGGATTGAAGCCGAGCTATCTGCCTCATTTCTTCGTTGAACCGTCCCCGGCCCCGACGAGCGGAACGTTCCGCGTCGCATTTTCCATCCGTTGCACGGATAAGGCGAAAGTGTCATGCGCGTTGCGCGATTACAATCCGAAGGCCAAGAATGGTTCAGGTGTCGCAATGGGGCCGCATGTCGATTTCGTGGGCGGCAAGGTGTCGGCAGGCGACAAGGAGGCCATGACGCTTGCGCCGGAGACTTGGTGCGACTGCGAACTCGTATGCCGGTTTACGCCCAGTGGGCGCATCGTGGCGGACGCCAGATTCACGGACGCGAATGGACGTACGACGGAGGTCAAGAACGTGCCGTACGCGGACAGTGCGTTCAGCAAGGTTTCGTGGATTGGCTTCACGTCCGATGCGAACGAGGACTGTACATGGTGGTTGGACGATTTTTCGTGTATTCGGGAATGATCCGCATGCACGGTTTGTCATGAAAAAGAAAACAAAAGGAGGTAAAGGTACGATGAAGAAACTGATAAGTGCGCTGCTGGCATTGTCCTGCGGCGTGGTGACTGGTGCGGAGTGTACTTCTCCGCCGACAGCCATCTGGACGGACATTAGTGAATCCTTGCTGTGGAAGACGGTAAGGGAGACTCCAATCAAGGTGTCCGTGGATTGGCCAAAAGACGCGGAGTCGGCGACACTATCCGTCGCAAGAGGCGGAACATGTGTAACGTCGGCTGAACTGTCTGACAGATCGGTCAAGGTCTATCCGTTGGCGTTCGCATTCCCGGCGACAGAAAATGACGAGGCTGTTCTGGAGATGACACTGGTCTTCCGCGATTCGTCGAATGTGGCTATTGCTGACGCTACGCGGGTGGCCAGCATCGGACTGGTTCGTGGCGTAGAAGGAAGATCGTTCCGGCTGATTTCCGCTGGAGAAGCTACACGTCAATGGAAGCATGTAAACGGAAGCGCAGTAGCCCCAATTCCCAGTTCGACCATTTCGGTTGCGCTGGACGGTCAGCCGTTTCTGCTTTCCGGTGCTCCTGGCTGGCTGTATCTATCACTGCTATCATCGAAAAAGCATGTTCTTGTTCTGAATACGGATGACGGTGATTCGTTGTCCGTTCCGTTGTTTGGTGCAAATGGTTTTGTATTTACAGTTAAATGACAATTGATAATTCCAGAAAGGATTAAAAAATGAAAACTCTCATAACCGCTCTTTCCGTATCCGTTTCCGTGGCACTTACCGCCTCTTCGGTGTCTGTTGACAATGTGTTTGTCCGCCAGCAGTGGCCATGGAGTACCAAGGTGAATGTGGATTACGTCTTGCACGATGCCGCCAACGGCACACATGACGTCAAGGTGGAGTTCCGTAACGGATCACAGGTGATCACGAACCTGACCGAGTCGCTTTCAGGCGACAGGTTCGGCGTGGGGCCAGGGGAGCATACGCTTACATGGGATCCAGGATATGGCGGTTCGGGGCAGTTGCCGGCGGTCATTGCCGATATGACGGCGACGGTATCCGTCCCTGACGACGGGCGCACATGGATGGTCATGGACATATCCGGAGGAAAGGACGCTGAAAGTTTCCCGATCACGTTCACCAACGCGCCGCCTCCCGGCGGTTGGAACCAGGATGAGTACAAAACGACCAAGATTGTGTTGCGCCGCATTCCGGCGACCACGTTCCAGATGGGGTTGACGGATGCGGAGAAGTCGCATTTCGAGATAACCGGTACCCATGCCACGTGGGCGGCACGCCAGAGACGCACGGTTACGCTTACACGCGACTACTACATTGGAGTCTTCGAGACGACACACAAGCAGAACTCGTTGATGTTTGGCACAGGAAATTCCAGTTTCCCGAAGTGTCCGGCTCGTAACATAACCTATGCAACGGTTTGCGGCAGCAATGCCAACGAACCGTCGCCGTATGGCGTATGGCCAAATTATGCAGAGGGGTCTTATCTTGCCGCGTTGAACAACAAGGTCACGATACAACTGTCTTCGGCGCTGCCTGGCTATAAATTTGAATTGCCATCATATGCACAGTGGGAATGTGCTTGCCGCGGTGGAGTGGACACATGCTTCAACAGCGGCAAGAACTGGGCGGACGATGGTACGGCATCTGTTGACTCCAATCTTGCAGCGATAGCACAGTATGGAGTGAACGTGAATTCCGATCCATGGCCTGAGGTCGGACAGAAGCTGCCCAACGCATTCGGATTGTATGATATGCACGGTGGCGTGATGGAACTGATTCGCGATGTGATGAATACTTCAACCGATAGTGGCGTGACTGATCCACAGACAGATCCGTTGCTTTGCCACACTGGAAGCAGTTCGTTCCAGACATGGGCGTGTGGCGGCAGCGTCAAATCCGTCGCAAGCGGCTGCCTCAGCGACTCTGTTGTGAACATGGATACCAAGAATCAGACGGCAAGCGGGTCAACCGATCCCCGGTGGCACACCGGCTATCGTCTGGCCTGCGTTTACGTTGGCGAATAAAAGGGACTGCCGGCATGGATATCGCGGGAACGATTGGTAGAAGGGGTTTCCTGAAGGCCGGGGGTGGGTTTGCCGCCCTTGGCCTTGCCGGGTGCGCAGGTTCCAGGCTGGGATTCGGCGCGGGCGGCTCGATGGCGGGTTTTCGCGTGGCGCCCATGGAGCGAATCCGCGTGGGGATCGTTGGCTGCGGCAGTCGTGGCGGTGGCGGCGTCTCGCGCTTTTGCAAGTTTCCGTGCGTGGAGGTGACGGCGCTCTGCGACATCAAGGAAGAGCCGCTCGCCAAGTGCCAGAAGAGGCTGGCCGATGCTTCGCGTCCGAAGGCGAAGGAGTTTCTCGGCCCTGAGGCCTACAGGGCGCTGTGCGATTCCGGCCTCTGCGACGTGGTGTACAACACGACGCCCATAGACCTGCACCGTCCTGTGTCCGTGTGCGCCATGAACGCCGGTCTGCACGTGCTTGTCGAGGTGGAGCTGACGGATTCCATCGAAGGGAACTGGGAACTTGTCGAGACGGCGGAGAGGACCCGCCGCCACTGCATGATGCTGGAGAACTGCTGCTACGGCGAGGACGAGCTTTTGATGTTCAACCTTGCCCGCGCCGGGAAACTTGGCGACGTGATGCACGGCGAGGCCGGCTACATCCACGACTGCCGCAGGATGATGTTCCCCAAGGAGATCGGCGGCGAAGAGCCCTGGCGCACCATGTTCATCTCTAGCAAGACGAAGACGGGCAACGATTACCCTACGCATGGACTCGGGCCGCTCGCCCAGGCGATGAACGTCAACCGGGGCGACCGGTTCGATTTTGTCGTTTCGGTTACTTCGCGATCCGTCGGCTATTCCGAGTACGCGAAGGGGAAGTTCGGCCCGGACAGCGTCTATGGACGGCGTGCGTACATGGCGGGCGACATGAATACGTCGATCATCCAGACGGTCAAGGGCAACACAATCATGCTCCAGTTCTGCGAATCGACGCCGCGTCCGTACACGCGGATGAACCTGCTTCAGGGAACGAAGGGAATTATCCGCACGTTCCCGTTGCGCATCGCCTGGGCGGAGAACCCGGTAGATGAAGCACGGAACTTCTTTTCGAAAGAACGCCTCGAGAGCGTGAAGGCGAAGTACGGTTCCAAACTTTGGGCCCGTTACGGAAAGGACGCAAAGGGGCACGGGCACGGCGGAATGGACTTCATGATGGATCTTCGGTGGATCTGGTGTCTGCACGAAGGGCTTCCCTTGGATATTGACGTCTATGACGGGGCGGCGTGGAGTTCTTTGGCCGAGCTGACCGCGCAGTCCGTGAACAAGCGCGGACAGCCGGTCGATATCCCGGACTTCACGCGAGGCGGATGGAAGACGGCCAACCCGCTCGACGTTATCGACTTCGATGCGTCTTCTCTTGGCATTGCAAGTAAGTCTTGAGGGTTGAAAGAGGAGTTGAAGAAGTGATGATAAGGAATACGGTTGTTTTGCTATCGGTTGCCGTGGTTGGTTCTTTGGGAGACATCTTTGGCGCAACGGCGCCGAAGACGCTTCCGCCGTCGATTTCCAATTTCGAGGTCAGACGCAACTCCGCGCTTTCCGGCAAGCGTGTAATGTTCTATATTGACGATGTGGTGTGGCTTTTCCGCGACCTGGCGCGGCAGAAACCGGCACGGCTTTTCGACAACCCGTTCCTCAAGGTTCTCAAGGAAGCTCACGACAAGTACGGAATGAAGGTGCAGCTTAACTGCTTCTACCGTACGGATTTCTTCTACGGTACGGACGAGTTCACGCTCGCTGAAACGCCCGACCGCTACAAGGCCGAATGGCAGGCGAACAAGGACTGGCTGCGGCTCGGATTCCATTCTCTCCAGGAGTTTCCAGACTATCCTTTCATCAACGCCGACTACGGCGACATGAAGTTCGTTGTCGGGAGAATACGCGACGAAGTGCGGCGTTTTGCCGGTGATGGCGTGTTCACTCACGGCGCCGTGGTGCACTGGGGCTCTTGCAGCAAGGACGCATGCCGGGCTTTGCGCGATATGGGCTTTGGCATCGTGCTTGCCACTTGCGGCCCGCGCGTGGAGTACGGCGGCGATCCGTCCGTCCTGCCGTATGGGCATGCCATGCGCCTTTTGCAGAACCGCAAGCCCGAGACGTGCCTGTACCGCAGATTGAGCGAGGACACCGCGATCAACTCTTCCATCGGCGGTTACAACAACCTCACCGAGGAACAGGCGAAGAAAACGTTCGGCACATTCGACTACATCTATGACCGCGAGATGGGAATAGGATTCAAGGAACTAGAAGACTACCAGCCTCTTTCAGCCGGAATCAATCTTTACGCGCTGAAGGATATCCCGCAGGAACTGAACAAGGTGATTGGCCGTCAGTTCATCACATACAGCTATCACGAGCAGTATTTCCACAAGGACTATCTGGCATACCAGCCCGACTACGCCGACAAAATTATGCTTTGCGCCAAGATGCTGCACGATGCCGGTTATGAGTACTTCTTTTTCGCAGACCTTGCCAGTGGAATGTAGCCTGTGCTTACGAGAAGGGGATTTATAGGACTTGGTTCCTCGGCTGTTCTTTGCGGTGCATGTTGCAGCCGTCCTGCAAATGACACCGTCCTGTTTGGTATAATTTCCGACACGCACGTGACAGGCCCGGAATCCGCGCCGGAGCTTGAACGCGCCCTGAAGTTCTTTGCGGAGCGTGGCGTAAACGCGGTGGTGCACTGCGGAGACGTGACCGATCTAGGATACCTGTCGCAGCTTGACGTGTTTGTCTCATCATGGCGACGTGTAATGCCGCCTGGCACGCCGCTTGTCGCGGCGTTCGGCAACCGCGACATGTCCGACACCTCCAAGATGCCTCCGGATGTGAAGGAACGCGACAGGAATCTCCTCATCTCATCCAATCCCGGCGAGGCGATGCGGCGGCTTTGCGGATGGAACGCAGAGAACGGTGTGCGCGTACTTGAGGTCGGCGGCTTTCCGGTCGTGGCGGCAGACTGGAAGCACGAAGGCGAGCTTGAGGCTTTCATGTCGGCGCGTCCGGACTTGCGCCGCGCCGCCGCCGGGAAGGGGATCATATCCGTACAGCATCCACATCTGCGAGGGACGGTTTTCGGTGCCGGTGCCGGGGCGTGGATGATGGACGACGGGCGGGCCACATGCTACTTGCGGATGTTCCCTCGCACATGGTCGTTCTCCGGTCATTCGCATGCCCCGTTCTCAACGCCTTTCGGCGTCTGGCGCGGAGATTTCACGGCGGTGTCGGCCGGCAGCTACTACCTTGGGCCTCCAACGGCGAAAGGCGGCCACGAGGTATCGGTACTTGCGCTGTGGCACGACCATGCGGAACTTGAACGGTATGATTTGAAGACCGGCTTCCGCGAGACGGCGTCGATACGTTTGGGCGAAGTTGCGGGTCCTGCCGTGCGTTCAGATGCGGAGGAATTTGTTTTCGCGCAGTGGAACATCGGCCACTTTTCGTTCGGCAAGCGTAGCGATACCGATATTTCCGCCGAAGATTCTGCGGCACGTGCGGTGGCATATCGGACCGCACTTGAAAACATCGGTGCCGATTTCATGGGCATCTGCGAATTTTCTCCGGAGTTCGACAAGGGAGGCGGAAAGGCGCGAGATCTCATATTCGGTACATTCCGCTCTATGGAGATGGGGCCGCATTATGGCTACCAGTGCAACGCAATTGCCGCCGCTTCGGCACAGTTGGGTAGGGGTTCGGTTAAGGACTACGCATTGCGCCGCCAGCCGACATATCGTATCGCATGCGAAACCGAGATATTCGGGAAACGCACGGTGATAGTCGAGACGCACCTTGACCTCAGCAAGGATGAACGGATGTCGCAGATAGCGGCATTGGTTTCCGAATTCGCCTCCGAGGAACGTATCATCATATCAGGTGACTTCAATGTAGACGATGCCAGCGAGTTTCGTCCGTTCCTTTTGGCAGGGTTCACACAGGCGAATTGCGGCGAGCATGGAACGTTTCCTACGCACCGCCGCC
>CACZCD010000076.1 GCA_902779565.1 uncultured bacterium | reverse complement strand
CAACGAGCGTCTCAACGGCAAGGGTCTCTTTGAGGCGATCACCTTCAACGTCCCCTCCGGGAGATACACCCCCGATTGGGTGTACTACGGCCCCTCTTCCGTTGTCTGCGTCGAGGTCAAGGGATCCTACAAGTTCGGGTCGCAGTCCGGCGCATCCGCAAAGTTCAAGGAGGCCGTAGCCCTCAATCCCGGCATCACGTTCATCTGGGCTAAATGGGAGAACGGCGAATGGATATGCAAGACCATCCCCCCGCGCACAGCGGCCCCCGATAGTCCCTCACGCGCGCCCGTGCGCGATCCGCCGGACGCGAACGCCTGAAACGGCTTTACTTGCCCGCTATTTTTGAGGATTGTACTGTACAAATGCCATCATGCCATAAATGCCCGTACCAGCCGGAGATAGACAGACTGCGCAGCATCTGCGCGGCCTGTCCCGGTGCGTCCGACAACTTCGGGGGCATGGTGCATCTACAGGCCGCGAAGGACGGAAGCGGTGAGCTTGTGCTGCACGACGGCGCGAACGTCCGCACAGCCCCGGACTACTGCCCCAACGAAAGCACAACCTCCCGGATCGACTGCCCCCCTGCCGCGCGCGACTACCTTCTGCGGCTCCTCGCGGAGTTCTCGTCACTCTCGGATCAGCAAGCCGTTGTCGCTTGCCGGATGCTCCGGGGCGAGACGATAACGCAGATGGCGAAAAGCCTCGGCATGACGAAGGAGGCCGTCTTTTCGCGCTGGAAGTCCCTGTGCGCCAAATCCCCCGCGTGGGCTGCGCTGTCGAACGGAAGCATGGGGCTTCGCGGCGGCGGGCGCAAGCCGCGCGACAGCAGCGTAAAGCAAGGAGACCTGTTCCAATGAAGAAAACGCTAAAGTCGAAGTTCGGCCCCATCAGGCCGCTAAAGAGAAACCCCCGCAAGATCACGCCGGAGGCGTTCGCCGCCCTTTGCGATTCCATAGAGCGCGATCCCGATTTCATGCCCCTTAACCGCATCAAGGTTGACGAGAACGGCGTAGTGCTGGGCGGAAACCAGCGTTTCAAGGCGTTGCAGCAGCTCGGCTACGACTACATCCCGGACGATTGGATCGTCCGCGCGCAGCACGCCGACGGCTCCCCCTTCTCACAGGACGAGAAAGACCGCCTTGTGCTGATCGACAACTCCCCGGAGGGCGTTTCGGGAACGTTTGACTTCTCGGCTATGGTTGGAGACTTCTCGCTGGAGCTTCTGCGCGACTGCGGGATGGACTTGTCGAAGATCGAAATGCCGGAGGCCGACAGGGTGGAGTTTGAGGGCAAGGCGGAGGCGGAGATCGAACGCTCTAACATGGGGGAAGAGAGCGACACCCTGAAAGACCTTCACAGGAAGCGCAAGGAATCGAAGAAGAAGTTTGAGGACATGGCGGATTTCGGCTTCTACTCCGTGCTTGTGTTCCAGAACAACGAGCAGCGCAAGGCGTTTGGCGCGTGGATGGCCGACAACGGCGTGCGCATGAAGTACGACGGTCTGTACGCCAACGGGGAGGACTTCGCCCGGACGTGCAGGATCGCGCTGCCGAAGTGCGACGGTGCCGCCATACGCGAACGGCTCCCCAACGCCGTGCTGGAAAGCATGACACTCGACGGTGCATCATCTTCACACCACGAAGCGGACAAACCCGGCATGTCCGTGTAGTGGAGAACCAATGCCGGATCACAACAGTTATGAAAGGGCTAAACAATGCCGACTAACTACAATTCCGCCCTCCGCGCCGCGAACCGTGCGCTCCGGGGCGCGAAAACCCCCGCTGCGCGCAGCCGCATCCTCAACGGCTTCCTCAACGCCAACGGGCGTGGCATGGACGTGAACTCCCGCCGCGCGATCATTCGCGGCGGCAGCTCCATCCGCTCCGGCGCGAAAGCTGGCTAACGACGCATGTTGGATGTGTCGTTCATCAGAGGCAACCCCGAATCGGACGAGCTGTGCCGATCCATAGCACGGGAGACGAACGGGGTTTGCCTCCTATCATTCTCGCGCGGCAAGGACGCTCTTGCCGCGTGGCTCAACCTTTCGCGCTTCTTCACGCGCATAATCCCCTTCACATGCTCGGCTGTCCCGCACATCCCCTTCGCGGATGAATATCTCGAATACGTGGAGCGCATCTTCGGCACCCACGTCATCAGGATTCAGGACGGTGGGCTTTACTCCATGATCGACGCGCTGCGCTTCCAATGGCCGCACGACGAGGAATGGATAAACGCGGCGGATCTTCCGCAGTACGACGCGCAAGCCATAGCCGGATTCATCAGGATGCGCCTTGGCGTTCCGCGCGCGTGGACGGCCTACGGGCTTAACGCCTCGGATTCAATCGACAGGATGATAACAGTCAGGCAATGCCACGGGAGATACAACGGGACGCGCTCGTTCTACCCGAACTTCGACTGGACGCACACGCAGATCATGGACGCGCTGCGGCAGTCGAACATCTGCCTGTCGAATGAGTACCACATCGCTTCACGATCCTTCGCCGGATCGCCAATGCCGCACACGCTTCTTGCCGTTCAGAAGCGCGCCCCGGCTGTGTTCAAAAAGCTGGAGTTCTACTACCCGCTGCTGAAAGCAAGTCTGTGCAGAACGGAATGGAGGAACGAAAAATGCCTGCCGCAAAAGCAAAAAAGAAGGTCGGAGGACAGCCCGGCAAAAGAAACCCGCAGATGCGCGGGAACCAAAGGAAAGACCGCACGGCAAAAGTCCTCTCGGAAGCGGATCACAAGAAGATCATAGGAGAGCTGCGCCGATTCTCCCCGCTGTGCAGCATCGCCCAGAAGCTCAACGTGTCGCGGCACACGCTGGAGCGGTACGTACATTCCGTGCCGGAGCTTGAACAGGAGTACATAGACAAGGACGAGAGCATGGTTGACCTGATAGAGCGTTCCATGTTCGACGCGGCAATAGGGAACGTCAGACGCGACGAAAAAGGCCGACCGATCCTGATAAACGTAAACTCCGGCGCGTTCTTCCTTGAACGCAAGGGCAAGCAGCGCGGGTACAGCCAGCATGTCGAGGTCACGCACGAAGAGGTGCCGAGCTTCACGTTCTCGCGGCGCGATTCGAGCGTAAGGCCGGATCGCAAGCAGTAGCCCAATGTCCGCGCCAGTCTATAACTTCGCAGACTACGTTTCCCCTGTCTTTGATGAGGTCATCGAGGACATGATGGGGTTCAGGCACGACCAGTACCTTCTCGGCGGCGGGCGCGGATCGTTCAAGTCCACCACAACGTCCGTCCGGGGCTACATGGGCATCATGGACGATCCCGACGCAAACATGGTGGTTTTCCGCAAGGTCAAGGACACAATCGCAGGGACGGTTTTCGCGCGCTACCTGAAAACGCTCCGGCAGAACAACCTCGGCAAGTATTTCAAGGTTCACAACTCACCCCAGCGGATCACCTTCACCAACCGCCACGGCTTGCGTCAGGAGATTCGCTTTCTCGGTCTCGACAAGGCCGACAAGTCGAAGTCTGCGGAGTTTGAACACGGCTACTGCAAGTTCGCCCACTTCGAGGAGCTTGACCAGTTCGCCGGATGGGACGAGATACACACCGTGCTTGAATCCATCGGTCGCGGCGGTCCCTATTTCCAGATGATCGGGACGTACAACCCGCCGGAATCGCTTGCCTCTTGGGTGAACGTTCTCGCGCGGACGGCGCAGCCCAACCGATTGGTGCATATCTCGAACTACACGATGCACCCGCGAGAGCTTCAGGAGCGTTGGCTTGGGCTTCCGTTCCTTCGCGAAGCGGAGACCGTCAAGGAGTTGCAGCCGGAAAAGTACAGGCACGTCTATCTTGGGGAGCCGACGGGAACGGGCGGCGAGGTGTTCAAGAACGTGACGATCCGCCGGATAACGGAGGAGGAGCGCGCCATGTTCAAGGTCAAGCGCAACGGCCTCGACTTCGGCTTCACGAACGACCCCACCGCCCTGTCCCAGAGTGCATACGACCGCAAGACCCGCAAGCTCTACATATACTCCACGGACGGCGGATACGGGATGTTTGAAGAGGACATAATGCAGCTCATCAGGAAGCATGAGCTTGAACACCAGTACATAATCTGCGATTCTTCGGAGCCGCGCGCCATTGCGAAGCTGCGGCTTCTCGGTGCGCGTGGCGTTAGACCGTCGTACAAAAAGGCGGACTTCCCCCGGTTTGGCATGAACTGGCTGCGTTCCCGCGCGGAGATCATCATCGACCCCGTGACCGCGAAGGAGGCGGCGGACGAGTTCACGCTTTACCAGTTCGACAAGCTCCGCGACGGCAGTTTCAGGAACGACTACCCGGATCGCGACAACCATTGGATCGACTCTACCCGCTATGCGTGGGAGGACGAGATACGCTTTGCAGAAGGGCCCAAGATTTTTACGTGACGCATTGACTTGTCGGCTATTTGCGGAGGATTCCGCATGGCCAACATCAAAACCCGGAAACATTCTATCTACCGCATCCGCATGGTGCAGATCATGCGCAACTGTCTCGCCGTCAGCGGCGGACGGCCTTACATTGACGCGCGGTTGCAGCGTGCGCCGAACGAAACGGATGTTTCATGGTTCGGCTCCACTTCCGACGGGATCGTGGGGCGCAGGGAGCGCGCATGTCTCGTAAACGACGCAGGGCGCATTTCGTCGAAGATCAACCAGTACCTCTTCAAGACCAAGGCGACGCGCAAGGGCGCGAACGAGGACTGGATCAACGACGTGTCCGGCGAGGGACGATCCGTTGACGGGTTCATGGAGGACGTTTCAAGCGCGCTCACCTCCGGCGGGTGGTGCTGGCTACAGGTTGACCGCAACCCCCAGCAGTTCGACGAGGCGGGCAACCCGATAGGGTACACGCTCGAATCCGCGAAGGAGAATCCCGTAAGGTGGCGGCTGTGGGGCGCGCTGGACGTGACCGACTGGCACATTGACGATGACGGCGAAATACGCTGGCTCATCACGCGCACCTTCAAGCGGATCGACGCAGACCCGAACAAAGACCCTGTTTCGACGTTCATCTACACGCTCTACCACAAGGAGGCAGACGGCAACGTTTACGTGACCGAGAGCGCGCAGAAGAACGTCCCGGAGCTGAAACTGCGCACGCGCCAGATCATCCCCGGACTAAAGCGCGTCCCCTTCGTGCTTGTCGGGCGCATTTCGGCGGAGCCGTGGTGGTTCGATGACGTGGAGAACATCCAATGCCAGATACTGAATCTCGACAGCCTGCACAACGAGACGCTTGTTGACGGCGTGTACCCGCAGCTCATCGTGCCGCGTTCGATCCTGACCGCGCTTGACGTTGAGTTGAAGCTGGAACAGGCCAACGGCAAGGAGAAGGTCAAGATACAGCGCGAGCTTATCAAGGGGCGCAACAGCCCGCTCTTCGAGGACGGGGAGGATCGCGGGATCACCCGGTACATCCAGCCGAGCGCTGGCGACCTTGCGCAGATCATCAACGAGGCCAACCGCAAGCGCGGCTTGCTGTTCGACATGGCCGGACTGTCGCTCTTCAACAAGGAGACGCGGATGGTGCAGACCGCCGAATCCAAGCAGTTCGACCAGCTCGACACGAACAGCACGCTCGGCAACCGTGCGCTCATCCTCCAGCACGCGGAGAAGCGACTTGTGGAGCTTTCCAAGATGTTCGACGGCACCTTCTCGGAGTACGAGCCGATCTACCCGACGAAGTTCGACGTGGTGGACACGCAAGCACTCGCCTCTTCGCTCGGCACGATCTCCAATCTGCCGGACGTGCCGCCCTCCATGCGCAAGATTCTGCTGCGCGCCGCCCTGCGGATCGTCAAGGAGGTTGGCGGCTGCGACGATGACAGCTACAACGAGGTCTTGAAGGATATTGAGGCCATGCCCGACAAGAAGGAGCCGGAGCTGCCCGATCCGTTCAAGGGGCGCAAGGGCGAGGATGATGATTAGATGCCCCGCCCCACTTGACTTGACGGCTATTTGTACGGGGAACACGCATACCCGCCACTTCTGGGAAATTGCGCGAACTGAAAAACCTCCACGGCGGGTCAATGCCGCGAGAAAGAACAGCCATAGATGAAAATCGAAGAGATCATAGCGAAGATGCTCAAAGGGGAGCAGATCACGGATGACGAAAAGAAGTTCCTGTCGGAGTTCAACCTACAGAAACAGCTTGACGCATCCGCAAGCGCGGCACGGAAGAAAGCCGAACAGGAGCGCGACGAGTTCAAGGCCAAGGTTGACGAACTCAACGGCGAACTTGAAGAGGCGAAGAAGTCCGGCCAGTCCTCCAATGACACCATCGCGAAGTTGCAGAAGGACGTTGCGTCCCTGATTAAGTCCAACGAGGAGGGCAAGGCGAAGCTTGCGGCGCAAGCGCGAACCGATGCCATCCGCAAGGCCGTATCGGACGCGAAGATCGTCTGCGCAAAGGGTATCTCGCAAGCCCTGTTCGACAACGCCATTTCCACGGCGTTCAACGGGGTGGACGTTGCCAACGCGGAAGTTGTGAAGGCCACTTTGGAGGCGTTCAAGAAGGACAACCCGGCTTTGATTGGAGTTGATGGCATAGGGGGTGCGGGACAGCAGGGAACGCCGGGCGTGAAATCCGGCCTCCCGGATGTCAATCCCTTCTCGAAGAAGTCCTTTAACCTCACCGAAGGGCTTAAGCTCATGCAAACCAACCCGGAAGCCGCGAAACAGCTACAGGCGGAAGCCAAGGCCGAGGCGGCATCCTAAACAAGAAAGTGAAGTGCTAACATGTCTATGACGCAGGTTGCGGACCTGATCCAGAATCCGCTTTTTCTCGAATACTTCCGAAAGGAGATGATCGACAAGTCGCCGCTCATCAAGTCCGGCATCGCCGTGGTTGATGACGCTATCGCCGCGCGTTGCGCTGCCGCTGGCGTGAGCGGCAAGACCGTTGATCTGCCTTTCTTCAACTCGCTCGATTCCGCCGGGGACGATGAGGTTCTTGCGGAGGACACCGCCCTTACGCCGGAGAAGATCGACGCATCCAAGGATGTTGCGGTCATCTGCCGTCGCGGCAAGGCGTTCGCGGCCACCGACCTCGCCGCCGACCTTTCGGGGCAGGATCCGATGGCGGCGATCTCCGCTGGCCTCTCGGACTACTGGAACAAGATGCGCCAGAAGCGCATGGTTTCGCTCCTGAACGGTGTGTTCGCGCGGAACGCGGCAAGCGACAGCTCGTCCCTCGTTCTCGATCTGTCCGCCAACACGATGGGCAAGACCGACATTATGCTCGGCGCCCAGAAGCTTGGCGACCGCAAGCTGGAGCTTACGGCTGTCGCCATGAACTCCGCCGTCGAAACGTACCTGTCGGGTCTCGACACGAACGCTTCGCTCTACCGTGCCTCCGACGGCCCGGCCACGCTGTCGAAGTACAACGGGCGCGACATTTTCGTGGATGACACGATCCCGTACAACGCCTCCACGGGCGTTGCGACGATTTACCTCTTCGGTCGCGGCGCGATTGCGCTCAATGACGTGCCGGAGAAGGTGCCGTTCGAGACCGACCGCGAGAAGCTGAAAGGCAACGACTACCTGATTTCGCGCGTTGCCGACATTCTCCACCTTCGCGGGTACAAGTGGACGGCGGCGGCGTATGGCAACGGTCAGTCCATCGGTGCCGCGATGGGCGACGCTGGCCCGACGAACGCCGCGCTTGCCACGGCGGGCAACTGGCAGCGCGTGTACGACCCGAAGGACATTCGCTGCGTGAAGCTGATCGTCAAGATCGCTTAAGGCGTTTCCGGGGCGGCTCGTCCGTGACGAGCGGGTGCGCTGCCCCGGAGCCGAAAGGAGGTCAAGATGGCATATCAGTTTCCATCGACAGCGTGCGCCGCCATCAAGTCGGCGGTGGCCGCAGGGGACACGGTGACGGAATCCGTCTCGACGCGCGCAAGTGCGCTTGCGGCGAAGGAGACCGCGCACCAGTCCACCCTGACCGCGAAGGACGCGCAGATCACGTCCCTTACGGAGCAGCTTGCCACGGCGAACGCCGCAAAGGCCGCTGCGGAGGATGCGGGAGCCATTGCGCACACGGCGTATGTCGCCCTTCTCGCCGCCGTCACAGCCTATCTTGCGAAGGTTGACGCGGAGGAGGACGCGACCGACGAACGGGCTGCGCTTATCGCGCTGCTGCCTGATTATGAGACGGCGGCTGATGACGATGACGATACCTGATGCGGGATCGCGAAGCCCCGCCCGGTGACATGCCGGAGCGGGGCGCATACCAAAACCGAACCACAGGAGACACGCAATGAAGAATCTTGTAGCCGCAGTAAAACGGAGCGAAGCGGAGGCGGAGCGCAAGCGGCTTGAAGCGAAGGTAAACCACGATGAGCTTTTCAGGAATAAGTTTGCGGCGATCTACGGCCCGAAGAAAAGCGATGCGGAGCCGCAAGAGCCGGAGACGGACGCAGACGATGGCGCGGACGCTGGAGACAGCGGGGAGCCGCTGCCTGACGTGGACGGCCTGACGGGGCAGCTTCCCGACAGCGGGGAGATACCGCCGGACAGCACCGACGATCCGCAAGAGCCGGAGGAGCCGCAAGAGCCGGAGACGGAGACGGAGCAGCCCAAGGCGAAGGGACGCAAGGGCAGCACCCGCAAGACCAGCACGCGCAAGGGGGCGAAAAATGGCAATCACGGCAACGGGCGCAAGTAATTATTTCAAGGCCACGACCTTTTCCGACCGCTGGGCGGAATACTCCAAGGAGCAGAAGGAAGCGGCCATCGAAATGGCGAAGCGCGAATTTGGGCGCGCTCTGGGACGGCCTTTGAAGGAGGACGAACCGCCGTATCAGATCGGTGACAGGGTGCGTGAGGAGTTTGCCGCCTACGAACAGGCGTTGTTCACGCTTCTGCGTGACGCGCAGCCAAAGGGCAGCGGCACGCTCGTTCCGTCGCTCGATCAGGACGAGCAGAAGTCCCCGTCCCACACGCTCGGCGGCTCAAAGGATCACTTCTCGACCCGCGCGCTTTCGTGGCTGGGGCAGCTTTCGGTCATCACCCGCATGGGATCGTGAGGGCTGGGGCATGGAGCATCCTGTACCCGCACAGCTCCGGCAGCTCATACGAAAGGCCGATGCCCTGTCCGAAAAGGCGGATGCCGTCGTAAGGCGCGCCGTCCGGGAGATACGCGCGGAGCTTGCCCTGCTTGCGAAGGAGAGCGAGATCGCCACGTCTGCGGCGGCGCGCGAGAAAGCCTACGAGAGCGTCAAGAAGCGCATGGCGAAGCTGGAGAAACGCCTGTCGGAGCTGTTGAGGGCGAATCTGCGGTATGCCGGGGAAAAGGCGGCGGAGCGTGCGCAGCGGGAGACCGGGTTGCGCGTGGAATACTCGAAGAAGCGCGCCGACGAGATCGTGGCCTTGATTTCGCCGGATCAGGGCGAGAACCTTGCGGCTGTGTTCACCGAGAAAATGCAGAAGCGCATAATCGGGAATCTGCGCATGGCAGTCGTGTCCGCTTTCCGGGAGAACGCCGTAGCGGGCGGGAAGATGAAAGACCTCGCGAAGCTGATAGACGAGAAGTGGCAGCGCGCGGCGAAGGACGGGGAAACCTACGTGTTCACCGATGCCGGAGGCCACATCTGGGACACCAAGACCTACATGCAGATGAACACCCGCACCAACGCGATGCGCGTTTTCAACGACTGCCTTGTGGACGGCATAGCGAGAGCGACCGGGAGCGACCTTGTGCGCGTGTCCTACGGCGGAGACCCGCATTGCTCCGGGTGCAAGCCGTGGGAGGGGCGAATCCTGTCCGTGACGGGCAAGACGAAGGGCTACCCGACCTACGAGGAGGCAAAGGCGGCGGGGTGCTTCCATCCCAACTGCACGCACACGCTACAGGCCGTTGACGATGCCGTGGACGCTGGGGACATTGACGCTCAAAAAGGCGTTCCGGCGCCCGACAAGGTGGACGATCCGCTTAAACAGGCGTTCGACATTCGCGTGGAAAAGGCGAAGCGCGACGGCGTGAAGGACGCGAAGATGTTTGTCATGCGCGACATTCTGAAAGACGCGATCCGAAACGGCTGTCCGTTCGAGGGCGCGGATTCCGCCGTGGACGGTCTGACCGACGAGGAGGTGGCGGAGATCGTCATCGACGGGAAAGCCCCGGAGTTCACGCCGACGAAGGGACGGGAGCCGGAGGCGTACAACCAAGGCAAGAACGGGGGCGTGGTACACATCGACCGCGACCGCATCACGGCGGACGCGATACGCCGGATCATGGAGCTTTGACGTGGCATGGCACTCACGGGAACCATAGAGATTCGGGGCATTGCAGACGTAATGGCGAAGGTCAAGGGCGCGGCGAAGATCGTGCCGAACATCACGCCGAACGTTCTGGAGCGGTGCGGATTTCTCGCGCAGCGGGAGGCCATAGCCAACGCGCCCCGATCCCCGACGAACGAGCAGTATTCCGCGACCCTGAAACGCAAGCAGCGGACGGCGCGGAAAATGTACCCCGGTGGGCTGGAGAAGAGCATCGAACACGCCGTGCTGTTCGATACGTGCTTTGTTTTCGTTGCGGAGAACTCCTACGCCGGAAGGTACGCGGCGCGAATCCACGACGAGAAAGGCATCACATGGCGCAACCGTGGGCCGGGTACGATAGCGAAAGGCCGCAGGGCTGACGAGAAGTTCATAGAGCGCGCCGTATTCGACAATCAGGAGAACTTCAAGCGCATCTTCGAGGACGAACTGAAAAAGGAGATAGATCGGCTATGATGGAACCCGAAAGCATGGAACTGTCGCTTACACAGGCGGAGGACGCTTGCGCGCGCGAACTTTGCAGACTGCTGCGGCTCAATCCCGGCAGCACATTCACCGTCGCAACGTCAAAGGGACTTCCAGACGCTGCGATCTTCGACATTGGGCACCTCTACTCCGGGGAGGTTGCGTCGTTCCCTTCCAACGCCTACTGCTTCCGGGCGAAGCTTGACATGTACAACCGCGACAGGACGGCACTACAGGCGTGGATCATGCGACTGCTGGACGCGATGCACATCGGCCACAACTACTTCAAGGACAGCCCGCTGCGCGAAGATACGAACGTCGTAAACTTCGAGATCGCGCCGGAGACGGGATGCGTGAGCGACATTACCACCACGAAGGTGGAGCCGTTCAACACCCAGCGGCAGATTCAGACCTTCTTGGCGACGATCATCTTCAACGTCGTTTTCATCTGCAAGGGCGAGGGCGAGGGAAACACCGATCCTGAACACGGGATCATCGGCGCGACCGACGAGACGGGCGCGGAGGTTGACAATCCCGGAGGCAGCAGCGGAGGCGGCAGCATCGGGGACACGGGCGGGAACGGAGGCGACGATCCGCCCCCTGACGAGGGCTGACACTTGACTTCACGGCTATTTGTGTAAACGAACCATAAAACAAAGGAGCGGTCAATGAGCCTTAACGTAAACTTCTTTAACCCTGATGCCCTCATCACGTTGAGCGGGTGGACGCGGCAATCTTCGTCCAATGGCGGATCGAAGCAGCGGGCGCAGGCCCTTGACGCGGACGGTGACGAGCTTGCGTATCAGGAGTACGGCAACCAGAAGTCCGTCACAATGAACTTCGTTTCGACTGCCACGACAGGGGATCTCACGCTCCCGAAGCCCGGCAGCATCCTGAACGGCTACCACATCGACAACTTCACGCTCACGTATTCGCAAGCGTCCTTCCCGACGCTTTCCGTGTCTGCGCACAAGCACGGGAACGCGGCGCACGATGAGTGCCGCACGTACACCCCTTCCATCACCGCTCCGGCGTGCTTCGGCGTTCCTTCGGAGTTCGGTGACTTCGACTGCGGGGATGAGGTCGGTATGCGCTCCCTTTCGTACTCCTGTCAGGTCAACCACGTTGACGAGAACGACGGCGCGGGCGAACACCTTGCGGGGGACAACTACGACGGATCGGAGACGGTCTCCATCGACACGACGGGGATCACGACCATTACCGCGCCGTCCGGGTGGACGAACGACAGCAGCAGCGAGAGCAAGTCCAACACGGCTGCGGAGACGGCTTCTGCGTCGTTCTCGCACCACATCCAGCACGACGTTGCCGCCGCCGGGACTGGCACCTGATGCCGCTGCGCGGATCGCATTACGCCGCCCCGCGTGGTATGTTCTGCCCCGTGGTGCGGCGTTTCTGTTGAGGTGAGGCATGAGTTTAAGGCTTGAACAGGAGTTTGCCGACATACGGAAGCGGTACGGATCGCTCGACAACCTGACGGCTGACGAGATCGCGGGGCTTGTGGACTGCTGCCGCCGCGCCGACAATCCGTTTGGGGACATGAACGGTTCGCTCGTTGATGCGCCTGTGGCCGTTGTCCGGGGGCAGAGCTTCTATCCTCTCACGGTCGGCGCGTCCATCTGGCTTGATGAGTTTGTCGTAAAGTGGTGGGGGAACGACGATACATGCTACTTCTGGGCGTTGGTTTACGCGCTCGTACATGCGCGGGAGAAGGACGCTTTCACCGGGCTTGTGGAGGAATCGGCGGCGCGCTGGGCGATCCTGAAAACGTGTCTGCGCTTCACCTTCGCGAAAGCGGAACTCGAAAAGGCCGTTGACCTTGCGCTGGGGCGCGCGAAGAGTGAGCCGGATCGCACCCACCACCCGGACGAGAGCGCGAAAACCGATTGGTTTGCCCTTGTGTCGCGGCTTGAGGCCACGTCCGGGATCGCGCGCGACGATTGGCTATGGGGGCGTTCTGCGGCCTACACGGTCAAGGCGTACCACGAAATGCACGCTTTCGCCGCCGCCAACGCAGGGGGGCGGAGCGGATGCCGGGCGTTCGACGAGCTGGATAAGGCGATAAACGCGCTGGCGCGTCTTAAGAAGTCCATAAAGGAGCGGCTTGCGAAATGAGCAACCATGTCATAGAGTACGTCATCCGGGCGAAGGATGAGACGAAAGCGGGGATCGCGGAGGCGGTCACGCGCCTTAAGGAGCATTACGCGGCGGTCAAGGACACGCTCTCGATGGAGACGGAGGAATACCGCAAGGCGATGAAAGCGGTCATCCAGTACCGGGAGCTGGAATCACCGAAGGGGCGGCGGCTGACGAAGCGGGAGATATGGGGCGATGAGGTCGTAAACTCGCAGAAGTACGTACCCAAGGCGTTGCGGCAGATGATCCCGCCGTGGATGGAATACTCGAAGAAGGTTAAAGATGCGGCGGACGCGAACAAGGCTTTCGGTGCCACGACGGGCGGAAGCATGGCGATCCTGTCCCGTATGCCGGGCGTGATTGGGGAGACTGCGCGCATCGTGAGGCTTCTCGGCGTGGCGGTAAAGGGCGCGCTGGGGCCTGTCGGTGCGATAGCCATTGCGTTCATGGCCGGATATACCGCCGGAAAGAAGCTTGCGGACGCTTTGAAGCTCACCAAAGACCCGTTCGACAAGATCAAGGAGGCCAACAAGCGCGCGAAGGAGGCGGCGGAGCTTGCGGCGGAGGCGTTCAATAAGCAGCGCGAAGCGTGGTTGAAGCTGGAGGAATCCATAGCCGACAGCGCGGAGCGTGCGACCGCGCACATCGACAAACAGGCTGCGGCGTACCTACGGCTACAGGACGCGATGAAGGCCGTACAGGACGCAGGGGACGATCAGGAGGAGCTTGCGCTGCAACGGCAGAAGTTCTACGATATGGCGATGGCCGGAAGCTCGAAGTACCAGATACAGGATCCCGCGACGGGCGAGTACATTCAGGGCAACGCCAATCTCGCCTCGCAGGTCGGCGCATACTACGACGTTCTGATAGCCGAACACAAGAAGGAGGTCGCGCTTAAGAAGGAGGACTACGAGATCGGGAAACAGGAGTACGACATTGAGCAGAAGCGGCAGAAGCTCGAAATCGCGTCCCGGTCGGAGAACAGGCTGCGGAGCGACGTTGCGGACGCAGAGACCAAGCTTGCCGAGCAGCGCGCGAAGGAGCGGGATGCGGAGTGGAACTTCCTGAACTACAAGCGGCGGTATCTCGACGAGGAGGACGAATCGGCGCGCAAGAGCTACGAATCCACCAAGAAGCGGTACGAGGAGGAGAAGAAGAAAACGGCGGAGGAGCAGAGGCGGTACGACAGCATAACAAGGCGTTTCAGCAAGGCCAGCACCGCCCGATCCGACATTGAGGCGGAGCTGGAGGTTGCGGAACAGGAGCTGGAGGCTGCGGAGATACGGCGGCAGTCCGTGGAGGATCGTCAGGAGCTTGCCATTGACGAGGCGAAAAAGAAGTACGACGATTTCATGGACGGACAGGACGAGCGGACGAAGGAGGCGCAGAAGCGGCTACAGGAGCAGATTCAGAAGGACATTCAGGATCGTTTGGCCGAGGAGGAGCGCGACCGCCTTGCGATGGAGAGGCGGCTGCATGAGCAGCGGAAGCGTGACGCGCGGGAGGAGGCGGAAGCCGCAGCGAAGGTCAGCGAGGACGCACAGGAGCGTCTTTCTGCGGCGCGGAGCGCAGCCGCGCGCGCGTGGGGGTGGTACCGAAACAAGGATTCGCTCAAAACGCAGATCGACGAGGAAAAGGCCGAGGCGGCGGCGCAGGTTCAGTTCGAGAAGGACTTGGCGTGGCTGAAACGGCGCAAGGGTACGGAGTGGCGAGGGAAGTACGACAAGGAGACCGGGACGTGGCGCACCGCAAAGGAGTATTCGCTTGATGACGAGGCGGTGC
>CACZCD010000075.1 GCA_902779565.1 uncultured bacterium | reverse complement strand
ATCTGCCGCTCGTGGTGGACGCCACGTTCACCCCGCCGCCGCTTCTCCGCGCGCTCGACCATGGCGCCGACTTCGTGATCCACTCGCTTTCGAAGTGGATCGGCGGACACGGCGCGGGCATCGGCGGCATTGTCGTGGAGAAAGGCGGTTTCGACTGGAGCGATCCCAAGTTCGCGCTCTACAACGAGCCGGACGCCGGCTACCACGGTCTCCGCTTCGCGCACGACTTGCCCGATCCGCTCAAGCCGATCGCGTTTTCGATCCGCCTTCTCACGGTGGGCATCCGCAACCAGGGACCGACCCTCGCGCCGGATGCGGCGTGGATCTTCCTTCAGGGCGTGGAGTCGCTGCCGCTCCGCATCGCGCGGCACAGCGAGAACGCGCTCAAGGTCACGCAATGGCTGGAGGATCATCCGAAGGTGGCATGGGTGAAGTACCCCTCGCTGACGCATCCGGAGCTGGCCGCGAAGTATCTCCCGAACGGCGCAGGCGGCGTGGTCGTCTTTGGCGTCAAGGGCGGTGCGGAAGAGGCTCGGAAGTTCACGGATGCGGCGAACGGCGACATCTTCTCGATCCTCGCCAACGTCGGCGACGCGAAATCGCTCATCATCCATCCGGCCTCGACGACGCACTCGCAGCTTTCGGACGAGGACTTGCGCAAGGGCGGCGTGCTGCCCGAGCTCATCCGCCTCTCCATCGGCATCGAGCACATCGACGACATCATTGGTGCCCTCGACGAGGCGTTTGAGAAGATCTGAACGATTTGCGGCCGCCTCGCCCCCCGAGGCGGTCGCCTAAACCCACAAACACAACAACAAAGGAGATCACAAATGAACATCAACAGAAACACAAACCGTCTCGTCCGCTCCACAGTCACGATTGCCGCCGCAATCGCGGTGGGCGCGGGAATACACGCCACCGCCTACGGAGGCGTACCGCTCAACAACCTGCAAGGCACGGGAGGCATCGCCTTCAACCCGCTCGCCTACACGGCAGGATTGCCGTGGGACGGCGACGACGGAGGCGACACGACAAACGAGGTGGCGCACTCCGCCTTGAATGGCGTCGTCTCGCGTCCGCAGGTGGGCGCGTGGTACGTGAACCTCAACGACGCCGGGGTGAACTGGTGGGCGGGCTCCGCCGCGCTCACGTTCGCCGAACGCGTGGAGGTCTCGGCGGGCTACGGGTTCGTGAACGCGCACAAGTACGGCGACAAGTCGATCAACACCTACAACCTCGGCGCGAAGGCGCGCTTCCTCGATGAGAACGCCTTCGACACCTCGTGGGTGCCGGCGCTCGCCGTGGGCGGCGTGTACAAGTACACCGACTCGCGCACGGTCGATGCGCTCGGCCTCGACAAGGACGGGTTCGACGCCTACATCGTGGCAACCAAACTCATCACGCAGACGCCCTGGCCGATTCTGCTCTCCGCCGGCCTCCTCCTCTCCGACGAGGTCGTGAACGGCGTGGTGGGGCACAACCACTACGATGTGGTCGCCTTCGGCAACATTGATGTGCTGCCCGCCGAGAACGTGGCGATCGGCCTTGAATACAAGCAAGGTGTCGATGCCGGCGACGGCATTCGCAACCACGACTACTGGGATGCGCACGTCGCGTGGTTCGTGACGAAGCAGCTCACGCTCGTGGCGGCGTTCGCCGAGACGGGCGACAAGGACAAGTTCTACCGCCACGGCAGCGCCAAGAATCTCGGCGTCGGTTCCGGCGCGGTGTTCTCCATCCAATACCAATTCTAACACAAAAGTGGTATAATACCACACCCATAAAGGAATCAGACCATGAGCAACATCAACAAGAGCATCCTCGCCAAGGTCGGCGGCACGCCGCTTGTCGAAATCTCCAACAAACTCAACAAGGGCGGTGCCAAGGTTCTCGCCAAGGTCGAGTTCTTCAACCCCGGCGGCAGCGTCAAGGACCGCATCGCGCTCGCGATGGTCGAGGCGGCGGAGAAGGACGGCGTCCTCAAGCCCGGCGCAACCATCATCGAGCCGACAAGCGGCAACACAGGCGTTGGCCTCGCGCTCGTGAGCGCGGTCAAGGGCTACCACCTCATCCTCACCATGCCCGAAACGATGAGCATCGAGCGCCGCAAGCTCGCGGCCGCCTACGGCGCGGAGATCGTCCTCACGCCCGGCTCCGCCGGCATGAAGGGCGCGATCGCCAAGGCGAACGAGCTGCGCGATTCGACGCCCGGCGCGGTGATCCTCCAGCAGTTCGAGAACCCTGCCAACCCCGACTTCCACTACCGCACGACGGGACCGGAAGTGTGGGACGGCACGAATGGCGAAGTCGCGGCGTTCGTCGCGGGCGTCGGCACCGGCGGCACGATCACGGGCACGGGCAAGTACCTCAAGGAGAAGAACCCCGAGGTGAAGCTCTTCGCGGTTGAACCCGACACCTCGCCGGTCCTCTCCGGCGGACAGCCCGGACCGCACAAGATCCAGGGCATCGGCGCGGGCTTTGTCCCGAAGGTGCTCGACACCGCCCTTCTCACCGAGGTCATCAAGGCATCGGCCGAGAACGCGGGCGCGACGGCACGCGCGGCGGCGGCGCAGGAGGGGCTGCTCGTCGGCATCTCGTCCGGCGCGGCGCTCTGGGCGGCGCTGGAACTCTCGAAGCGTCCGGAATTTGCCGGCAAGACAATCGTCGCGCTTCTCCCGGACACGGGCGAGCGCTACCTCTCGACATGGCTATTCGAGTAACAAAAACCAACAACGAAATCAACCGACGGTTGTCCGACGTTCGTTCGGGCATCCGCCGGTTGGTGGCATAGGAGAACAGCAACAATGGACAACAGACAGGAACTCAACCGGAACCTCGCGCAGATGCTCAAAGGCGGCGTGATCATGGACGTGACGACGCCCGAACAGGCGAAGATCGCGGAGACGGCGGGCGCATGCGCCGTGATGGCGCTTGAGCGCATCCCGGCCGACATTCGCGCGGCGGGCGGCGTATCGCGCATGAGCGATCCCGCCATGATCAAGGGCATACAGGAGGCCGTCTCCATCCCTGTGATGGCGAAGTGCCGCATCGGCCACATCGCCGAGGCGCGCATCCTCGAGGCCATTGAGATCGACTACATCGACGAATCCGAGGTGCTCTCGCCGGCGGATGACGTGCGGCACATCGACAAGACGAAGTTCGCCGTGCCGTTCGTCTGCGGCGCGCGCGATCTCGGCGAAGCGCTCCGCCGCATCGGCGAAGGCGCGACGATGATCCGCACGAAAGGCGAACCGGGGACGGGCGACGTGGTGCAGGCGGTCAGGCACATGCGCAAGATGCAGAGCGAGATCCGTCACGTGGTGTCGCTCCGCGAGGACGAGCTGTACGAGGCGGCAAAAGAGCTCGCCGCGCCGCTGGATCTTGTGAAGTTCGTCCACGAGAACGGCAAACTCCCGGTCGTGAACTTCGCCGCCGGTGGTGTTGCCACGCCTGCTGATGCCGCGCTCATGATGGAGCTGGGCGCCGAGGGGGTGTTCGTCGGCTCCGGCATCTTCAAGAGCGGAGATCCCGCGAAGCGCGCAGCCGCGATCGTTCAGGCCGTCACCAACTGGCAAGACTCGAAACTGCTCGCGAAGCTCTCCGAGAACCTTGGTCCCGCCATGGTTGGCATCAACGCGGACGAGATCGAGACGATCATGGAAGAGCGGGGAAAGTAGTGCTTAGTGCCTAGTGCTTGGTGCTTGGTGCTTGGTGCTTAGTGGCTAGTGGTTAGTCTGCCGCCTGCGCTGCGCACGGAAATGTAAATGGGGATAAATCTAATGTCCATAAATGTCAGATCGGAAGCACTGCTTCAAATTCTCCCCCTGAGACAGGGGGAGTGCCCCGAAGGGGCGAGGGGGTATGATTTTCGCGCTTGTCATACTCCCCCGGCCTTCGGCCACCCCCTCTATCTTAGAGGGGGAGTTTTCCGAATCTCTACCAACTATCAACTACCAACTATCAACTTATAGGCAAGTTGGAGAGCAGGGAAATGAGAGTTGGAGTGTTGGCGGTGCAGGGGGCGTTTGCCGAGATGGCGGCGTACTGGCGGGCGCAGGGCGCGGAGACGTTCGAGATACGGCAGCTTGCCGATCTGGAGCGCGACATCGACTTGCTCGCCCTGCCCGGCGGCGAATCGACCGTGCAGGGGAAACTCCTCCGTGATCTCGGTCTCTTCGAGCCGCTGAAGGAGCGCATCCAGGGCGGGTTGCCGGCCTTCGCCGTCTGCGCCGGACTGATCCTGCTCGCCGAAAAGGTCGAGGACGACGGCGGGCGCCCCGGCGTGCGCCCTTCCCAATGGTTTGGCGTGTTGCCCGTGACGGTGCGGCGCAACGCCTACGGGCGGCAGCTCGGCAGCTTCAGGACGGTCGGCACATTCGACGGCAAACCGGACGTGCCGATGACCTTCATCCGCGCGCCGTCCATTACAGCCGTCTCGCCCGAAGCCGAAGTCCTCTCGACCTTCAACGGCGAACCCACCGCCGTCCGCTGGCGCAACATCACCGCCTTCACGTGGCATCCCGAACTGAACGTCTAATCGTCGTTGGAGCGGATGGAAGTGGTATAATATCGCGCTTATAGAATCAGAGTATGCTGACCACTTACATCATCGGATCGCTGGCGCTCATCGTGAAGCCCGGACCGGATCTCACATGTACCCTCGCGACGGCGCTGTCGGACGGCAAGGCCCGCGCCACCACGTTGATGTTCGGCCTGGTCACCGGGTGCTGGATCTGGATCCTTCTGCTGACGGCGGGCGTCGCCTCGTTCTTCACCGCCCATCCAACAACGATGACCGCAATCCAGATTGCCGGTGCCGCCTACATCGCCTATCTCGCGTACGGCGCGTTCGCAGACGCCATTCGCAGCTTCCGCGCCGCGTCGCCTGATGCGCTCCGTCCCGCAACAGCGCGTGGCGTGCGGCTGTTTCTGCGGGGGATCGCCATGTCGATGTCGAACCCGCTGACGATCCTTTTCTTTCTGGCGTTCCTGCCAAGTTTCACGACTTCAAGCGCCTCCCTTTCGCCCGCCATGCAGACGCTCCTTCTCGGCACGCTCTTCTGCACGCTCGTGCCGTTCGTCTATCTTCCGATGATTGTGGCGGCGGATTTCTTCCGCGCGCGGCTTGTCGGCTCGGTGAAGGCGACGGCCTGCCTGAAGCTCACATCCGCCATCATGCTCGCCGCCGTCGTCGCCGTCCTGGCGAGCCAGATCATCTGACCCACACCACCGCCACGCCGCATCGGCGTAGAACATGTCGAATCATGTAGAAATTTCTAAATGATGTACACGTTCCACAGGACTAAACGGGGTGGTTTGCAACTGGCTCATATGTCCGATCGCCAGTCGCTTGGCGCATAGACGAAACGGCGAACCTCCATTACCTTCCCGATGACGCAATAAAGGACAAGATAATTCCCGACTGCGATTCTGTAGTAAGGATGTTCCCTGTCCTTTGCCGATGGCACCGACTCAAATGATTCAGGTGCGAATAGCCTTTCGGTTATCGAACGCTCGACATTGTCGATGAGGGCATTTGCCGCATCGGGATTGCGAAGCTTCTGAGCGATGTAGTGAACTGCGGACGCCAATTCCTCGTCAAACAGCGGCAGGTACTCAAGCGTGTACTCTTCGCCCAGCATTTGCAACCTCACGTGCGTGTCCGAACACCTGCGAATGTGTCAGCCGTTCAGAATGGGTACGACAATAGGCATCGGTCTCGTCCATGATGGCATCCAGATTGTTAGCGCCTAATGGGCGACGACGAAGTTGGAACGGAATGCCCTGATACATCACGACTTCGTTAATGAATACGTTTATGGCTCCCGAAAGGGTCATACCGATGTCATTGAAAATAGCCTCCGCCTCGCGCTTCTTCTCGGAATCGACCCGCGCTGTTATGGTTGCTGTCATGCGTTTCACCTTCTTTTGTGTTCTTATTGCGCACAATTATATCATAAATCCGTGCTGTTGTGTTTACGCCCTCCCCACCCGGGATTTTTGGATTGACCAATCAAGCAATTTAAGATTATGGTGCGGACGAAATCTATCATCTGTTTACGGCTGTGGCATAGTCATTGGGCGTTTTGTTTCGGCGTGGGGCACTTCCCTTCCGACATGGAAACAAGGTATAGGGACGGGCTATAGCGAGAAGAAGGATATTCCGATTATTCCCGAAAGCTGATGGTTGGTATAATTGGCGGCGTTTTGAAACAACAGGGAAACATTCAACAGTATGTCCGACAACGGGAAACTATACGATGCGCTTGATGCGCGTTTCTTCGCTCCACTGCGCCGCAAACGCACGCGGCGTATTGGCGTTGAACTGGAGTTTCCTGTATGGAACCTCACACCCGGTGCCGCAACCGATTTTGACGCCGTCCATGCAGCAACCGAAGAATTCCTTTCACGCTTCAATTTCCCGGACACGGCCTTCGACGACACAGGCGCACTCTTCCGCGCCCGCGACGTCCAAACGGAAGATGAACTGTCATTCGACTGTTCTTTCAATACGCTGGAGATTTCGTTTGGCCCCGACGAAAACCTGACGACGGTGCATCACCGCTTCCGCGCCTACTACGCCGCCTTGCAGAAGGCGTTCGAGCGGCGCGGCCACGCGCTTACAGGCATGGGCATCAATCCGCGCTGGAGGGAGAACCGCCCTGAACCGATCGGCAACGGTCGCTATCGGATGCTGCTGCATCACCTGAAGTCCTATTCGAAGTACGGAGGTACGCCGCGTTTCCACGACCACCCCGATTTCGGACTGTTCTCCTGCGCTTCGCAGACGCAGATAGACGCCGACGAGGAGACCGTCATACCCGTCATCAACGCGTTCAATCTGCTGGAACCGTTCAAGGCGGTGCTGTTCGCCAATTCGCCGTTCGGCGCGCGCGGGGAAGTCCTGTGCGGACGTGATCGGCTCTGGAGTCAGAGCCTCCACGGCCTCAATCCCCACAACTGCGGCATGTACGGCGTCACCCTGCGGTCGCTTTCCGATCTTGCGGGCTATCTTGAATCGACGAGTCTCTACTGCGCAGAGCGCGGCGGTTGGTACCTCAATTTTTCCCCCGTTCCGCTTTCTGAATATCTCGGCAAGGGCACGATGCGTGCGGAATACTGGGATTCCAAAGCGCATGAACACCGCAGTTGCCTCTTTTCTCCGGACGCGAACGATGTCGCCTGGCTGCGTCCGTTCAAATTCGAAGACCTGACGCAACGCGGCACGGTCGAGTTCCGCTCCGTCTGCGAACAGCCTGTGCGCGACGCCTTTGCGCCGGCGGCGTTCCATGCGGGTCTGGCCGAGAATGTGTCCGCGCTGGCATCACTTCTCGCCGCCGACACGGTTCTGTACGGGCACGGGTATGGCGCCGCCGAACTGCGCGGACTCATGGCGCGGCGCGACTGGCCGTCGTTCATCGACCGCTCGGCGCTCACCGCGCAGCTGCACCGCATTCTCGATCTTGCAGAGGACGGACTCCGCAAACGCGGTTTCCATGAGGAAACTTTCCTCGCCCCGCTCCGCCGCCGAGCCAATACGCTCGTCAGTCCGGCACGCGAACAGATGGAGCGGCTCGCGAAAGGCGAATCCCTTGAATCCATCGCCGAAGACTACGGGACGTTGAACTCTGGAGAAGACATCCATGCTTGACGTTCGCCATCCAGAGTTGCGGCCTCATGCGTTCGAAGGGAACTTCGGGCTGGAGCGCGAGGCGTTGCGCGTGACGGGGACGGGGCGCATGGCGCTTACGCCGCACCCGTTCCCGCCCGACCATCCGCGCATCGTCCGCGACTTCTGCGAGAACCAGACCGAGATCAACACTGGTGTCCATGCGACGGCGGAAGCGGCGGTCGAAGAGCTGAAGGCGATCGACGCCACGATCCGCGCGGCAATCGCGAAACAGGGGGAATACCTTTGGACGAATTCAAATCCGCCGCCCACGCTTGCGGAAGATGAGATCGTTCCCGCGAAGTTCGACGGCCCGCTCGCCGGGAAATCGGTCTATCGCGACTATCTCGCCACGAAGTACGGCAAGCAACTCATGGCCTACTGCGGCATCCATGTGAACTTCTCGTTCGGAGAGCCTCTCATTGAGACCGCTTGGGAAAATGCACGCCTGCCGTGCACCGTTCCCCATTCCCCATTCCCCGTTCCCCATTCCCCGTCCCCCGTTCCCCATGATTTCCGCAACGAACTCTATCTCCATGTCGCGGCGCAATGCGTGAAATGGGGATGGGCGATTGTCGCGCTGACGGCGGCAAGTCCGCGCAACGGCTACGCGAGCGTGCGCTGCTCGGAGAACGGCTACTGGAATCCGTTCGTGCCAATTCTTGACTTTTCAAGCGTACGGGCGTACGCGAAGAGCATTGCGCAATACGTGCAGGACGGGCAGCTCATCGCGCCGAGCGAACTCTACTACCCCATACGGCTCAAGCCGCGCGGCCCGAACAATCTGCTGTCGCTTGTCGAAAACGGCATTGACCACATCGAAGTGCGGTGCGTCGATCTGAATCCCATGACGGGCGGGCTTGTGGATGTGCGCGACGTGGAATTCATCCATCTGTTCTTTCTCTGGTGCGCGGCGCAGGAACACGAGACGCTTACCGCCGAGCGGCAGAGGGAGAGCGTCGCGGCGTTCAAGGCGGCCGCGCGGCTCGACTTCGACTGGACGCCGGTCGGTGAGCTTTTGGAGCGGATGGACGAGTTCTTTTCCGGCTCTGTCGGATGGCCGCCCCAGGTCCGGCGCGTCTTGGCGTTCGAGGCGGAGAAAGTGTATCATCCCGAAAAGCGGTATGCGCGGATGGAGGTCTGCCATGTGTGAGATGCTTGGGATATCGGCCAAGCGGCGGCTTTCTGCAAACGGCATCCTGCGCGCGTTCTTTGCCCATGCCGAGCAGCATCCGCATGGGTGGGGGCTTGCGACGTTCCCGGACGGCGGCGCGCCGGCCATCGACAAGGAGCCCATCTGCGCGACCGGGAGCGCGTATCTCAAAGGTCGCCTTGATGCGCCCATCGAGGAGCGTACGCTCATCGCGCACATCCGCTTCGCCACGGTGGGGCACCTTGAATACGCGAACTGCCATCCGTTCTCAGCGGCAGACAACCGGGGGCGCATCTGGACGCTCGCGCACAACGGGACAATCTTCAACGGCCCGGAACTGAACGACTATATCGGCATCCAGTACGGCGACACGGATTCCGAGCGCGTCCTCCTTCACCTGATCAACAGGATTGACCGCGAGCAGATACGCCTCGGACGATCTCTTGATGAAGAGGAGCGTTTTGGAACACTCGCCACCGTCATTGCAGAGCTGTCAAAGGGCAACAAGCTCAATCTCCTCATCTATGATGGTGAAGTGCTGTATGCGCACTGCAACTTCAGAGGGACGCTGCATGTCCGGCGCGAGGCGGATGCCGTGACGTTTTCGACCCGTCCGCTTTCCGGCGAAGGATGGGAAGAGGCGCCGTTCACGAGTCTCGTCGCCGCAAAGGACGGCGAAATCATCCGCACATCGCCGCCCCACGGCAACGAATACATCTACAATCCAAACGACTACAGGATGGTGTACATGGACTTCGCACGCCTGTAGCGACACAACGGAGAAAACAATGAAGATAAAATATCAAGGTAATGACGAGGAGACGGCGGCAACGACCGTTGCTGCGTTCCTTGCGGGAAAGGGCGTCAACGCGAAGACGGCCATCGTCGAGTACGGCGGCGAAATCTATGGCGCGGAGTCGGATCTCGCCGCGCTGTCGCTCACCGATGGAGCGGAACTCAATGTATTCAACATCGTTTCAGGAGGTTGAGGCATGGGCGCAAACACCTATCTGAAAGACGAGGAACGGGAGATCCTTGAAAGCGCAACCGTCGGCATTGCCGGCGCGGGCGGACTCGGCTCGAACTGCGCGGCGCATCTGGTGCGGGCAGGACTGAAACGGCTCGTCATAGCGGATTTCGACGTCGTGAGTCCGTCGAACCTCAACCGCCAGTTCTTCTTCCGGGACCAGCTGGGACTCAAGAAGGTGGACGCCCTCTCGGAGAACCTGCGGCGGATCGAACCCGACCTCGACCTTGTGCTCCATGATGTGCGGCTGACGCCCGTAAACGCCCGACCGACATTTGAAAACTGCCAGATCATCGTGGAAGCGCTTGATTCGGCGGACGCAAAGTCGATGCTTCTCGGCGCGCTGCTGCCGTTGGGAAAACCTATCGTTTCAGCGAGCGGGCTGGCGGGTTGGGGACGTTCACGCACGATCGGACAGCGGCGCATCGGCAAGAACCTCATCCTGATCGGCGACACGACAAGTGACATCCGCAACGGCCTCGCCCCTGTCAGTCCGCGCGTGGGCATCGCCGCCGCGATGGAGGCCAACGCCGTCGTCGCGCTTCTGCTGAACAAGGAAATCTAAAAGGAGAGACAGAATGAAACCGTTGATCATTGGAGAGAGGAAATTCACAAACCGGTTCTTTCTTGGAACGGGGAAGTTCGCGAGTCGCGAACAGACAAAGGCCGCGCTTGAGGCGAGCGAGACGGAACTTGTCACCGTTGCGCTCACGCGCGTGCATGAAACGGAGGCGGCGGGAGACAGCATCCTCGGCGCCATCGACCGAAACAAGATCGAGGTGATGCTCAATACATCCGGCGCGCGCAATGCGGCCGAGGCGGTACGCATCGCGAAGATCGGAAAGGCGGCGGGCTTCAACTGGCTCAAGATTGAGATACACCCTGACGCTCGCTACCTTCTGCCAGATCCGGTCGAGACGCTGAAAGCGGTCGAGGAATGCGCAAAGCTTGGGATGGTCGTATTGCCCTACATCAATGCCGATCCGGTGCTGGCGCGGCATTGCGAAGAGGCCGGCGCGGCGGCGGTGATGCCGCTTGGCTCGCCCATCGGCTCCAACCTTGGATTGCGCACCCGCGATATGATCGCGATCATCATTGAGCAGTGCCATGTGCCGGTGGTGGTGGATGCGGGAATCGGATTGCCCAGCCATGCGGCGGAGGCGATAGAGTTGGGTGCAGACGCCGTTCTCGCCAACACAGCCGTTGCGGCGGCGGGCGATCCCGTGAAGATGGCGGAAGCGTTCAAACTTGCCGTCCGCGCCGCGGAGATCGCCGTCGAGGCGCGTCCGCCCGCCCCGCGCGCCACCGCCTCAGCCACCAGCCCCATGGACATTTTCAAGTAAAATACTCGCTAGCACATTTCTCAAAATGTGTTAGTTGCGTTGTGCCATGTTCCCGCATCTCAAATACTCCGAGGACGATGTTGACGGCTACATTTCCCGGGTGACGCCGGAGATGGTGGCGAACTCTCTCGGAAAGGCGCGCCACGACTGGTTTGATCTTCTAAATCTTATCAGCCCGGCGGCGTATCCGTTTATGGGTGCCTTGCGCGAGGCGGCGCAGATCGCGCGGCGGCGATACTACGGCAAGACGGTGAGCGTGTACGCGCCGCTCTACATCGGCAACACGTGCATCAACTCGTGCCGCTACTGCGATTTCCGCCGCCAGCATACGGGAACGGTGCGCCGCAACCTTACGCTTGACGAAATCCGCACCGAGGCCGCGGCCGTAAGAGCGACCGGCATCGACTCGCTGCTCGTCGTCGCTGGCGAAGATCCGCGCGTCAATACGGTCACCCACCTCGCCGAGGTCGGCCAGCTCCTGAAAGGCATGTTCTCCAACCTTTCGCTCGAAGTCGCGCCCCAGACAGAGGACGGATACCGGGAACTCTTCGCTGCCGGTTACGAGGGGTTAACCTGCTTTCAGGAGACGTACGACCGCGATCTCTACCATGAAATGCATCCGGCCGGCCCAAAGGCAGACTACGACTTTCGACTTGGTACCCAGCTCCGCGCAGGACACGCCGGTTTTCGTCTCCTTGGTTGTGCGTTCCTGCTGGGGTTGGGGCCATGGCGGCGCGAAGCCGCGAGTCTCGCCGCCCACGCCTTCTACCTGATGCGCGAATGCTACGAGGCGAAAGTACAGTTCGCGTTTCCGCGCATTTGCCGCGTAGAGGGTGGATTCGTTCCGCCATGCGAGGTTGACGAGCGCGACCTTGAGCTGATGATGCTCGCCTTCCGCATCGTGTTCCCGCAATGCTGCATGACCGTCTCGACCCGCGAGCCGCCCGCGTTCCGAGACCGCATCGTGCTGACCGCCGCCGACAACATGAGCGCGGGGTCCCGCGTGACGCCCGGCGGCTATGCCGTGCTGGTGGGGGATCGGCGGCATGATGTCGCGCAGTTCACGCTTTCCGACAGCCGCACGCCGGATGAAGTCTATGCCGCCATCCGCGCCAACGGCCAGGAGGTCGTGTTCAAGAACTGGGACAACCGGATTTAGAGCAACTATGGTATAATGCCTACATCTAATCAAAGCAAAAAAGATGGCGAACGAAAATGACAGAGAGGTAAAGCTGGAGCGGCTTCGCGCACAGCTGCGCGAAATTGGAAGCGCGGCTGTAGCGTTCTCCTCGGGCGTGGATTCGACATTCCTTCTGCGCGTGGCGCACGAGGAGCTGGGAGAGAATGTTGTCGCCGTCACCGCACGCTCACACTCTTTCCCGAAACGCGAGCTGGACGAAGCGGCGGCATTCTGCGCGCGTGAGGGCGTGAGGCACGAGATTATCGATTCCGAAGAACTGGACATTCCGGGTTTCGTGGCGAATCCACCTGATCGCTGCTACCACTGTAAGAAGGCGCTTTTCGGGAAGCTCATCGCCTTCGCGCAGGCAAATGGACTTGCGGCGGTGCTTGAAGGATCGAACATGGACGACGACGGGGATTACCGTCCGGGACGGCGAGCAATCAGGGAGCTTGGCATCAGGAGCCCACTACATGATGCGGGCCTCACGAAGGCTGAGATCCGCGTGTTGTCGAAGAGAATGGGGCTGCCTACGGCCGACAAGCCGTCCTTCGCCTGCCTCGCCTCGCGCTTTCCATACGGCGAGCGCATCACGGCGGCGGGATTGGAGCGGGTGGAGAGAGCGGAGCAATGGCTTATGGATGCGGGGCTTGGCCTTGCGCAGTTGCGCGTCCGTTCGCACGGCGACCTCGCACGAATCGAAGTGCCGCCCGCCGACATCCCGCGCATTGCCGCCCGCGCGGAGGAGATCGCTGCCGCGTTAAAATCCTTCGGCTTCGCATACATCGCGCTCGATCTCCAGGGCTACCGCACCGGCAGCATGAACGAAACACTACCATCGGCAGAAAAGCGGAAGGCTTGATGGGAAAACGGTTGACAGGCTTTGACTATTCGCGACCGATGTTCTACATGGTCACCATCAAGCGCCGTGCGGGCGTACAGGCGCTTTCTGAGATTGTCGCGCCTGGCAAGTGCCAGATGAATGCCATCACCCGCGCGATGGTAAACTGCATCCGCAACTTTCATCTTGGGTGCGAAGCGATTGCGCCAATCGAGTGCTTTTCGATTATGCCCGATCACATCCATCTGCTGATAAGGATAGCTGATAAGAGCAAGACGCTTAGGGAGCTGGGCGGTGAGCGGGGCGCTTCTCCTATGAGTATTGCCCCTCTCCGCATTCTGCGGCTGGAAACGCTTGTCGATCTGCTGATGCAGGCACTTGAAGGGCGGTATCGCGAGGTGACCGGCCTTCGCGAGCAAGCATTCGAAGCAAGCTGGCATGACTGGATCGTAAGCGCCGAGGGCCAGCTGGCCGCCTTCACGCGCTACATCCGCGAGAATCCGCGCCGCGCATTCCTTCGAGAAGAGAACCGCCGATATTTCACGAGCGTACGGCGCGTCAGCTTCGCCGGGCGCGAGTGGTTTGCCTACGGCAATGCCGCGATCCTGGAATTATCAGTGATCGAGCCTTTTCGCTGCTCACGCAAGTGGGAGGAGGAGGGTGCGGAATGGCGCGAGGCCGTTGGCCGCGCCGAGCGACTCGGGCCGGGCGGCGCCGGTTGCGGCACTTTCATGAGCCCTTGCGAAAAAGCGTGCGGCAATGCCATCTATCAGGCTGGTGGCGCGCTTATTGTGCTCTCGCCCGAGGGCTTTGCGCCCAGATGGCATCCGCCACGCAACAAGGAGGCGCTGTGCGCACAAGGGCGCATGCTCTTTCTCTCGCTATGGGAGCCATGCGCCGCAAGGCCCGATAATGCCACGCTCTATAGGCGCTGCCACGAAATGGGGGATATACTCTTAGGGGCAAAACGCTTAGGTAGGAGCAAGACGCTTAAGGACGGCACGGCTGGTGGTGGCAGCGCGGTGGATCGTGGAGGCGGGGCAGTGGCTGGTGGTGGCAGCGCGGTGGATCGTGGAGGCGGGGCAGTGGCTGGCGGTGGCAGCGCGGCGGCTGGCGGTAGCGGCGGATCTTAAGAGTATTGCTCCTAAAAGAGAAATCAGAGTTAATTGGCAGGTGAAAGATGCACGTAATAGGAAAAGATGAGGCACTGGCGCTGCTGAAGCCGGAACGGCGGGATGAGCTGCGTGAACGGGCGCATGAAGTGACGGAGAAGCGCGTGGAAAAGCGCTTTGATTTCTGCTCCATCATCAACGCGCGCTCGGGGCGCTGCTCGGAGGACTGCAAGTGGTGCGCGCAGTCCGCCCACTGGAAGACGGGATGCGAAACCTACGGCTGGGTGGGCACAGAGGCATGCGTGAGGGCGGCGAAAGAGGCGGAGGCGAACGGTGCCGACCGGATCGGTATCGTCACGTCCGGGCGCTGCCTCTCGCATGATGACGTGG
>CACZCD010000074.1 GCA_902779565.1 uncultured bacterium | reverse complement strand
TGAAACGCCTTCTGGAGAAAGGATCCGTCTCAAACCTTTTGGCGAACGTGCGGATGCTGACATGGCAGGTCACCAAGGACAAGCGTGGACGTCCATATCCGCAGGGCACGTTCCGCCCGTTGGCGAACGGTGTGTTTGAGTGCGAAAATCTGACCCAAGGCACATTCTACTGCTATCAGCGCGGCATCAAGCCGGGCGAACGCTATGCATTCCATCTGTATCAGCACGGCCGGGGGGCATCCGCCGGCATCACATGGTGTGATGCGGAGGGAGCGTTACCCCGGTTGCCCAGCCCCCAGATGGAGTTTGGTGCGCCTGACGCGGATGGATGGCGCGAAGGACGGCTTGTGGTGACAGTCCCGTCCGGCGTTAATCATTGCCGTTTCACGTTCGGGGCTAACCGGCAGAAGCCGGGCGAGAAGGTTCAGTTCCGCAATGTTGCCGCCTATCGCCTTTGGCCGTAGCCGACGACCCCGCCTAAAGCTTCACTGAATCACAGCTTCAACTCGCGGATCTGGTTCTCGCGGGCGACCTTCCGGAAGACGGTTTCCGATATCGCGCCAGAGGCACGCAGTTCACGCAGGAATCCGGGCAGCGGCGAGACGTAGCCGTTCGGGTCGCAGATGTCGATGCCGAACATGATGCGGTCCTGGAACTCCGTCAGGAACTTCGCCGCGTACGCAGGGTCTCGCATCAGCGCGTACGCGCCGGAGCCCGCCGAAAGATCGCCGTAAAGGTTCGGGTACTTGCGCATGAGCCGCTGGATCGCACCTTCCTCCTTGACGGGCCCCTTCCCTCTGGCGTTCCGCTCCTGCACGGACAAGCAGATGGTGATCTCGCTCCAGAATGCGCAGGAGTGTCCAAAGAAACGAAGCTTCGGGAATCGCTGGAGACAGATCTCCAACTCGGGGAGTCCGTTTTCGTCTATCACGCCGTAGCTCCAGCCGGAGGTCGGCGACATGTGGAAGGTCAGCGAGAAACCGACCTCCTCGCACGCCTTGAAGAGGTTCTGCATGCGCGGATCAAGGAGGTGGATCTGCGCACAGACCTCGCCTACGCCCTTGCATCCCCTGTCGCGATAGTGCATCAGCACATCCCGGAGATTCGCAAACGGCGTGTTACCGCAGGCGCGCGGATCAACCACGCAGAACGGGATGAACCGATCGGGATACGCCGCGGCAAGACGCAGGATGGATTCGTTCGACATGCCGCCGATGAAGTTCTCGGGCGTGCCGAGCCCGAGGATGCACCCTTTCTCGATGCCAAGCCGGTCGTAATGGGCGATCAGCTGCTCCGGACAGCAGAGCGGCTGGCGGAGACCGCACATCTGCGGCAACGGATCTTCCGTGCAATGCGCATGTACATCTATGTACTTCACGTCCTCGCCACCAGGAACCTGCCCCGTGGCGTAGCTCGCGAGCGCCGCCGCGCTTCCGGCCGAGAGGAATTCCCTTCTGGTCGTCTCCATCTTCACACCCCCGCAATCCGCTTTGCGTTTCCAGCGGCTACGCGCCCGAACACGTCCGGTGCGATCGCGCCAGAATCACGCAGCCCGCGCAGGAACTTCGGAAGCGGCGGCAGATCCGCATCCTCCGGCGATCGCGCGCCCAGCCCGAACACCACACGATCCGAAAATTCGGTAAGGAATTTCGCCGCATACGCCGGATCGCGCATCAACGCATCCTCGCCCCAGATGCCGGAAAGGTCGCAGACGAGATTCGGGTACCGGCGCAGCAAGGCGACCAGAAGCCCCTCCTTCACAGGACCCGACGAGCGGACCATCCCCAAGCGTTCGTCTCGCAGCTTCGGCACCGATATCTCGCACCAGAACGCCGCGCCCGTCACGAGGAATGTCAACTTCGGGAAACGCATCAGAGACTCCCTCAATCCCTGCAGACTTGGCGGATCGTAAAGCCCGCAGCCGAAATCCTCCATCCCGTCGAGACGGATCGCAATCGGCATTGCAGCGGCCTCGCAGCTGCGGAAAAGGTTCTGGACGCGCAGATCGGTGATGGCGAGCTTCGCACAGACGGCGCCGACGCCGCGGCATCCCTGCGCCTTGTACTGGTCAAGGACCTCGCCAAACTTCGTGGTGGGGCTGTTGTAGCAGTTGCGCGGATCGAGGTTGCAGAAGGCCGCGAAACGATCGGGATGCGCCGCAACGATGCGGAGCACCTCCTCGTTCGCCTGTCCGGTTGGCGTGCATTCCGCGTTCGCGACGGGCATGATCACGCCCTTTACAACGCCGATCCGATCATAGAGCGCAAGCTGCCGATCCACGTCGCAGATCCCATGCCGGCCGCCGACGGGAGCCATCAGCTCTCGCACGCAGACCGCATGCATGTCAATGAAATCGCCGCCGTGCATCCTCAAGAAGCCTTGTCGTTCTTCTTCTCCCATTCGCGCAGCGCGTCGATGTTCGCCGCCACCTTGTGGACCGCCTCAATGTAGCGGTCGATCTTTGGCTTGTCGAAATGCTTGAAGCTCGGATCGCCCATGACGCGCGGCAACACGGATTCCGCGACGGGGAGACGCCCCGTCTCCGCCGCCGGCGAGACATTCGCCGGCATGAACCGGCGACTCGGCGGCCGCCCGTTGCCGAAGATATCCTCGTCATCGAAGATGCTGGAGAGATGGAGCGGGAAGTTGCAGCCCACATCGAACCGGTTCAAGCCCACCTCGCTGTTCAGCGCCCGCACGAAGGTCTTGACCGTGACGCCGCCGAACGCTTCCGGGTTGTAGATCGCGCGGGAATAATACCAGCCCGCCTTGTTGCTCTTCTCCCATTCGGGATAGATCATTGAGATCCCCTTCACGTCCGCGATTCCCGCGTGGTAGTAGCGCATCGCCTTCTCGATCTCGGCACATTCCGAATCGTACTTCTTGAGCTGCTCGATGCCGATGGCGGCGGAGCACTGGTTGAGCCGGTTCTTCACGCCACCGAACGGAAGGTTCTTGGTGCGCGCAAACTCGTCGGGCGAAAAGGTGCGCGCAATGCGCTCGTACTGGCCCCAGCGCACGACACGCCGGTAAAGTTCCTTGTCGTCCGTCACGAACATGCCGCCCTCGCCGATGGCGAAACTCTTGCCCGTCATCAGCGACATCGCGCCGCAGTCGCCGATCGTGCCGAGCTTGCGGCCCTTGTAGAGCCCCCCTTGCGCATGCGAAACGTCCTCGACCACCTTGATTCCGTGCTTGCGGGCGATCGCCATGATCGGATCCATGTCGCACGGCTGCCCATAGACGTGCACGGGCACGACGGCCTTCGTGCGCGGCGTAATGTGAGCCTCGAAGGACTTCGGGTCGAGCGTGAGCGTCTTGGGATCGACATCCGCGAACACGACGCTCGCGCCGAGATGGATCGCGCCGAGACAGCTGGCCCAATAGGTGATGGACGGGCAGATCAATTCATCGCCCGGTCCGAGCCCCACCGCGTAGAAAGCGGCGACAAGCGAGGCCGTACCGTTCGGTGCGCTCGAGGCGTACTTCGTGCCGTTCCACGCGGCGAACTTCTTCTCAAACTCATCAGCGATGTCGGTGCCGGACATCTTGCAGTCGCACAGCACACGATCGTTCGCCTTGCGCATGGCCTCGTTGACAATCGGCCACTTGAAGAGTCCCAAGAACCCCTCGGCCTCCGCCCGCGTCATCACCGGCGCACCACCAAGGAGCGCCAGCTTGCCCACGTCCGCCCGCGCCGTTGCGCACACGGACATTCCCGTAGCGGCAACCGCCGCCGCTCCCGTCTTCACAAATTCCCGTCTGTTCACCTGTTCGTTCATTCTCTTTCTCCTATCTTTGAATTAGTAATTTCACCCACTCGCCACTAACAACTAACCACTGGCCACTAAATCCCCAACTCCCTCAGCTGGTTCTCGCGGCAGACCTTTTTGTAAACGGTGGTGGAGATACGTCCCGTGCGCAACAACTCCTTCATTGTCTTGTCAAGCGGCGACACATAGCCCTCGGGCGCGCAGATGTCGATACCGAACATGATGCGGTCCTGGAACTCCGTGAGGAACTTGCCGGCATAATCGAGATCGCGCGCAAGCGCGTTGTTGCCGCTGCCAGCGGAGAGGTCTCCGTAGAGGTTCGGATACTTGCGCATCAGTTGCGGGATGCGACCTTCCTCGACAGGACCTCTCGGATAGCCGCTACGCTCATCCCATGTCTTGTACGTGCCGATCTCGCACCAGAAACTCTGCGAGTGGCCGAAGAACCGGAGATTCGGGAAGCGCTGCAGACAGATCTCCAGCTCCGGCATTCCCTTCTCGTCGATAATGCCGTACAGCCAGTTCTCGTCCGCCGCGAGATGGAACGTAAGCGGCAGTCCCGCCGCCTCGCAGCCCTTGAAGTAGTTTTGCATGATCGGATCAAGGAAGTGGAGGTTCGCGCAGACCTCGCCGCACACCTTGCACCCCTTGTCGCGATAGTATTTGAACAGGTACTCGAAGTCGCCGAACGCATTGTTCCCGAGTCCGCGCGGATCCACGCCGACAGACGGAATGAACCGGTCCGGCGCCTGCGCACACGTGCGGAGAATCTGCTCGGTCGTCATGCCGCCGATGAAGTTCTCGGGATTGCAGAGCGCGAGGATGACGCCCTTCTCCACGCCCAAGGCGTCGTAGTGACGCACCAGATCTTCGGCGATGCAGAGCGGGCGCTTGCCTTTGACGTACACGGGCGGCATCTCGAACTCCGTGCAGTGCGCATGGATATCGATGAACTTTGTCGAGGCGATCACCGCCTCCACGTCCTCGGCGGCAGCCACGCCTACCGAACCCGCCACCGCCGTCGCGGCGACGCCCGTCTTGATGAAGTCTCTTCTTGTCGCTTCCATTTTCAGACCCCCAAAATGCGTTCCGCGTTTCCACGCACGACCTTGTTGAACACGGTCTCCGTGATGTCTCCCTTCGCGAGCATGTCGCGCAGGAACCCAGAAAGCCGGTTGTGCCGGCTGCGCTCGCCTTCCGGCGAACAGATGTCCATCCCGAACAGGAGCCGATCCTGGAACTCCGTGAGGAACTTGGCGGCGTAGGCGCGGTCACGCATCAGCGCGTTGCAGCCGGAACCTGCCGAGAGATCTCCGTACAGGTTCGGATACTTGCGCATGAGCTGCGGGATTCGGCCCTCGGTCACGGGACCTGTCGGATAGCCGAAGCGCACGTGCTGCCCGCGATATTTGCCGATCTCGCACCAGAACGCCTGTGAGTGGCCGAAGAACTTCAGGTTCGGGAAGCGCTGCAGACATTGCTCAAGTCCCGGCATGCCGGGAAGATCGACGATGCCGTAGTTGTTGCCCGTGAACGGCGCCATGTGGAACGTGACGGGGAAGCCGACCTCTTCCGCCGCCTTGAAAAGCGCCTGGAGCCGCCCGTCAAGGATGCTCAGGTTGCAGCACAGCTCGCCCAACCCCTTGCAGCCCTTGTCGCGGTACCACTTCAGCCCGTCGGCGAAGGGCGATTTGAAATCGTTGCGGTAGTTGCGCGGGTCGATGTTGCAGAACGGGATGAACCGCCCGGGGTGCATCTTCGCGATGTTCAGCACCTCCTCGTTCGACTGCGACTGCATCGTGTTCTCCGCGTTGCACAGCGGCAGGATCACACCCTTCTCCACGCCGTGGTAGTCGTAGAACTCGAGCATCTCATCAGGATTGGAGATCTGATGCCGGACCGTTCCCGACTTCCCGGGCGGGTATGGCACGTAGTGCTCCTGCACGCAGTGCCCGTGTATGTCGATGAACTTTATCATTTCTTATCCTCGATCTTTAAAAGTTGGTAGTTGACAGTTGGCAGTTGATAACCTTTCAACTTTTCAACCTTTCAATTCCAGTACGCAAACTTGGCCTTGCCTTTGTAGTCCTTGAGCTGGGAGACATTCGCGGAGACCTTGTGGACGGCCTCCACGTACCGATCAATCACCGGCTTGTCGAAGTGCTTGAACCACGGATCGCCGATCACGCGGTTGTTGATGTCGTCCGAGACGGGCAAGTTGCCGGTCAACTGCTTCGGCGTGACGCCCGTCGGTAGACCGCGGCGCACCGGCGGCTTGCCGTCGCCGAAGATGTCCTCGTCGTCATACACGCTGGACCAGTGCAGCGGGAAGTTGCAGCCCGCGCTGAAGCCGCCGCCCGTCTCAGCGTTGAGCGCCAGGGAGAACACCGTGTTCAGCACACCGCCGAACGCCGCCGGATCGTACAGGCAGCGCGACGAGTACCAGCCCGCCTTGTTGCTCTTCTCCCATTTCGGATAGATGATCTTCAGCCCCTTGATGTCCGCGATGCTCTTGTGGTAGTAGAGCATCGCCTCCTCGATTTCGGCGCGCTCGGCGTCGTACTTCTTCAGCTGCTCGAGCCCCACCGCCGAGGTGCACTGGTTGAGGCGGTTCTTGATGCCACCGAACGGCACGTCCTTCGTCCGGCGGATGCCCTCCATCCCGAAGGTCGCCGGGATGCGGATGTACATGCCCCAGCGGATAGACTTCTCGTAGATCTCCTGGCTGTCCGTCACGATCATGCCCGCCTCGCCGATCGCAAAGCTCTTGCCGGACATGAGCGACATCGCGCCGACATCGCCGATCGTGCCGAGCTTGCGTCCCTTGTACAGGCCGCCCTGCGCATGCGAGACGTCCTCCACCACCTTCAGGTTGTGCTTGCGCGCAATCCGCATCACTTCGTCCATGTCGCACGGCGCGCCCATGTAATGCACCACCACCACCGCCTTCGTGCGCGGCGTGATGTGCGCCTCAAACGAGGCGGGGTCGATCGTGAGGTCATCGGGCTTCACGTCGCAGAACACCACCGTCGCGCCGATGTTCACCGCGCCGGAGCAACTCGCCCACATCGTGATGGACGGGCAGATCACCTCGTCGCCCGGCTTCAACCCGATTGCGTAGAACGCCGTGTTGAGCGCGGTCGTCCCGTTCAGGCACGCGAGCGCGTACTTCGTGCCGTTCCACGCCGCGAACTTCGCCTCGAACTCCTTGGTGATGTCGGTGCCCGACATCTTCCGCTTGAGCAGCACGTCGTTCGACGCCTTGAGCATGGCGTCGTTGACGATGGGCCATGCGAAGATGCCGCTCCTCTTGGCGGCCTCCGCCTTGCCGATCACCGGCGTGCCGCCGAGCAGTGCCAACTTGTCCGCCGCCGTCGCGGTGAGACAACCAGTGAATCCCGCGGCCGTCGCGGCGGCGGAACCTGTCTTGATGAATTCTTTACGTGTCATTTCGTTTCTCCGGAGTCGAATAGGTTTGGGCTGTGTTTTCTTGTTGGACTACTTTACCTTTAAAGGAATCGGGTACATTATACCATGTGCGATAGGAGGTTTCAATGGGAGGGAACCGATTTTAGGGAATCACATCCCGAACCCTGCGCTCGAAGATCGCGACCACGCCGCCTTCGGACGAGAGGGCGAAGGTCATCCGGACGTCGCGCGCAGAAACCGTCCGTTCCGAAACCGCAAGCGCCTTGGCGTCAGACGGCGTCTTCTCGGGATCGTCCGCGTAAATGCGGGCGTACCACTCCCCGTCGCCGAGAAAATCGAGGGCGAGCGCGACCTCACGCGGAGCGACCGTCGTTGCGGCGAAGTAGAAACGTCCGTCATGCGTCTCGCGCAGGACAGCATAGTATTCGCCACAGCGACCGGCGATCGGCGTCGTCGCCTTCCAGGCGGCGGGCAGCGCACGCAGCGCCTCAACGCCCGGTGCGTCACGATAGCGCTCAGGCCAATCGCAGAGCGTCATGAGGCAGCTGTCGAAGGCGATGCACTGGGCGAGCGCGTGCGCACGCGTGCCCATCTCCTCCGCCCAGTGCTCGCAACGATCGGTCTCGTCGCCGTAGCGGTGGCCCTTCTTGACCTGTGGGATGAAGTCCCTTGAATGGACGTTGGCGAAGCTTCCGGGCGTAAAGTCGCCGGGCCCGAGCAGAAATCGCGTGAACGGGAGTGTCGCGCAGTGCCGTGGCGTGATGACGGACCGAAAGAGGTTGAATTCGTTGCCGAGGATTCCTTCGCGCGTCAGATTGTTCGGCCAGGTGCGCTCGGTGCCGGTCGGCTTGAACGCGCCGTGGAAATTCACCAAGATCCGATGCTTCGCCGCCGTGCGGCAGACTTTCTCGTACCAGTTGACGATCCACTGATCCTGCCTTGAAAGGAAATCGGTCTTCACGCCTTTCACCCCCCACTTCTCCAGCCGCGCGAACGTCTCCTCAACGCCGACATCCTCGATCTCCATCCAGTGTATCCACACCCAAATGCCGACGCCCTTCCCGGCGGCGTGACGGACAATCCGTTCGAGGTCGAAGTCCTTGCGCGGCTTGAGCTCGACGTTTGGACCGTGGTTGGGCCGGCGCGAGAACCCGTACCAGCCGCCATCGATCGTGTGGTAGGGCCAGCCCATCTCTGCGGCAAAATCCACAAGCTTGAGCGTGAGTTCGGTCGAAAGCGAGTTGTTGGATTCGACCCACCAATCCCAAGACGACGCACCGCTTTTCACGAAGCTGAAGTCGATGGAGGGATCGGGTGGCGGATTGAGGTTGACGATGATGTCGTTTTTGCGCAGGAGATCGAGTCCGTCGTTGCCGACGAGGACGACGCGCCACGGGCTTTGGGCTGGCGTCGTCGCAATCACCGCGCTCCCAGCCGTCGAGGCGGCAGTCGGCGGCAGCTTCGCGAGCGAGGCGACAAGCGTCGCGTGGCCGTCCGTGTCCTTCTTTGCCTTGTAGTAGAGCCCTGCCCAGTTCACAAGCGCCGCCTCGCAGAGCGCGAACGCAGCCCCTTCCGTTTCCACGACGACCGGCATGCCGATGAAGAGGTCCGGCGAAAGGGAGGCAAGCGGACGTTTCTCAAACACGCTTTCCTGTCCGTTCTCCTCCTTGTCGTAGGTCGTCACCCACGCCTCGGCGCCGGATGGCAGACGCCATTCGGTCAGCTCGTCGCGGATTTCAAAGCCGTCGAACGCCTCCTGCTCGGGCACGACATAGCGGAACGCCGCACCCTCGTCGTACGCGCGGAAGACCATCGTAAGCTTGCGCGGGATCTTCACAATCTCGGTCTGTCCGAGACCGATCTTCGGTGCGCGGGCCTCGGTCTCCACGAGATCGACCTCCAGTTCGTTGTAATGGTCGCGAACCGTTCCGCGCCGGTAGAGGCGGGTCGTCCAGGTTGTGTCCGCGCTGTGCCGGCGGCACTGCACCACCTTCATCTCGGCGAGCTCGGGCGAACGGGCCTTGAGGCCGCTGTGGACGAACGCGAGTCCCAGCTGAGACGGCGCGATGAGTCCTTTCCCGTCGCGGTTCAGCGACCATCTCATCCCCTCGGACCCGGTTTCGAACGCAAGGGCGACACGTCCGTCGGGCGACTTGACCTCAAGCCGTTCGCCTGCGAACGTGGCGAAGGCCGACAGCGCGGCAATCGGCAGGACAGCACCAAGAACAGTTTTCATCTTCCTCATGTCCTTTTCCTTTTCGGTGCGTCATTATACCACAAACCCACCGTCAAATCGGTGAAAAAACAACCCGGGGGGAGCCGTTCATGCTCCCTCCGGGCTGTTTGTCCGTCTGACGTTGGGTTCAGCGATCAGAACGCATCCGCCGCCGCGCTGACGCGCTGACCGCGACGTTCGGCGGCCGTCTTGCGGGCGGCTTCGCGCTGCTCCTCCTTCTCCTGCACGGCCTGCGAACCGACCGCGTCGTCCCACGCGACGATGATCGTGCTGTAGCTCTGCGAAGCGTCGGCCAGGCAGGCCCGCACGTGGCGGTAGGGTCCGATCTCGAACTGGTAGTTGGGCTTCCACCAGCTGCAGAGACGCGCCCAAGTGCCGTAGCGCTTTTCAAGCGCCTCGATGAGATAGTGGCGCCGTCCGCCCGCATAGCCCTCGATCGGCTCCTTCGCGCAGGCGTAGATCCTGGCCACCTTGTGGGTCTTGGGCGTTACGTACACGTAGTAGTCGTCGAACCCGTCCAGCGGCTTCTTCGGCTTGAACGTTGCCCGCAGGAAGTCGGGATCGTCCGCATCCTCCACGAAGTTCGTGGAGGAGAACGTGTCGCCGAACTTGAGGCCGAGGAACGAATCGGCGTTGCCCGTAGGCTTGCCGTCCTCTTGGGACTTCTGGGCCGCGAGCGGCACCACCCCGTCGTCGCCGACCGGATAGCTCTGCGCATATTCGCTCGTGCTCGTCTCGAGGATGTTGCCCTCCATGTCCATGTTCGTCCGGGTTTCACGGCGGCGTTCGGTCACCATGTTACCGTTGGTCGTCACCGTCGATTCGGTGAACACGCGCGACACGCTTCCGTTGTCATTCGTGGTCACCGAGGATTCTGCAGTTTTCGAAGTCATGTCCTTGGCCTTCGGCTTGTCCGCCACCGCCTGGGCGCAGATCACCGCGGCCGCCAACACCGCTCCAACAACCGCCACTGTTAGTTTCTTGTCTTTCATGTTGTTAGTTCCTTTCTGTTTCTTTCCTTGAAACACCGCGAACTATAGCAAACCCATGTTAAGGGAATGTTAACAAATCCAACATTCCAGAAACACCGCATAGAGGAGTGCCAAGTATGTCGCTGCGGCGAAGGATCTGTTTTTGGGATCCCTCACTTCTTTCGCCGCGCACCTGTCAGCACTCCGTTTTGCGCGGCTCATTCCGTGCGTCCCTAAAAACAGATCCTCCGCCTCCGCGACATGCACGTGGCGACATGTGTTTTAGGCGGGGAGGGTAAGGATGAAGCGGCAACCTGAGGGTGTTGCCGGCTCAAGCGTCACATCGCCGCCGTGGAGCTGCGCGATACGGCGCACGATCGCAAGGCCTAGACCTGCGCCGCCCGTCTCGGCGCTGCGCGAACCGTCCACGCGATGGAAACGTTCGAACACGCGTGCGCGATGCTCCGGCGGAATGCCGACGCCGTGGTCTTCAACGGTGACGCACATCGCGTCCGCACGCGGCACAACAGAGACCGCCACACGATCTGCCCCGGAATGACGAAGCGCGTTGACGATGAGATTGGAGACGGCGCTCTCCACCAGCTGCGCGTCGCATTCAACCGTACAGGACGCCGGAGCCTCCACCGCAATCGTGCAACCCCGCTCCATCGCCTGCGGCTCCAATCGTGCGGCGAGTTCCCGCACGAGAGACGAAAGATCCGTCGGCGCACGAGCCAGGACAGATTCCGGTCCGTCGCGTTCAAGACGCGCCAGCGACAGGATGCCCTGAACGAGCGCATTCAGGCGCTCGGCGTCCGTCTTGATCATGCCGGCCAAACGCGTCCGCATCGCGCCCTCAAGATCATCGGAGCAGAGAAGATCGGACGAACAGATGATCCCCGTCAGCGGCGTCTTGATCTCATGCGACACATCGGCGATGAAGTCCCGGCGGAACGCCTCCACCTTCTTCAGCTCCTCGACCAGCCGCCGCTGCGCATCGCGATCGCGCGCCAGCTCCCGCATCCGCGCCCGCTGCCGTAGGGTGAACAGCACGATCAGCATCACACCCGCCCCCCCAACGGCCGCCGCCAGCAGAAAGCCTAAACGCGCACGGCGATAGGGCGCCAGCACGCGGGCGAGCGGAAGACCGAGCCGCACCTTGAACTCCCCGCAGGTTTTTTCGGCATAGATCGACGTCTCGTGGTCCTTCGCCCGGGCAACGGAATCAAACACCACACCACCGGGCGCGCTGAACACCGTCAGCCGCACGCCATCCTCTGCACAGGACGCACCGAACGCATGGATCGCGCGGAAATCCCCGGTCGCCAGCGGCTCACGGAGATGGGCCGCGGCGAGCGCCGTGCGCGAATCCAGATCGCGCGCCGCCCATCCGGAGACGGCGTTCCGGAACGCACGCGTCTCGGAGATGAACACCGAGACGGCAACGGCCAGCGCCAGCGCCACCAGTACCGGCGGCAGGAGATCGGACATGGGAATCTTCATGGCTTCACCCTGTAGCCAACGCCCCGGATCGTCTCGATGTGATCGGCCCAACGGCCGAGCTTGCGGCGGAGATTGGCAATCTGCACGTCGATCGTCCGCTCCGTGGTGAACTTGTCGCCGCTCTGTACGGCATCAAGAATGCGCGCGCGCGCCAGCACACGCCCCCGATGGGCGACGAGAAGCGACAGGATGCGGAACTCGCCAGGCGGCAACTTCAACTCTTCACCGTCCAAGGTCGCCGCACGCCCCTCCTCGTTCAGCACAAGGCCATCGAAGTCCGCGCCGGATGCGACGAGGGTGCCCCGTCGCAGCACAGCGCGGATGCGGGCCATCAGAACCTTCCGGTCGAACGGCTTCGTGACGTAGTCATCCGCACCGCATTGCAACCCGCGTACGATGTCATCGTTCTGCGTGCGGGCAGTGAGCATGATGACGCGCGTGCCCGAAAGCGCCGGCAGCGTGCGGATGCGCGTACAGATGGCGAACCCGTCCACCCCCGGCAGCATCACATCGAGCAGCACGAGATCGGGCTTGCGACGACGAATGGTCTCAAGCCCTTCATCCCCCCGCGCGCAGGAGACGACATGCGTAAAGCCCTCCGCCGTCAGCGCCATCTCCAGCACGGCGCGGATCACCGCATCGTCCTCAACGACAACGATGGAAGTCAGCTCATCCAATTTCACACCTGCCTTGATGGGATTCTCACACCTTGGCGATCTTGCCGGTCTGGATGGACTCGTAACAGCCCAGCATCGCCTGAATCGTCTCCTTGTGCCACCGGAGGTTGATGAGCGGCGTCTTGTGGTTGCGGATGCAATCCACAAACTCGTCGATAAGACCGACCCATTCGTCGAAGTAGGTGTACTGCACAGTATAGCGATCATTCGGCGCACCGTTGTGATAGACGTTCGGACCGAAACAGTCGCAGGAAAGCATCCCCTTGTCGCCCGTGATGGTGACATTCACCTCCATGCGCTTCGGGAATCGCTCCCAGCCCGGACCGGGGACCTTCAGCTTCTCCTCGAGACGCGACCAGGAAGGGTCGAAGAGGAACGCCGTGCCGTCCTTCAGCTTGCCGCCGTTATTTTCAATGAGCTCCACCGGCAGGATGATCAGGCCCTTGTCCCGATCGCCGCCGAAGGCCTCGTAGCGCATATGCAGGAACTGGATCAGTGGGCATTAATGCGTCTGCAGCAGCTGAAGAAAGAAGTGGAGGCCGCCTATGAAGCCTATGACTTCCATGTTCTGTTCCATGCCATCCACAATTTCTGCACGGTGGAAATGTCCAGCTTCTATCTGGATATCATCAAGGACCGCCTGTATGTATCCAAAGCGGACGATCCGGCACGCCGCAGCGCACAGACCGCCATGTATGAGATCCTGAACGACCTTATTGTGATGATTTCCCCGGTGCTGAGCTTTACCATGGAAGAGGTATGGCAGTTTATGAAGAAACCTGCCAATGCGCCGGAATCCGTGCAGATGCTGCCCTGGCCGGAAGTAAAGGAAGAATATCTTAACGAAGAACTGGAGACCAAGTTTGATAACTTCATCGCTATCCGCGGCGAAGTGACCAAGGTGCTGGAAGGCCATCGCCAGAACAAGACCATCGGTAACTCTCTGGAAGCCAAAGTGGTACTGTTTGCGGAAGGGGAGGCACTGGACATCCTGAAATCGGTGGAAAAGGATCTGCCCACACTGCTGATCGTTTCTCAGGTGGAAGTGAACGAAGGCGCAGCCGGCGGGGAAGAAGCTACCGGGCGCGCAGACCTGAAAGTCACCGTAAAACCGGCTGACGGCCATAAGTGCGAACGTTGCTGGACCTACAGCGAAAGCGTAGGAAAGAACCCGGACCATCCGGACCTGTGCGAACGTTGCGCGGCTGTGGTAGGGTAAAACGAATCACATTATCGACAACGCAAACAAATTCATTTTTGCATAAGGCCTGACAGGACTTCCTGTTACGCAAAAAGCAAAATTAAAGTGGTTTACGAAAAGATTATTTAAAACCTGATTTGAAAAAATATCGCAAATAAAAAATGCCTGTATCCGAAAATTGGGTACAGGCATTTTACTGTTTTTTAAAAGGAAAAACTGATAAATTTTCTTCTCAGTCCCAGCGGTTCAGAATATCTTCAATGATTTGTTTCTGGGTCTTCCGTTTCTTCTTCTGCTGGGTACGGAAATTGTTATCTTCTTTTCCGGTAGAGTAATCGGCATAATCAAAATCTTCGTAGCCCTTGTCATAGCTGCGGTTGTAATCCCCGTGACCGTCGTCAAAGAGCATGGGGGTGTGATATAAATAATCATTATAAGTGATCAGTTGCTGTAACATGAGAATCTCCGTTCTGCCGCCTTCAGGCGGTGGCACAAATAATAATGAATGCAGTATCTTTCATATTGTGACTTCTTAAATTTTTTCAAAAAATGATAAAGGCAGCTTCGATTCCAGGTACTGGATCATCCTGTCTGAAAAAGGCGTCAGCAACACCCAGCTCATAACTACCAGAACAATGGAGACAGAACCTACGGCAATGTCCGTGAACCAATGGGCGCCGGACATGATGCGGGGCAGTGAGAAGATGATAAAGACAAGCAAACTGGTAAAGAAGGCCCTTCTTCCAAAATATTTTCCCATGAAGGAAGTAAAAATCAGGAGCATCATACCGTGATCCCCTGGAAAGCTGGTGCCGGACCGGTCTTTTACATGCCAGCCAGTCATCTGGCTGACAAAATTCACCGGTTCATGGATGCTGTCAAAATAGGCGGATGCGCTTAACCGGTTAATATCCAGCCGCCCGTCCGCAAGCTTTACCA
>CACZCD010000073.1 GCA_902779565.1 uncultured bacterium | reverse complement strand
GGCGATGCGGCGGCTCCTGACGCGGCGCATCGACCGCGCGAAGCACGAGGCGGCGCGCCCCGCCTACTACGCGCAGGAGCGCGCGCGCCGGCAGGCGCTTGCCGCCGAACGGCGGAAGGTGCGCATGCGCCATACGCTCAGCCCCTGCCCGACGCGTCTGGAGATCCTTGACGCGTGGACGAAGGTGAAGGACTCGCCGGAGGCGCTGCTGCGCTTCGGGAGCCTCATGGAGGACCTCGAGTGCTACGTGGACAACAGCCTCCGGCGGACGGACGACGGCGTGATCGTCGGTCGCCGGCCGGGGATCAAGGGGTGGCTGCAGCTGGAGATCCCCGCGCTCTACCTGAAGTACAAGACGGTGATGGCGTACAAGGCGGCGGCGAAGCGGATGCGGCAGGTGCTGGACATCCGCGACCCGCTGCCCCTCGCGGCGGCGCTGGGCAAAACTCTAGACCACGGTGCGGACGAAATCCAAGGTCGCGGGGCGCGGGGAACGGAGAATGGGGAACGGGGAAAGATGAGCAGGGAAGGCAATGTGGCACAGGGTGCACGGGAAGCGATGGATGAGGCGGATGAACCCGATAGAGGCGCGCGGGAAGCGATGGATGAGGCGGATGAACCCAGCGGCGGCGAACGGAGGGCAATGGACGGGCAGACCGGAACCGGCGGGGGCGCACGGAAAGCGGTGGGCGAGGCGGGTGGCCCCGGTAGTGGCAAGCAGAGGGTGATGGACGAGGCGGACGAGCTGGAGGCGCTGCGGGCGCGGGCGGTCTGCGCGGAGGTGCTGGCCGGAATCGGGGAAGGACACGGCATGACGACCGCGCTCCTGCGGCGGCTTGGGGAGCTGACGGATCCGGAGCGCGTGGAGGACGCGAACATGCTCGCGGGCTGGAAGGAGCGCTACAGACGCAAGATTACGGTGCGGACGAAATCGGCGTGGGGAAGGCGGCTGAGGTGGACTGGATGAGGAATGCGAGAGTCGTGCGGGTGGTGCGAGGGCGACTGAAGTGGATCGGGTGAGGGAAGAGAGGTGCTTGTGGTGCGAGGGTGGCTGAGGTGGACCGGGTGAGGGAAGAGAGGGGCTTGTGGTGCGAGGGCGGCTGAGGTGGGCCGAGGGAGGAAGGTTGGCCTATGAGCCATCGGACGCTCCGCGTCGGGGAAATATGGTATAATACGCTCTCCAATTTCAAGACAGGAAGCCGATTAATTTCAAGACAGGAAGCTGATTGACATGAAACCATTTTTGCTTTTGGGAACGGAGGCGTTCTCCCCGTTCCGCATGGATGCATTGAAGAAGGCCATGGGACGACTCGTTCCGGGGTTGGAACGGGCGGATCTGCGCGCACGCTGGGTGTATGCGGTCGAGTCCGAGGACGGGGTCGGCGTGCCGCCGGAGAGTCTCGTGCGTGCCGCCGCGCTTTTGAATTCGCAGACGGGCGACGGACTCGGCGAAACCGCCCAACCAGCGGGTGGATTCGGTTGCCCTGCTCCGGCAATGACCAACGGTCAACTATCAACTGCCAACTTAGAGCGGTGCGAGCTTCGTTTCTACGTGTCGCCGCGCAAAGGCACGATCTCTCCGTGGTCCACGAAGGCGACGGACATTTTCCGGAACTGCGGCGTGAAGGGCGTGAAGCGCGTGGAGCGCGCCATCCGCTTTGCCCTTTCGGGGCGGCGCGCCGGGGACAATGCGCCCTACCGGTTTGAGGACGTGAAGCCGGCGTTGCCGGCGCTGTTCGACCGCATGACGGAGGGCGTCTATCTTTCGCTTGACGATCTCTTCGACGAACTCCCGCCGCAGCCGGGGCGCACCTTCGATGTGCTGGGTCGCAGCGTCGCGGCCATCCGCGAGGCGAACGTGGAGCTGGGGCTTGCGATCTCCGAGCCGGAGATGCAGTATCTCGCCGATTCTTTCCAGGCGGCGAACCGCAACCCCACCGACACCGAGCTGGTGATGTTCGGGCAGGTCAATTCCGAGCACTGCCGCCACAAGATCTTCGGCGCGGAGTTCATCATCGACGGGAAGCGCCAGAAGGATTCGCTCTTCGGGATGATCAAGAACACCCACAAGAAGAACGGCAAGGGGACGCTCGTCGCCTACAAGGACAACTCCTCGGTGGTGGAAGGCTTCAAGACGGAGATGTTCGAGCCGAAGGCGGGGCACGCCTACGCCTTCAAGAAGGTGCAGCTCGACCAGCTGATGAAGGTGGAGACGCACAACCACCCCACGGCCATCTCGCCCTATCCGGGCGCGGCGACGGGCGTGGGCGGCGAAATCCGCGACGAGTCGGCGACGGGTTCGGGCTCTCGCTCCACCGCGGGCATCTGCGGCTTCATGGTTTCGGATCTGCGCATTCCGGGCGGCGAACAGCCGTGGGAGAAGGACTACGGCGAGCGTCCGGCGCGTCTCGCGACGCCGCTCCAGATCATGACGGAAGGACCGATCGGCGGCGCGGCGTTCGGCAATGAATTCGGTCGTCCGCAGCTGACGGGCTTCTTCCGCACCTACGAGCACGAGGAGAACGGGCAGCAGCGCGGCTACCACAAGCCGATCATGCTGGCGGGCGGACACGGTTTCATCATCCGCGACCAGGTGACGAAAAAGCCGGTGACGACGGGCGCGTACATCGTCCAGATCGGCGGTCCGGCGATGCGGATCGGTCTCGGCGGCGGCGCGGCGAGCTCGATGATGACGGGCACGAACTCCGAGGCGCTCGACTTCAATTCCGTCCAGCGCGGCAACGCCGAGATGCAGCGCCGGTGCCAGGGCGTGATCAACGCGTGCGCGGCGATGGGGAAGAAGAACCCCGTGCTGTCGATCCATGACATCGGCGCGGGCGGCCTCTCCAACGGCTGCCCTGAACTGGTGGAGGCGACGGGCGGACGTTTTGAGCTCCGCGAGGTGCACAACGAAGAGCTTTCGATGAGCCCGATGGAGATCTGGTGCTGCGAGGCGCAGGAACGCTATGTGCTGGCGCTCCGTCGCGAGGCGCGTGGCTTCTTCGAGGAGCTGTGCGCGCGTGAGCGCTGCCCGGTGGCGTTCATCGGCGAGGCGACGGGTGATGGGCGTCTCGTGCTGACGGACCGTCAGTTCGGCGACAGCCCGATCGACATGGACGTGAAGGTGCTGCTCGGCAAGCCGCCGCGCATGGTGCGCAAGGTGAAGCGCGTGAAGGCGAAGCATCAGCCGCTCAACCTGGCGGGCGTCAAGACGATGGACGCGTTCTTCCGTCTGCTGAACCTGCCGACGATCGCCGACAAGACCTTCCTCGTGACGATCGCCGACCGCTCGGTGACGGGGCTTGTCGCCCGCGACCAGATGGTGGGGCCGCATCAGCTGCCGGCGGCGGACTGCGCCGTGACGATGATGGGCTACAAGACGCTGAACGGGCAGGCGATGGCGACGGGCGAACGCACGCCGGTCGCGCTACTCGATGCGCCGGCTTCGGGGCGTCTCGCCATTACCGAGGCGATCACGAACCTGGCGGCGGCGGACTGCGGCGACATCAAGAACGTGCGGCTCTCCGCGAACTGGATGGCGCCGTGCGGTGCGCCGGGTGAAGACGCGAATCTTTTCGAGACGGTCAAGGAGGTGGGCCTCAACTTCTGCCCCGCCCTCGGCGTTTCGATCCCCGTGGGCAAGGACTCCTGCTCGATGCATACGACCTGGAAGGATTCAAAGGGCGTGGATCACCGTCAGGTGGCGCCGCTCTCGCTCGTGGTCTCGAGTTTCGCGCCTGTCGAGGATGCCACCCTCACCCTCACGCCGGATCTGAAGGAAGGCGCCTCGACGCTTCTCTACGTTGATTTGGGCCATGGAAAATACCGTCTCGGCGGCAGTTGCCTCGCGCAGGTGTACAACCAGCTCGGCTGCGAGAACGCCGATGCCGATGCGAAGAGCGTGAAGCGGTTCTTCAACGCGATGCAGAAGATCGTGAAGGGGAAGCTGGCGCTCGCCTACCACGACCGCAGCGACGGCGGACTTGCGGTGACGCTTGCCGAAATGGCGATCACGGGCGGACGCGGCGTGCGGGTGGAGCTGCCGGAGGGCGATCCGCTGGAGGTGCTCTTCGCCGAAGAGCCGGGCGCCGTCCTTCAGGTTTCGGAGAAGAATCTCAAGACGGTGCTTTCGATCTTCGCGCGTGCGGGGCTCGCTCCGGATGTGCATGTGATCGGCGCCCCGACGGACGACCGCCGCTTTGAGGTCTTTGTGGGATCGCGCCATGCGCTCTCCACCGACATCACGGCGGTCCGTCGGGCATGGTCGTTGACGACCTACCGCATGCAGTCGCTGCGCGACAACCCCGTGGCGGCGCGCGAGGAGTACGACAACGGTCTTGACGAGCACGATCCCGGGCTTACCTACAAGCTCACCTACGACCCCGACGAGAAGGTCGCTCTAAACGCGAAACTCAAAACGCGGAACGCCAAGCCCAAGGTCGCCTGTCTGCGTGAGCAGGGCGTGAACGGACACATCGAGATGGCGGCGGCGTTCGCGCTGGCCGGCTTTGAGAGCGTGGACGTCCACATGACGGATCTTCTGGCGGGCCGCGTCGATCTCGCCGACTTCAAGGGTCTGGTCGCGTGCGGCGGCTTCTCGTACGGAGACGTTCTGGGCGCGGGTTCCGGCTGGGCGCGTTCGGTGCTGTACAACGACCGCCTGAAGGAGATGTTCGCGAAGTTCTTCGCGCGTCCGGATACGTTCGCGCTCGGCGTGTGCAACGGCTGCCAGATGCTGTCGCAGCTGAAGGACATCATTCCGGGCGCGGAGGCGTGGCCGCGGTTCGTGCGGAACATCTCGGAGCAGTTCGAGGCGCGCCTGTGCACGCTGGAGGTTCTGGAGTCGCCGTCGATCTTCTTCAAGGGGATGGCGGGTTCGCGGATTCCGATCGCCGTGGCGCACGGCGAGGGCCGCGCGGTGTGGGAAGGGGCGCAGCCGGCGGACGTGAAGACGGCGCTGCGCTTCGTCGATGGACGCGGCAACGCCACGGAGCGCTATCCGTTCAACCCGAACGGCACGAAGGGCGGTCTCACGGGCTTCACCACGACGGATGGGCGCGTGACGATCATGATGCCGCACCCCGAGCGCGGGTTCCGCGCGGCGCAGCTCTCCTACAACCCCGGGGTGTTCCAGAAGGATGGTCCGTGGATGCGGATGTTCCGCAACGCCTACGCCTTTGCCCTGAAGGGGAACGCATGAACGGGAATTCTCAGATCGGAAGGTGGGCGCGGCGGGCGGCTTTGTTGTCGCTGAGTCTGCTTCTGCCGATCGGTCTTTCGGCGGCGGAACCGTGGGTCGTCGAGCTCCGGTCGTTTGACGCGTTCCAGGCGCGTCAGCAGCAGATTGGCAAGACCGTTGGGAATGCGATGCTGCCGATGATGCTGGTCTCCTTCGCACAACAGCGTATCGTGAAGATGTTTGGGAAGATGCGCGCCGCCGATCCGGTGCGCTGGGTGGGGTTCCCGAACGGAAAGGGCGAGGCCGATATTGTGATGGTCTACCCGACCGTGGACAAGGTCGCCAAGATGGTGCTGAACCATCCGGCCGCCGAGAAGATCTCCGCCGATACGGTGCTGCTGCCGGCGGATGAGGGGCGCATGATTCCGACCTATGCCGTGTTCACGCCCGACTTCGTCTGGTGCGCCTTCGCACCCTCGGAGAATCTGGCGCGGCGAGCGCTCAAGGTGAAGTATCCCGTCGCCGGCGGCGACCTCTTCGCCATCTCGTGCGGCGGCGCCTCGGGTGCGTTTGATTTCGACGACAAGGGGTTCCGGTTCACGGCCCGCACCGTGAAACCGGAAACGGCGGCGCGGCTGAAGGGGATCCCGTTCCTGGGCGAGCTCGCGCAGGGCGGGGTCACGCGCTACATCACGTTCGAGGACGTGAAGAAGCTTGTCACGTCGCTGGTCCGCGAGATGGCGGCGGCAAACGGTTTAGTGAAAGGCAACAAGTAAGATGATGGAGAAAAGATACGATTCCAAGGCGGCGGAGGCCAAGTGGTATCCGTTCTGGGAGAACAACGGCTGTTTCCATGACGAGCCGGGCAAGGGGACACCGTATTCGGTGGTCATCCCGCCGCCGAACGTGACGGGCATCCTGCACATGGGACACGCCCTCAACCAGACGATCCAGGACATCCTCGTGCGCTGGCGTCGGATGTGCGGTTTCAACACGCTGTGGCTGCCGGGTACCGACCACGCCGGCATCGCCACGCAGAACGTGGTGGAGAAGGCGCTCAAGAAGGAGGGGAAGCGCCGTCAGGACCTCGGACGCGAAGCGTTCGTCGCACGTGTGTGGGAATGGAAGAAGCAGTACGGCGGCACGATCGTCCATCAGCAGCGGATGCTCGGCAACTCCACCGACTGGCGGCGCGAGCGCTTCACGTTCGACGAAGGCTGCTCGAAGGCCGTCACGAAGGTGTTCTGCGATCTCTTCAACGAGGGACTCATCTACAAGGGCAACTACATCGTGAACTGGTGCCCGCGCTGCGGCACGGCGCTTGCGAACGACGAGGTGGAGCATGAGGCGAACCACGGCCACCTGTGGTACATCAAGTATCCGGTGGTGGGCAGCGCGAAAGGCGCGGCGGGCGAGCCGTACAAGGACTACGTGATGGTGGCGACCACGCGTCCGGAGACGCTGCCGGGCGATACGGCCGTGGCCGTCAACCCGAAGGACGAGCGCTATGCGCACCTCATCGGCAAGACCGTGATCCTGCCGCTCACCAACCGCGAGATCCCCGTCATCTCCGACGACTACGTGGAGAAGGAGTTCGGCACGGGCATCGTGAAGATCACCCCCGCGCACGATCCGAACGACTTCCTCGTGGGCAAGCGGCACGGTCTGGAGGAGATCAACATCATGACCGACGACGGCCACATGAACGAGCTGGCCGGCGCGAAGTACGTGGGCATGGACCGCTTCAAATGCCGCGAAGCGCTCGTCGCCGACCTTGAGGCGGGCGGATATCTCGACCACATCGAGGACTACGACAACCAGGTGGGGCACTGCTACCGCTGCCATGAGGTCGTGGAGAGCCGCCTCTCGAAACAGTGGTTCGTGAAGATGAAGCCGCTCGCCGAGCCCGCCATCGAGGCGGTGAAGAGCGGCGAGGTGCGGTTCGTGCCGAAACGCTGGGAGAACATCTACTTCAACTGGATGAACAACATCCAGGACTGGTGCATCTCGCGTCAGCTCTGGTGGGGACACCGCATTCCCGCGTACTACGTCCGCGGGAATGCGAGTGAAGAGGGAAAAGGGAAGAGGGAAGAGGTGTTCGTGGTCGCCGAGAACGCCGAGAAGGCACTGGAGAAGGCCAAGGCGGTGACGGGGAATTCCGCGCTGACGCTGGCCGATCTGGAGCAGGATCCGGACGTGCTCGACACCTGGTTCAGCTCGTGGCTGTGGCCGTTCTCCACGCTCGGCTGGCCGGAGAAGACGGCCGACCTCGATTACTACTATCCCACGGCCGACCTCGTGACGGCGCAGGACATCATCTTCTTCTGGGTGGCGCGCATGATGATGGCGGGCATCCACTTCATGAAGAAGCCGCCGTTCAAGAACATCGTGATCCACGGTATCGTGCGCGATGCGCAGGGACGGAAGATGTCGAAGTCCCTCGGCAACTCGCTCGACCCGCTGGAGCTGATCGAGGCCTACTCCGCTGACGCGCTCCGCTTCTCCATCGCGCTCATCACGTCGCTTGACTGCGACTCGAAGGTGAGCAAGGAGAAGTTCGAGATCGGCCGCAACTTCGCGACGAAGATCTGGAACGCGGCCCGCTTTATGGAGATGAATCGCGAAGCGACACCGCAGGCGGGGTTCGGGGCCGCCAGAGGCCCCGTCCAGTTGTCCGCCGACGAGAAGCAGATCCTGTGGGCGTGCGATCTGGCATGCCGCAAGATGAACGAGATCCTTGAACGTTACCGCATCCAGGACGGCGCGCTCGCGATCTACGACTTCTTCTGGACGCAGATCTGCGACTGGTACGTGGAGTACGCGAAGGATGCGCCGGACAAGGCGACGGCGTTCGCGATCCTGCGCGACGTGTACTGGAAGGCGCTGCGGCTCCTGCATCCGTACATGCCGTTCGTGACGGAGGAGATCGCGCACCAGCTCGGCTACCTCAAGGAAGGGGAGTCCATCATGCGCGCCGCGTATCCCACCGGCTACACGGACGAGGAGAAGGCGGCGTGGGGGCTTTCGCAGGAGGTGTACGATTTTGTCAACGCCAAGCGCGAGGCGATCACCGCGCTCCGCGCCCTGCGCGCGGAGTACAAGGTGCCGCCGTCCACGTTCGTGAAGGTGACGGTCGCCACGGACGATCCGAAAGTGGCGGCGGAGGTCGACTCGCTCAAGCGGGCGATGCGCGCGGAGAGCGTCGCGTTCGTTCCGGCGGGAAGCGATCTGGCGATGCCGAGCAAGATGACGGCGTTCGGCACGGTGTACCTGTCGCTGGAGGGGCTGGTCGATAAGGCGGCGGAACTGAAGCGCATCGAGGGTGAGCTGGTGAAGCTGGCGGGCTTCATCAAGTCCTCGGAGGCGAAGCTCGCCAACGAGCAGTTCACGGCGCACGCGCCGGCCGCCATCGTGGAGGAGGCGCGCCGGAAGCTGGCGGAGAACAAGGAGAAGGTCGTTCAGCTCGAAAAGCTGAAACGTCTTTTCGCCTAAAAATCCCGCTTGCTTTCAGAGGGGTGATGTGCTATACTACGCGCCGTTTTTTCAAAGACGTGCGCCTGTAGCTCAACTGGATAGAGCATCAGACTACGAATCTGAGGGTTGTAGGTTCGACTCCTGTCAGGCGCGCCATTTTTGAAGAGGCACCAGATTGCGGGGTGGAGCAGCCTGGTAGCTCGTCAGGCTCATAACCTGAAGGTCGTTGGTTCAAATCCAGCCCCCGCTACCAATTTGACGGGAACGCGCAGATGCCGGAAGGCACCTCGCGTTTTTTTTGTATCGCGGATTCCGAAACTCATCCCCATTCCCCGTTCCCCATTCCCCATTCCCCATTCCCCATTTTATGGTATAATCCGCCCCCATGAGCAAATTTGACATCCGAAAGAAGAAGGCGTTCGTCTGCGATCTGGACGGCACCCTGTTCATGGGCCCGCATCCGATCAAGCCGGCGGTTGATTTTGTCATCGAGAACACGAAGAGCGGACGTTTCTGCTTCTTCTACCTCACGAACAACACCTCAAAGACGCCAGCCGAGTACATGAAGAAGATCGCGGGCGCGAACATACCCGTGGAGCCGGACCAGATCCTCACGCCGCTCATCACGCTGGAGGAGTATATCCGCGAAAAGGGCTACAGGAGCGTCTATCTCGTGGCGAGCGCCGCCGTGGTGAAGCACATGGACGAACGGCTGCGCGATGTCGGCGTTCACTTCGGCTTCGATCCCGAGCGCAACGAGCTTGCCGCCCTTGCCTACGACAAGGAACTCACGTACGACAAGCTCCAGAAACTTACGACGCTCTGGAACATGCGCAACGGCGGCAATGCGGCGGTCGGCCTCAAGACCGTCGAAGGGGGCCCCATCGACTTCGTGGCCACGCATCCCGACAACTGCTGTCCGTCTGAAGCGGGTCCGATCCCGGATGTGGGCGGCATGCTGAAGTTTCTTGAGGCGACCAACGGCATGAAGCCGTCGCATGTGTTCGGCAAGCCGTCCCCGTCGCTGCTGCAGCCCGTGCTGCTCCAGTTCGCGAAAGATGAGATCGCCGTCGTGGGCGACCGTCTCTACACCGATAAGGCCATCGCCGACAACGCCGGCGTTGATTTCGTGTGTGTGCTTTCGGGCGAGACGACCCCTGCCGACCTTGAAAAGTACACGGGTACGCCTCCCGCCATCATCGTTGAGACGTTCGATCAAGTGGATTGCCAATGAAGCCTGACCCGCGGGCGGAATTGGGGGTCACAAACCATCCACAAAAAAAGATGGAGCCAGGTAACGGATTCGAACCGCCGACCTGCTCATTACGAATGAGCCGCACTACCAGCTGTGCTAACCTGGCTTGGTCAAAAACCGGCGCGCATTATACGAAATTCGCCCCTTGAAGTCAAGGGGGAATTTTGATAAAATACGCGCTCGTTTTCTTTTAGGAAATCAGGAGAAATAAAAATGGCCAATATCAAAGGCGGCCGTGCCGCCCGTAAACGTGACCGTCAGAACGCCAAGGCGAACAAGCGCAATTCGTCCGTCAAGACGCAGCTTCATGACGACCACAAGAAGCTCTTCAAGGCGGCGGATGCCGGCAAGAAGGAAGAAGCTGAGAAGAAGTTCAAGGAGTTCGTGAGCGGACTCGACAAGGCGGTCAAGAAGGGCGTGATCACCAAGAACGCCGCCAACCGCCGCAAGTCCCGCGCGCAGCTCAAGATGAACAAGACCATTCTGGCCAAGTAAGGTCGTGGAGGCAAATCATGGCGAAGAAGACTCTTAGGGATGTTGATCTTAAGGGCAAGCGCGTCCTTATGCGCGTGGATTTCAACGTGCCGATGGCGAAGGACGGCTCGGGGAAGATTACGGACGATACGCGCGTGCAGGCGGCGCTGCCGTCCATCAAGTATGTGCTGGAGCAGGGCGCGTCGCTCGTTCTGATGAGTCATCTGGGGCGTCCGAAGGGCAAGGGCTACGAGGCGGAGTTCTCGCTCAAGCCTGTCGCCGAGCATCTGTCGGCGTGCCTCGGCAAGCCGGTCGCGTTCGCGGAGGACTGCATGAACGCGGATGCGGTGGTTTCCGCCCTCAAGCCGGGCGAGGTTGCCCTCTTGGAGAACACCCGCTTCTACAAGGCCGAGGACGGCAAGGTGAAGAAGGATGACGACAAGAAGGGCATCCACCTCACCGAAGAGGAGTATCAGGCGAAGAAGGCCGAGCTGAAGGAAAAGCGCGCGGCGATGGCGAAGAAGCTCGCCTCCTACGGTGACGTCTATGCCAACGACGCGTTCGGCACGGCGCACCGCGCCCATGCTTCGACGGCCGTCGTGGCCGACTACCTCCGCCCGGCGGTCTCCGGCTTCCTTCTCGAGAAGGAGCTGAAGTTCCTCGGCGAGGCGGTCGAGAACCCGATCCGTCCGTTCGTCGCCATTCTCGGCGGCGCGAAGGTCTCCGACAAGCTCAAGGTGATCAAGAATCTTCTCAATAAGGTTGATACCCTGATCGTCGCCGGCGGCATGGCCTACACCTTCAAGAAGGCGCAGGGCATGAAGATCGGCAAGTCCCTCTGCGAGGACGACCAGATCCCGTACGCGACGGAGATGCTGGAGGCGGCGAAGTCCAAGGGCGTGAAGTTCTTGCTGCCCGTCGATAACGTGATTGCGGACAAGTTCCCGGCCGAGAAGGATGCCTCCGACATCCAGATGAAGGTGTGCGAGGGCGACATCCCGGACGATTGGATGGGTCTCGACATCGGACCGAAGTCCGTCGAGCTCTTCTCCGAGGCGGTCCGGAGCGCGAAGACGGTGGTGTGGAACGGCCCGATGGGCTGCTTCGAGTTCGCGCCGCTCGCGAAGGGCACCTTCGGCGTGTGCGACGCGGTGGCGACGGTCAAGGCCAACGGTGGCATTTCGATCATCGGCGGCGGCGATTCCGTGAGCGCGGTGAAGAAGAGCGGCAAGGCGGCGGAGATGACGCACATCTCCACCGGCGGCGGCGCCTCTCTCGAATTCCTCGAGGGCAAGGTGCTCCCCGGCGTGGCGGCGCTCGACGACAAGTAAGATCCGGGAGGCGGTTCAATGGAAAACGTGAATGAAGTGCTGGCTGACGCGAACGCCAAGATCGCGAAAAGCTTCGAGACGCTGAAGAGCCAGTTCGCGGGGCTGCGCACGGGCAAGGCCTCGCCGGCGCTGGTCGATGGCGTGAAGGTGGACTACTACGGTGCCCCCACGCCGATCAAGAATCTTGCGACGATCTCCACGCCGGAGCCGCGCCAGATCAAGATCGCCCCGTTCGATCCGAGCGTGCTCGGCGAGATGAACAAGGCCATCCTGGCCGCCAACCTCGGCGTCACGCCGCAGACGGATGGACGCGTGCTGCGCATCACCATCCCGGAGCTGAACGAGGAGCGCCGCAAGGAGATCGTGAAGGTCGCCAAGAAGCAGGCCGAGGATCAGAAGATCGTCATGCGCAACGTCCGCCGCGACGCCAACGAGGCCGTCAAGAAGCTTGAAAAAGACAAGAAGATCACCGAGGACGAGCGCGACCAGGGTCTTGAGAAGATCCAGAAGGCCACGGATGACGGCATCGCCAAGATCGATGCCGAGCTGAAGACCAAGGAAGCCGAAGTGATGGCCGTCTGAGACGGCGACCAGAAACTAAAATCTTGAAGGGATTCAAGGGCAAAAAAGAAGGAGGGTTGACATGAGCGATGAAGTTGAGATGACGCCGATCACGCCGGAAGAGGGCGGAGCCGAACCGCCTAAGGTGACGCCGTCCGCCGCCGCGGCGGCCGCGGCACCGACCATCAAGCTGAAACCCGTCATCCGCAAGCCGCTGATCCGCAAGCCGGTCATCGGCGGCGCGAAGCCGGTCACGCTCAAGCCCGCGACTGGAACGCCTCCCGCACCTGCGGCCGTTCCGGAAGCGGCAGCCCCTGCCGCCGAGGCGCCCAAGCCGTCGCCGACCGTCAAGTCTGTGACGGGGCCGATTCCGGCGCAGGCCATCCTGCACAAGACCGGTATCATCGCGGAGGGCATCCTTACGCCCGCGCAGGCACAGGCTGCCAAGACGAAGACCTCCCGCATCTCGTTGGAGTCCGCCATCGGCGTTGCGCCCACGATGAAGAGTTCGGCGCCGATGAAGACGATCAAGCTTCGCCGTCCGACCGACATCCCGCCGGCTCCTGGTGCGGTGAAGGTTGCGCCCACGCCGGCTCCGACGCCTGCGCCTGCGGCCGCCGAGCCTGCACCGACCGCTGCGGAAGCCCCGACATTGGCGCCTGTTACGCCCGATGAGGCGGCGGCGCCTGCGAGCGAGCCGCCGAAACCCATTGAAAAGCCCACCACCGTCACGCAGAAGAAGACGCTCAAGCTCCAGAGGCCGGGATTCAAGCGGCCGACGGTGAGCGGTCTTCGCCGCCCGGGCGAGACGGCGGCGGCGCCGGCGGCTGCAACGGGCGACACCCCGCCGTCCGGCGATGTGGCGGATATCCCGGCGGTTGCCGACATTCCGGATATCAAGCCGCTGTCACCGGTTGAGGTGGCGGACGAAGATGATTCCGGCAAGGTGGCTGGTGCGCCGGCCTGGCTGAACGTGATGACGTGTCTCACGGGCCTTGCCGCTCTCGTCGTGTTGGGGTTCTGCACCTGGACGCTTTTCCGTGAGGCCGTTGGCCCGGCTGCGGGTCCGAACGACCTCGCCACGTTCCATTCAGAGACCGACTACCGCCGGTAGGCGCACATGCGGCGCTTCACGGCCATCGCGCGGACAGCGGCGATCGAGACGATGTCTCAGCCGCTTTCCGCCATTCTTTTTCCTGTCGCCGTGCTGGCGATTCACCTTCTGCCGGCTTTCCAGTACCACCGGTTCGGTGCGGCCGGACGTCTTGCTCGCGAGACGGGTCTTTCGGCCCTGTTCGTCTTTGGGCTGTTCTTCGCCGTACCGGCGGTCGTGCGGGTTATCGGGCGTGAGCTTGAGACGGGGACGGCGGCGGCGGCGCTGGCGCTGGGCGTTTCGCGTTCGCTCTATTTCGTGGCAAGGCTGACGGGGACGCTTGTCGTGTTCCTTCTCTTCCTTTTCGCGGTTGCGGCGGCGACGGCGCTTTCGTCCTTCTCCTGCGTCAAGGCCTCGACGATCTTTTCGCAGGCGGGCGTGGTACGTGTTTGGGGGCCTGCGATCCTCGTTGGCGTGGCGGGATCGCTGGCGCCGTTTGGGGTGGCGGCGCTGCTCAACCGGTTCGCCAACCGGCGTTTCTGCCTCTGGACGTGCCTGCTGACTTTCCTGTTCCAGCTGCCGGGGCTCGCGCTTCTGGAGGATGCCTCCCCGCTGCGCGTGATGGCGCCGGCGCTCGGTGCGCTGGCGGCGGCCTGCGTGGTGTACGTGGCGATGGCGGGGGCGCTGGCGACGCGCCTCAAGGCGAACGGCGTGACGGCGTGCGTGGTGATGGCGGTGGCGGCGGGCTTTCTGTCGCCCGTCAAGTTCCTGGCGCCGGACATGCGCGTGTTCTGGTTGGAGGAGGGTGCGACGGCCGCCGGGGGACCGATCGTCGCGGGCGCGGCCCTTGTCGCGCTGTGGCTTTTGATCGGCTGCATCTCCATGGAAAGGAAGGAGCTTGAGTGATGGCGGAGGAAAACGTAATCGAGCTGAAGGGCGTGGAGAAGACGTTTCGCGATTTCTGGATGCGTCCTGTCGCCGAGGCCGTGCGCGGACTGGATCTGGAGGTGGCGCGCGGCGATGTGTTCGGGTTGATCGGCCCGAACGGTTCGGGCAAGTCCACGACGATCAAGATGATCCTTGGTCTGATCCGTCCGACGAAAGGCACGGTGCGGCTGTTTGGCCTTGACCCGCGCGCGAAGGCCGCGCGGGCACGGCTGGGCTATCTGCCGGAGCTTTCGCACCTGCATCCGTTCCTCACCGCTGAAGAGACGGTGCTGTACTATGCCGGACTGTCGGGGATGAAGCGGCAGGAGGCGCGTCGGCGGATGCTGGAGTTGCTGGAGGAGCTGAAGCTGGCGCATGTCCGCCGCCGGACGGTCGGCGGCTTCTCCAAGGCGGTCTGGATCCGATCGGCACGCGCGAGGTAAAGGAGCTGATCGCGCGCCTGGCCGCCGGCGGAATGACGGTGCTCCTCACCTCGCATCAGCTTTTCGATGTGCAGGACATCTGCAACCGTGTGGCGGTGATCTCCGAAGGGCGAAGGGTCGGTGGCGGCGTGGTCTCCGACATCGTCGCAAACGCCCAGGACAAGCGGCATGCGCTCGAAGAGTATTTTGAGGCGCGCCTGAACCTTCAGAAGGGCGAGGCGTGAAGGACGCGTTCCAGATCGCCTGGCGTGGCCTTTGGCGCGGCAAAACGTTTTGGACGCTCTTGGCGGCGGTCGTGGCCGCGCATCTTCTGCTGCCGGGGCTGGTCCGTTCCGACGGCACGTTCGCCGGCCGGTTCGAGATGCATGTGCGTGTCGTGTTCGGCGCCGTCACGGCGCTTGTCTGCATTGCCTCCCTCGCCCTCGCCTGCGGCGCGCTTGCGCGGGAACGCGAAGACGAGCTGTTGCCGCTTTCGCTTGTGCGCCCCGTCTCAGCGTTCTCCCTTGCGGCGGGACGGTGGCTGGCGTTCCTGATGCTGACTGTTTGCGTTCTCGCTCTCCATTTCCTCCTGCTGCATTTCATGCTGCCCTCGGTCGGTCTCACGCCGGAGAACTGCCGTATCCACCATGTGCCCGCGCTCCCGCCGGCGGAGGTTACGGCGGCGCGGATGATGGAGGCGTTCCTGCGCAGCGAGAAGACGCCCGAGGAGGTGAAGAAGGCACCGCGTGCCGCCGTGCTCGCCCTGCTGACCGCCAAGGAGAACGAACGCTACGAGGTGGTGCGCCCCGGCGAGACGCTCCGGCTGCCGTTCTCCGTTCCGGCCGACGAGACGCTGACCGTGCAGGTGCGCTTCTCCACGCTGTACAGCATCAAGGAGCCGTTATGCGGCGTGTTCCGCTACCGGGATTGTGAAGGCCCCGTAAGCAACAGTACGCAGGCCGTCCTTGAGGTGCCGCTCCGCAAGCCGCCGCTTGATTATTATGTTGGCTATGAGCTGCTGACAAAGCCGATCTCGCCTGATTTGACATTCAAGAACACGGGGCGGACGGACGTGATGCTTCGTCCGCGCCGTGATGTGGAACTGCTCGCGCCCGGCGATTCGTTCACGGCGAACAATCTGCGTGCCACGCTGGAGGTGTTGGCCTTGGCGGGGCTTCTCGCGGCCTTCGGTCTGTTTCTTTCCGCTTCGCTCTCGCGTCCTGTTGCGCTCTTCACGGCAGCGGTACTGATGGCGGCGGCGTTGATGGCGCCGGATGCCGTCTCGCAGTTCCCGGACGAGTTCAACGCCACGACGGGCGAGAAGGTGGGGCTCGCGATCTCGCGCGCGGTCACGCGGTTCACGGCGGCGCTTTCCGAGGTGTCGCCTGTCTCCGATCTGGCGTCCGGACGCGCCATTCCCGTTGGGGAGTTGGGGTACGCGGTCGCCACGGATCTGGTGGCGTGGCCGCTCCTGTTCCTCGCCCTCACCGCTTTTCTCCTCCGCCGCAAGTCCCGTTAGCGTTCCGCGCGAGTGCTGGCGGAACGGTGATGGTTGTGGTATAA
>CACZCD010000072.1 GCA_902779565.1 uncultured bacterium | reverse complement strand
GACGAGCATCGGGTCTTCTGCGTTCTCCGGTTGCAGCGGGCTTACGGGCGTGACGATCCCGGACAGCGTGACGAGCATCGGGTCTTCTGCGTTCTCCGGCTGCCGCGGGCTTACGGGCGTGACGATCCCTGACAGCGTGACGAGCATCGGTAATTATGCGTTTTCCGATTGCTCAGGTCTTACGAGCGTGACTATAGGAAACAATGTTGAGACCATCGGGGAAAGAGCGTTCCAAGCGTGCACAGGCTTGATGAGCGTGACGATCCCTGACAGTGTGACGAGCATCGGGACCTGTGCGTTCGAGGGTTGTGGTGGGCTTACGAGCGTGACAATACCGCAGTATGTGCTGGATAGGAGAATTAGGAATGTGTTTCCGGCAGCCTATTCTTCTCTTACGAATGTGTCCTATTCGTCAATCATAACCAATATTGGGCCTTCTGCATTCTCCGGCTGCAGTGGTCTGTCGAGCGTGACGATACCTGACGGCGTGACGAACATCGGGGATAGTGCGTTCTCCGGTTGCAGCGGGTTAACGGCTGTTTACATAACCGACCTTGCGAAATGGTGTGGGATTTCGTTTGAGGGTTATGATGCCAACCCGCTTTACTACGCACACAATCTTTATCTCAATGGTTCGTTGATCACGGATTTGATAATCCCAGACGGCGTGACGGGTATCGGGGATTCTGCGTTCTACAACTATACAAATCTGACGAGCGTGACGATACCCGACAACGTGACGAGCATCGGGGCTTCGGCCTTCTCCGGCTGTAGTGGTCTTATGAGTGTGACGGTACCGCAGAGCGCTTGTGTGCGGCAGATGTCGTCCATTTTCCCTAGTTCGTATCGGACGATAAGGAACATTGAGATTGCCGAGGGGGTGACGAACCTTTGCGATAATATGTTTGTGGGATGCGAGGCGTTGGAAACGTTGTCGTTGCCAGAATCCTTGGTTGACTTCGGCAACAATGACATGCGTTGGTGGGCGGAGAGGTGTTGGGGTGCCGAAGGACTGTGCATCAAGAATGGATGCGTACTCGGGTATGTTGGCGACGCACCGGCGCGGTTGACGATTCCAGAAGGGGTGAGGGGCATTGCCGCGTACGCGTTGAGCGAACAGTATGACCTTCAGGAGATCGTTCTGTCCTCTACGTTGACGTCTATTGGCGTGGGGGCATTCTACGGAGATACATATCTTGACAATGTCTTCATCCCAGACGGCGTGGAGACGATTGGCGATTGCGCCTTTCAGGACTGCTCCTATCTCCAGACGCTGACGTTGGGCGGCGGTGTGAAGTCGGTGGGGAATTATGCGTTTGCGGGATGTTCGCAGCTCGCGAGCGCCGTGTTCGCGGACGGTCTTGTCTCAATCGGCGAAGGGGCGTTCGATAGTTGCTGGCGGATGCAGTCCGTGTCGCTGCCGCTTTCGACGGAGCGCGTCGCTTCCTCTGCGTTCAACGGCTGCACGTCGTTGACGGGCGTGACGGTACCAACGCATGGCGGCACGATGTACGATTGGTTCAACCCCGTCTATTTGCAGATTCTTGATGTGACGATCCCGGAGGGCGAGACAGAGGTGTGCGACTCCATGTTTTACGGTTGCAGCTCGATGCGGAATGTGGTGTTGCCGGAATGTGTCACGAATATCGGCGCGTGGGCTTTCGGGGAGTGTGGCGGCATCACGTCGGTTGTGCTGCCGGAGAGCGTGGTACAGGTTGGATCGGGGGCGTTCTGGGGGTGCGGACGGCTTTCGGACGTTACGCTTTCGCGTGGACTGACCGAGCTGCCGGACAGCCTGTTCGACGAGTGTCGGTCGCTTGATTCGCTTGTCGTGCCCGATTCGGTTGCGTATCTCGGCTACTGTTTCGCCGCACCGAACATGGCCACCATCTATTACCTCGGCGATGCGCCGGAATGTGCATCGGGCGCATACGACAACACGAGCTGGAACCTGACGAGCTACGTGATTCTCGGCACGAAGGGCTGGGACGGGCGGCCCAATTCGCGCGACATCCCGCAGTCGTGGAACGATCGGGGCATCACCACTTGGACGGCCAACAAGTTCAATGTGACATTCGACGCGAACGGCGGCAATTTCGAAAGCGAAGGTGCCGTGGCTACATCATACGTCTGCGAAGAGGCGACCGATACCGGATACGTTCTGCCGCCGTTCGAGCCGGTGCGTCCGGGATATACGTTCAACGGTTACTGGACGGAGTCCGCCGCCGGGACGCGCATCACGGGTTCCGTGCGCGTGAAGCTTACGAAGGCGCACAAGCTCTACGCGCACTGGTTGAAAGGCATACCGGTGACGGTGCGGTTCAACGCGAACGGCGGGAGCGTAACGCCAGCGTCGCAGACGGTTGCCAGCGGTGCGGTCGGGACGTTGCCGACGCCGGTGCGGTATATGTATGCGTTCCTTGGATGGTTCACCGAGGCGAACGGCGGCACGAAAGTGACGGCCTCGACGAAGGTGATGGAGGATGTGACGTACTATGCACACTGGCAGTATGACGGTTCGGGACTTGTCGCCGCCGTTGTCGCGGACGGTTGCGAGGGGATGGGTACTGTGTCCGGCGGCGGTACGACGGTCAAGGCGGGGACGAAGGTTTCGCTCAAGGCGACGCCGAGCGCGGGGTGTGTGTTCGTGGGGTGGCGGCGCGTTGGGGACAACGCATCCTACCAGATGGGCGAATTCCTTTCGCAGTCGGCAAGCTGGTCGTATGTGGCGACGGGCGAACCAGTCACCCTTGAGGCGGTGTTCGCGACGGTGGCGGATGATGCGGCGAGCTTGGAGGTGGCCGTGGAGGATGTGGCGACGGAGGCGGACGGTTCGATCGGGACAATAGGGACGGACGGAACGCGAGTGTTTGATCTTGGTACGTGTGTGGCGTCGCTTTCGGAGCCGAAGATCACAGTGAAGGGGTTGCCGGCGGGGTTGAAGTACGATGCGAAGACGGGGGCGATCACCGGCAAGGCGACGAAGCCGGGGAAGTACACGGTGGCGGTGAGCGCGACGAACGCGACGGTGAAGAAGCCCGTGACAGCGACGTTCGACATTGTTGTGCCGAACCTGACCAGCGAGAAGCTGCCGGGGCTTGAACAGGATACGGAGGCGTATGGAAAGATTGTCTGCGGCGTGGCGTTTGATCCCGGGCTTGTTGATTGCGCGCCCGAGGATGGCTGGACGGTGAAGGCGGCGGGGTTGCCGGCGGGCTTGAAGCTTGTGCAGGACAAGACGACCGGCGCGTATTCGATAACAGGCGTCCCGACGAAGGCGGGCACGTTCACCGTGACGTTCACGGCCTCGAAGAAGGGCGAGAAGAACCAGGTGGCGACGATCACGCTCGAGACGGTGGCACTGCCGGAATGGGCTGTTGGGACGTTCAGCGGGTTCGTCGAGTGTTACACAGGTCCGGAATCTGGAAGCGCCTTCGGCTCCATCACGATGACGGTTGCGGCGAATGGAAAGGTGAGCGGCAAGATAGCGCTTGTGGGCACGAACTACACGTTCAGTGCCGCGAGCTATGCGATGGTTGACGGCGCCGACTATTTCGTGGTTGACGCCGAGGCTAAGGCTGGCAAGGTGGTCCGTCCGCTGCGGCTCCTCGTCTTTTCGTGCGACGCCCCGGAGTTTTCGCCGTCGCTTCTCAATGCGAGGGCGGTCGGCAGCCTGGATAGCCCCCTTGCCTCTGAGATATTGATGTGCCGCGGCATGTGGAAGGACAAGGCGACAGCGGCTGCCGCGAAGGCGGCGATCGCCAAGTGGGAGGGCGTCTACACGCTCTCGACGGCGGGCGGCGGCTACCTCTCGCTCACGGTCGGGAAGGACGGAACCGCCAAAGTCTCCGGCAAGCTCGCGGACGGCACGGGCGTCAGCGCGACGACGCCGCTCCTGCACGACGGCGAAACGGGATTCTTGGCTTGTGTCTATTCCGCGCCGTCGGCGTACAAGGGAGGGGCGCTCGCCATGTCGATTGGGTTCAACGAGGGCGAGGGCGGAATCCGTACGCTTGGCAACAGTCGTGGGATCGCGCAGTGGACGAGCCGCAATCCGCAGGCGACCGGCGAATACGGCATGGGCTTTGACCGGGAGGTGTCGTTCGTTGGCGCGTACTACAACAAGCTTGATGTTCTGCGCAAGTACTACGAGACGCTGCGTCTGTCGTTCGGCGGCGGCCTCGGAGCGGCCATCCTACCAGGTGCCCCAGCGCTGGCGTATACGTACAAGGAGACGCACTTGAACGAGAGCGGCAAGAAGGTGACGGAATCCGAGAGCCGGGAGATCAATGCCATTGATACGCTTGGGCAGGCTGGTCTGACGGCGGCGGTGAACGAGAAGGGCGCGTTCGTCGTGGAGAAGGCCACGAAGCCCGTGCAGGACAAGACGACGAAGGCGTGGAGCTACGACGGCACGAACGACGGCGCGATGACGCTCTCGTTCACGCAGGCGACGGGCATCTTCAAGGGTTCGTACACGTTCTGGTACGACTACATGTCCGCCTTTGATGCGACCAAGCCGGAAGGCAAACAGGAGACATGGACGCACACGTCCAAGAAGGTGAGCTTCGAGGGCATCCTGGTGCAGGGCGAGAGCGAGATGCGTGGCTTCTACCTGTGGGATGCGTCAAGCAGCTACGATGACCCCAAGACCGGCAAGCCGAAAACGTACAAGTACAAGGAGTCTCATCCGGTGACCTTGTCGGTGCCGTAGAGTGTGGAATTGTGGACGCAAGCGTTCACATCAGGACAGGTTCAGTATGTGATTGGGTGGTTTCATTGGAGGATTGGGGGATTGTGTGAGTCAATCCACTACTCCTCCAATCCCTCCGCGTGCTCCGCATCTCTGCGTGAAACAACCCAATCCTCCAATCCCCCAATCTCCCAATCCTCCAATCCTCTTGCCCGTCGCTTTCAAAAAAAGTGAAAAAAGGTGTTGCATCGAGAATGGGGGGTGTGTTATAATGCGCGCCGTTTTGAGAGCTTAGCAGCTTTATGAATAAGAATTTCCAGTTCTGGTGGTGGCGCAACTTCGGTCTTACGACCGGAGCGCGTGCGCGTGTTCGGAACTGGTGAAGTAAAGTAGAATCCCAGGCAAACCCGATTGACGGCCCCGCTCCAGGAGAGCGAGGCCGTTCGCGTTTTCTGAAACCACCAATCACCAATCTATCAACTACCAACAACCCTCTACCAAACGAAAGATCACGACCATGCTAAAAGAACTGACAGAGAAAGAATTCCACGAACGCGCCGCCAACGGCGGCATCATTCCCGTGTACCGCGAATACCTTGCGGACATGGATACGCCGGTCTCCGTGCTCTCACGGATCGGCGAACGCGACGCCTTCCTCTTGGAGAGCGTTGCCGGGTGCGGTTCGGGGTCGCGCTACTCGTTCCTCGGCGTCGATCCCGTGGAGACGGTCTTCGCGAAGGACGGTGCCGTGTTCTCGCGCAAGCAAGGCGGCGGCATCGAATTCCTCACCGATGCGGACGTGCTAGAGGCGCTCCGGCGGATCCTCGGGTCGCGCGACTTCCGCGCCGATCCCTCCCTGCCGCCGCTGCAGGGTGGTGCCATCGGCTATCTCGCCTACGATTACATCTCCACGTTCGAGCCGCGTGTGAAGCTTACGCCGGAAGCGGATACCCCCTCCGCCGCGTTCATGCTCACGGATACGGTGCTCGTGTTCGACAACCTGCGTCGTACGGTTACGGTGATCGTGTGCGTGGACAGCGCCGATCCGGATGCCTACCGGCGCGGACGCGAGCGCATTGACGAGGTGTACGCGCGCTTCTTCCTGCGCGAGCGCAGCATGGCGCGTCCGCGCGGGGGCGCTTCAATGGAAGGGTTTGAGCCGGAGATGACGGCGGAGGCGTTCGCCGAAATCGTGGCGAAGTGCAAGCAGGACATCCTGAACGGCGAATGCATCCAGATCGTGCCGTCCCAGAAGTTCACCAAGGAGTCGGACGCCGATTCCGTTTCGCTCTACCGGGCGCTCCGCATGGTGAACCCCTCGCCGTACAACATCTACATGAAGATAGGAGACCGCACGTTGATCGGTTCGTCGCCCGAAGAGCTCGTCAAGCTCGAGGGGCGCAAGTGCACGACATGCCCGATCGCGGGGACGCGTCCGCGCGGCGCGACGCCCGAAGAGGACGCGGCCAACGAGCGCGATCTCGTTTCGGATGTGAAGGAGAACGCCGAACACGTGATGCTCGTCGATCTCGGCCGCAACGATCTCGGGCGCGTCTCCGAGACGGGGAGCGTGAAGGTCTCCTCCTTCGCGCACGTCGAGCGCTATTCGCATGTGATGCATCTCGTTTCCGACGTGGAAGGGACGCTCGCGGAAGGGAAGGACGGCTTCGACCTCCTGCGCGCTGCGTTCCCCGCCGGCACGCTCACGGGCGCGCCGAAGGTGCGGGCGATGGAGCTGATCGCGCAGTACGAGAAATCGCCGCGCGGCATCTATGGCGGCGCCGCGGGCTACTTCAGCAACACGGGCGACATGGATTTCGCGATCGTCATCCGCACGCTCGTCAAGGCGGGACGCACGCTCACGATGCGCGCGGGTGCGGGCATCGTCGCCGACTCGGATCCGCTGAAGGAGTATCAGGAAACCGTCAACAAGTCGAAAGCCGTCTTTGAGGCGGTGAAGTTCGCCGAAACCCTGTGAAGAAGTGGTTAGTGGTTAGTGATTAGTAATTAGTAATTAGTCAACTACATTCCATTGACCACCAGCCACCAGCCACCAACCACTAGCCACTGACCACTAACCACTGACCACTAGCCACTAACCACTAAGCACTAACCACTATGATTCTAATGATTGACAACTACGATTCGTTCACGTACAACCTCGTGCAGGCGTTCCGTGAACTGGGCGCGGACATGCAGGTGATCCGCAACGACCAGATCGATGTGGACGGTATCCGCGCTTTGGCGCCCGCCGCGATCATCCTCTCGCCCGGTCCGGGCAATCCCGATTCCGCCGGCGTCACGCTGGCGGCGATCAAGGAATTCGCCGGGAAGGTTCCGCTCTTCGGCGTCTGCCTCGGGCATCAGTCCATCGCGCAGGCGTTTGGCGGACGGATCGTGCATGCGAAGCAGCTGATGCACGGCAAGACGAGCCGCATCCATCACGATGGGCGCGGGGTGTTCGCGGGGCTTGAGCAGGATTTTCCCGCGATGCGGTACCACTCGCTCGCCGTGGAGCGCGAATCGCTGCCGGATTGCTTCGAGATCTCCGCCGAAACCGAGGATGGCGAGATCATGGGGCTTCGCCACAAGACGCTTCCCATCGAGTCGGTGCAGTACCATCCCGAATCGATCGGCACGCCTGAAGGAATGAAGCAGATGCGGAACTTTGTTCAGTTGGTAGCGGGGCGTTGATACCTCTACACGATCTACACGTTCTACACGGCTAATAACCACCTAACTTTTAGACAAGGAGAGAAGATGATTATCGAATCGTTGATGAAGGCGCAGTCGGGGCGACACCTCACCGAAGAGGAGGCGTTCGCGACATTTCGAGAGGTGATGAACGGCGAGGTCACAGGAGAGGCCGTTCTGGCGGCGCTGCTCACCGCGCTGCAGATGAACGGACCCGACATCGCGGAGGTCACGGGTGCGGTGCGGGCGATGCGTGCGGTGTGCCTTCGCGTGGAGGCGCCGGAGGATGCCGTTGATATCGTCGGCACGGGCGGCGACGGCTTCGGGACGTTCAACGTCTCCACCACGGCGGCGATCATCGCGGCGGGCGCGGGCGTGATCATCGCCAAGCATGGCAACAAGGCGGCCACCTCGAAGAGCGGATCCGCCGATTGCCTGGCGGCGCTCGGCTACAACCTGGTCACGCCGTTGGAGGATGTGGCGCGTGGAATCCAGGCGAACGGCATCGGATTTCTGTTCGCGAATCGGTGCCATCCGGCGATGATGTATGCCGCGCCGGTGCGGCGGACGCTGCCGTTCCGGACGATCTTCAACCTGATCGGACCGCTCTCGAACCCGGCAGGTGTGAAGCGTTATGCGCTCGGCGTGTATGCGCCGGAGATCATCCCACTCTATGTCGGCGTGCTGAAGGCGCTCGGGACGAAGAAGGCGTTGGTCTTCTGCGGTCCTGAGGGATTGGACGAGTTGGGGCTTGCCGGCGCGTCGCAGATTGCGGAGCTGTCGGAGGACGGAAGCGTGAAAGAGTACACATTCGATCCAAAGCAATACTTCGGAGGCACGCGTCCGCTCACCGATATCGCCGGCGGCACGCCAGAGGTGAACGCACAGATCACGCGCCGTGTCCTCGCCGGCGAAGAAAGCGGTGCCTACCGTGACGCGGCTGCGCTCAACGCGGCGGCGGCGATTGTTGCCGCCGGGAAGGCTGACAGGATTGAGGAAGGCATCGAGCTCGCTTACGCCTCCATCGACAGCGGCGCGGCCCTCGCCAAACTTCAGCTCTTGATAACTGATAGATGATAACGGATAGAGGATAGATGAACGTTTAACGACTAACGACTAACCACTAGGCAATATCACAAAGTTGAGGATGATATCATCATGGGAATGCAGGATGATACTACGAGAATGCGGAGTAAAAACTCCCCCTCTAAGATAGAGGGGGTGGCCGGAGGCCGGGGGAGTATGACGGGCGACGGAATCATACCCCCTCGCCCCTCCGGGGCACTCCCCCTGTCTCAGGGGGAGAGTTTTATCTGCTATCCTAACTTTATCTGCCATCCCCAACTTTGCGACATTACCAACCACTAACCACTAACGACTAACGACTGACTATGAACATACTTGAAGAACTGAGCGCGCTTCGTCGCGCAGATGTCGAGCGGGCGGCACGCATCCGCGATTTCGCGGCGGCGTTCCGCAGTGACGGCATCCATGTGATTGCCGAACTCAAAAAGGCGAGTCCCTCGAAAGGGCTCATCCGCGAGCACTTCAATGCGGCGGACTTGGCGCGGGAGCTTGACCAGGCGGGCGCGGCGGCGCTTTCGGTTTTGGCGGAGCCGCACAAGTTTCTGGGGGGCGAGGAGAATGTGCGGATCGCACGGGCGAACAGCGAGCTGCCGATCCTGTTCAAGGACTTCGTCTCGACCGAATACCAGGTGCTGCGCGCACGGGCATGTGGCGCGGATGCCGTGCTGCTGATCGTGGCGGCGTTAGACGATGCGCATTTGGCATCACTGCTCGCCTGCGTGCGCGGATATGGCATGGAGGCGCTCGTCGAGACGCATACGCGCGAGGAGATTGCGCGTGCCGTTGCGGTGGGCGCGAAGATCATCGGCGTAAATTGCCGAGACCTCAAGACGTTCCGCACGGATCCTGCGATCACGGCGGAGCTGATTCGGGAGATTCCCGACGGCATCGTCAAGATCGCCGAAAGCGGTCTGCGGTGCGCGGACGACCTTCGTCTCCTGCGTGCGGCGGGGGCGGACGGATTTCTGATTGGAGAAACATTGATGCGGGAGGAACATCCCGGACAAAAACTAAAGGAGTTAATGAAATGAAAGCAAAAGGACATTACGGCATCTACGGCGGCCAGTACGTAGCCGAGACGCTCATGGGACCGTTGGCCGAACTGGAGGCCGCCTACGCCGAAGCGAAGAACGATCCGGCGTTCCAGCGGGAATTCAACGAGATCCTGCATGACTACGTGGGGCGCGAGTCGCCCATCACGCATTGTCGGCGTCTCTCGGCGCATCTCGGCGGCGCGCAGATTCTCCTCAAGCGGGAAGACCTGAACCACACGGGCGCGCACAAGGTGAACAACACCATCGGGCAGGCGCTTCTGGCGAAGCGCATGGGCAAGAAGCGGCTCATCGCCGAGACGGGCGCGGGCATGCACGGCGTGGCGACGGCGACGGTGGCGGCGCTGCTCGGCATGCCGTGCGAGGTGTACATGGGCGCGATCGACGTGGACCGTCAGGCGCCGAACGTCCAGCGCATGAAGATGCTGGGCGCGAAGGTGAACGCGGTGAGCGAAGGAAGCGCCACGCTGAAGGACGCGATGAACGAGGCGATCCGCGACTGGGTGACGAACTGCGACGACACGTTCTATGTGATCGGAACCGTGGCGGGTCCGCACCCCTATCCCGAGATGGTGCGCGACTTCCAGAGCGTGATCGGCAAGGAGGCGCGCGCGCAGATGCTGGCGAAGTACGGACGGCTGCCGGACCAGGCAATCGCCTGCGTGGGCGGCGGGTCGAACGCGATGGGTCTTTTCGCGGGCTTCATCGACGACAAGGACGTGAAGCTCGTGGGCGTGGAGGCGGGCGGCAAGGGGCTTGCCACCGGCGAACATGCGGCGTCAATCAACGGCGGACGCGTGGGTGTGTTGCATGGTGCCAAGACATACCTCCTGCAGACGGACGCCGGTCAGATTATTGATACGTACTCCGTCTCGGCGGGCCTGGACTATCCGGGCGTGGGACCGGAGCACGCGCACCTCGCGGATACGGGGCGCGCCGAATATCCCGTGATTAATGACGAGGAAGCGATTGATGCCTTCGACAAGCTTTGCCTTTTTGAGGGGATCATCCCCGCGCTGGAATCGAGCCATGCGCTCGCCGAGGCGATCAAGCGCGCGCCGCATCTGCCAAAGGAGACGCTGCTGCTCGTCAATCTTTCGGGTCGTGGCGACAAGGATATGGATAATATCATGAGGTGGAAAAGTAGAAAAGTGGAAAAGTGAAGAGTGGAAATAAGGAGAGAGAAATGAACAACAGAATCTGCAAATGCTTTGAAAAGGCAAAGGAAGAGGGGCGCGCGGCGTTCGTGGCCTATCTGACCATCGGCTATCCCTCGCTTGAAGCGAGCGAGAAGGCCATCGACCGCCTGATCGCCGAATCGGGCGCGGACGTCATTGAGCTGGGCGTGCCGTTCTCGGATCCGTTCGCCGATGGCGCGGTCATCCGTGCGGCGGCCTACGAGGCGCTGAAGCAGGGCGTGACGATGACCGATGCGCTGGCGTTGGCGGCACGCGTGCGGGCGAAACATCCCGAGACGCCGCTCGTGGTGTTCAGCTACTACAACCTCATCCTCTCGATGGGCTCCGAGACGTTTGCGGCGGCGGCGGCGAAGGCGGGAGTCGATGCCGTGCTGGCGGTGGACCTGCCGCTGGAGGAACGCGACGAACTGCTGTCGGTGCTGAAGCCGCACGGGCTTACGATGGTACCGCTCATCGCGCCGAACACACCGGTCGCGCGCGTCGTCGAGAGCGCCGCCGGTGTGGAGGATAGTTTCCTCTACGTCATCACCGTGAAGGGTGTGACCGGCGTGCGCGGCGAACTGCCGCCGGAACTGACGGGTCACCTTGATGCGATCCGCTCGGCGGTGAAGGTGCCGATCGTGGCGGGCTTTGGCATCGCTTCGCGCGAGCAGGGCACCGCGCTCGTCAAGGGGCATGCCGATGGTTATGTGATCGGCTCCGCCATCGTCCGGAAACTGGGTGCCGACGGCCCCGACGTTCCCTCACCGCTCGTCTGAGAATTCATCCGACGCGAATTCTTATTTAGGATCAGTAGCCACCCATATAAATCTCACGCAGAGACGCAGAGAGCGCGGAGAAAACAGGAGTAAAAATGATTTTTACGTCTAGTAACTTTAGAGCAGATTGCATCAAAGATAGCAGAGACCAGGAGTTGAAGAAAACCTCGGCACACTCTGTCTCTCTGCGTCTCTGCGTGAAAACCTATGGGATGGTTGTGTTGCGTGAAAAACCTATGGGATGGTAGTGATTTAGGATACGAACATGGCCGGATTCCCGAAACTCAAGATCTGCGGCGTGAGAGACGGTGCCTTCGCGCGCCGGGCGGAGGAACTGGGCGTCGATTATCTTGGCTTCATCTTCGCCGAGAAGTCGCCGCGTTACGTGGCGCCCGATGCGGCGGCGGCGATCGCCGCCACGCTTGGCAGGGCGAAACTTGTCGGTGTGTTTACGACATCAACAATCGATGAAATTCTGGAGATCGCCCGTAAAATTCCGTTAGATGTAGTTCAGCTGCATTCGCGAGAATATGGTGCGGACGAAATCTCAAGGTTGAAAGCGGCGGGGTTGGAAGTGTGGCAGCTTGGGGCGAAGGAGGGCGCGGTGAACGTGGCCGATTTTGTGAATCCGAGAGAGGGGGCGGTGGCGCCGGATGCCGTTCTTCTGGATGGATGGGCGGGAGCGCTCTGCGGCGGTACGGGGCGGCGGGCGGATTGGGAATTCGCATCGGAATTGGCCTTGGCCGGGGTACGCGTGGTGCTGGCGGGTGGTCTTTCGTCTGCCAATATCGGCGGCGCCGCAGCGACAGGCTGCGCGGTTCTGGATGTGAACAGTTCGCTGGAGGAATCGCCCGGCGTCAAGTCCCTCGCCTTGTTGGAAGATCTGTTCCATGAGATTGGGAGTCTCGGAGTTAGGGAGAAGCTATCAAAAAATCCCATCCTCCAAACCTCCAAAACTCCAAGCAGCGAAAGCAACGATTGAGAAATAGAGTTAAGTTACAGGCAAGATTGTGTAGAAAAATCTACACGTTCTACATGTTCTACACGGTTTTCTTGACGGGCTGTCGGAGCGTTTGAACATTGTGGTATAATACATGCAAAAAAGGAGACAACAGATGGAACTCAAAGGATCGAAGACGGAACAGAACCTCTGGGCGGCGTTCGCCGGCGAATCGCAGGCCCGCAACAAGTATGACTACTTCGCGAGCCGTGCGAAGAAGGATGGCTATGAGCAGATTGCGGCCATCTTCCAGGAGACGGCGCTCAACGAGAAGGAGCACGCGAAGATGTGGTTCAAGGAGGTTGCCGGCATCGGCGACACGCCCGCGAACCTCGCGGCCGCCGCTGCGGGCGAGCATGAGGAGTGGACGGAGATGTACAAGCGTTTCGCGGAGGAGGCGAAGGCCGAGGGCTTCGACGAGATCGCGCGCAAGTTCGCCGCCGTCGCCGAGGTCGAGCGTCACCACGAGGAGCGCTACCTCAAGCTCGCCAAGAACATCGCGTCCGGCGAGGTTTGGGTGCGCGTCGGACAGAACAAGTGGCAGTGCCGCAACTGCGGTGCCATCATCGAGAGCGAATCCGCTCCCGAGAAATGCCCGGTCTGCGACCATCCGAAGGCCTACTTCCAGCTCGAAGCCGACAACTTCTGAACGTCGCCCATGGAACTCAAGGAATACGAGCTCGCGGGAATTGAGACAATCGCGCGCGGCGTATGTGTTAGGGACGGCAAGCTTCTGCTGTGCCGTGCGAAAGGTGGGTCTTCAACCTACCTGCCGGGCGGACACATCGAGTTTGGCGAGACGGGGCGGCAGGCGCTCGTGCGTGAGGTGAAGGAGGAACTGGGCGTGGAATCCTCCACGGGTGCGTTTCTCGGCGTGGTCGAGAACTCCTTCCTTCAGCACGGAAAGCCGCATGCCGAGATCAATCTCGTGTACGAGCTGAAGTTGGAAACGGGGAATGGGGAACCCGCCTACGCCCAGGCTACGGCGGGCGAGCAGGGAACGGGGGAGCTACCGGCGCTTCAGTCGCGGGAGGACTGGATCGAGTTTGAGTGGTGCGATCTGAACCGTTTGGACGAAGCCAATCTCCTGCCGCCCGTCTTTCGTTCCTTGTCCGCCTGGCCAGACGTCCGTTTCGAATGCTGAACATCTACTATCCTCTACCAACCATCAACTACCAACTATGAAGAAAATCAAGATTGGGCTTTTCGGAAAGATTGTCATCGCGATCCTCTGCGGCGTGGCGCTTGGATATGTGCTGCCCGTCTTTGGCGTGCGGATTCTCAAGACGTTCAACGTGTTCTTTGCGCAGGTGCTGAAGTTCATCGTGCCGCTGCTCATCCTGGGGCTTGTCACGCCGGCGATTGCGGGCGTCGGACGCGGCGCGGGCAAGATGCTGATCACGGTGATGCTGCTCTCCTATCTCTCCACGGTGCTGGCGGCTTTCTTCGGATGGGGCTGCGCCAGCGAGCTGCTGCCGAACTATGTGCAGTCGGGGCTGGTGGCTGAGACCGGCAATGGACTGAAGTTCATCCCATATTTCGAGCTCAAGATTCCGCCGCTCTGCGACGTGCTGACGGCTTTGGCGCTTTCGTTCATGGTGGGCGCGGGCATCATCGTCACGAAGTCCACGGCACTCAAGCGGGGCGTGGATGAGTTTGGGGAGATTGTGAAGCTCACCATCCTGAAGGTGATCATCCCCGGTCTGCCCATCTACATCATGACGATGATCTGCGAGATGACGGCCTCCGGGAAGATCGGCGCGATGGCCGGCACGATGTTCAAGGTGATCGGCACGGGGTGGGCGCTCACCATCGTGTTCCTTGTGCTGCTCTACGTGGTGGCCGGCATCCTGGCGGGGCGCAACCCGTTCACCATGCTGTGGCGGATGCTGCCGGCGTATCTCACGGGACTCTCCATCGCGTCTTCCTCGGCGGTGATTCCGGTCACGTTGGAGTGTTGCGAGAAGAACGGCATCTCCAAGGACATCCGCGACTTCACGGTTCCGCTGTGCGCGAACGTCCACATGGTTGGCAGCGCCATCAAGATGCTCACGAGCATGGTGGCCATCATCATCATCTACGACCTGCATCCCGATTTCGGCAAGATGGCGAACTTCATCTTCATGATGGGGATTGCGGCGGTGGCGGCGCCGGGCGTGATGAGTGGCGTGCTGATGGCGAGCGTGGGGCTGATGGAGTCGATCGTCGGCTTCACGCCGGAGCAGGTTGGTCTGCTGATGACGTTCTACATGGCGCTGGATGGATATGGTCCGGCGGCGAACGTCACCGGCGACGGCGCGATCGCGCTCATCATCG
>CACZCD010000071.1 GCA_902779565.1 uncultured bacterium | reverse complement strand
CGATCCCATCGCGACGCCGTGGGAATATCGCGCGTGGGGCAAGACCGCGAAAGAGGCGGAAAAGATCGCCCGTGAAATGAACCTTCCGGCCTACCTTAAAAAGAAGAAGTGAAGCAATGAGAAAAGTGATTATCGCGTCGGTGACGTGTGCGGTAGCCCTCGTGGCGATGGCGCACACGCCCGTGAAAGCTGGGCGGTGGAAGACATTCACCTACGACAATCCGGACAAGACGCCGGTCGTATTCGGCGGGTGGAGCCGTGCTGAGGGGGTGAAGGCGCGCGACTACTGCGTGTATCTCGACGTCCACTATGCCGACGGCAGCAAGGATTGGGGGAAACGTGCCGATTGGCGGCAGGGAACGCATGATTGGGAGGAGGCCTGGTCGGTGTTCCAGCCCAAGAAGCCGGTCGCCAAGATCGAGGCGTTCGTGCTGAAGCGCAAGGGTGTCGGCAAGGCGGCGTTTCGCGATGTGTTTCTTGAACGGCGGGAGGGCAAGGGCGAACGTTTTGGCGATACACGCATGTCGCTCAAACCTTTTGACGATGCGGATGAGGTGGCCTATAGCGTCTTCACCGGATCGAAAGTCGTGCGCAAGGCGGAGCGTGTGGCGCCGACGATCGAATTCCCGGCGCCGCCCGATGGCGTGACGGTGTGGACGGCCAGCCCGATGGATTGGGTAACGCCGCTCTCGCGGCCGCCTTCCGGCGCGGAGAAGAAAATAGCCGTCTCGCTGGCGCGTCGCGAAAGGGAGTCGGCGCAGATACTGATCTCGTGCGGGCGCGACACGGAGCTTTCCGGCGTCACGTTGGAGATCGATCCGCTTAAAGATGAAAGTGGAAATCAGCTTGACGGTTCCGTGAAATGGGAACGCGTTGGCTATATTCCCCGCAAACCTGGTTACTTGCGGCATCCGAATGCGCCAAACGAGAACGAAATGTGGCTGCCCGATCCGCTTCTGCCCGCCGCGCCGTTCAGGGTGCGCCGCGCCTCGACGCAAGGTGCTTGGCTTACGGTCTATGCCGCGCCCGGGGCGAAGCCGGGGAACTATCGTTCCGAGGTGCGCGTAAGACAGGGCGGCAAGACGCTCGCTGTCGTTCCACTTGCTGCCAAGGTCCTTGATTTCGAACTGGGCGCGACGTTCGCGCTTGAGACGGCGTTTTCCGTCATGGATGGGTTTCTGCGGGCGAAGTATCCTGGAAAGTGGAAGGAGATGAAACGGCAGGCGATTGACGTGATGCTGGACCATCGTCTCAACCCAGACGACATTTCCCGTACTTCGCCGCCTGAGATTGATGATCTTCTCCATGCCCGGAAACGTGGCATGAACCGGTTCAACATTCTCAACATCGTTCCGGAACCCAAGAAACCTGTCACGTGGGTTTGCGTGGGCGATCCGAAAGTTCTCTTCTCGGATGCGTTCTACACGGATTTCACCCGTCGCCTCGCTCCCTACCTCGCCCGTCTCAAGGAGCACGGGCTCGACCGCATGGCCTACATCTACGGTTTCGATGAGCGCAAGAGCGACGAGTACGCAGGCATCGACGCGATGTGGTGGAAGCTCAAGAGAGATTTCCCCGATCTGCCCGTCATGACCACCACGAAAATGTTCAAGGATCTCGTGAAGGACGGCACGAACCGTACCGACTGCATAACGACGGACTGGTATTGCCCCGTTTCCAGCGACTACGACGAGAAGATGGCCGATTTTCTCCGTGCACGCGGCAAGAAGGTGTGGTGGTACACCTGCTGCAGTCCGGCAAATCCGTACGCCAACATGGCGTCGCTTGAATATCCCGCCGTGGAAGGCCGTCTTGTGCTGGGATACCTCACATGGCTCTATCGCGCCGACGGCTTTCTCTTCTGGCACGTGAACAACTGGCGCGCCGGTAATGGGCTGATGGATGAGACGGATACGTATTTTCCGGAGTGGAATACGTGGAACCATCTGGGGATTCCCGGTGACGGCGTCTTTCTCTATCCCGGCAAGGAACATGTTCTGCCGTCCATCCGCTTCGCGAACATCCGCGATGGCGAGGAGGATTACGAATATCTTCTGCGCGCTGAGAAGGCGCTCGGGCGCAAGAAGGTGGAGGCGCTCGTTCGCCCGTCGGTCAGATCGCAGACGGATTTTACCCGAGATGCCGCAGAGCTATCGGCGCTTCGGGATCGCATAGGCGGCTTGAGGGCCGCGCCGTAATCCTGCGGGGCAGACCTGTGGTATAATTGCGGACATGAAAGCAAACCACCTCTTTCCTGTATCGCTGTGGGCGGTGGCCCTTGCCGCGCTTGTTTCGGTGCCCTGCGCGGCGGCCGAGCCGCCGCTGATGATGATCCGCCTCCGCGGGCCGAACACCGCGGACGATGCGCAGTGGGCGAAGACGTTTAAGGCGCTGCGCGAGAACCGCGGCGCGTGCGATGACGTCTGGTTCTCCACGGGCATCGGTTTCCCGAAGATTGAATGGCACGCGGCGCATGCGAAGCGTCTCGTGCGGTATGCGGACGACCTGCGCTCCGTCGGCATCGTGCCGAGTTTGCAGTTTCAGGCGACGCTTGGCCATTCGGACGAGATTACGCTTCTCGAGGGTGTGGACGGCAAGACGTGGGGTGGCTTCACCGGGCGCGGCGGAACCGAAGGAAAGGCCTGCAACTGTCCGCGCCAGCCTGGTTTTCTCGCCTACGTGCGCGAGATGGCGCGTCTCTATGCCTCGTTCAAGCCCAGCGTCGTCTGGATTGACGACGACCTGCGCATTGCGGGACATGCGCCAGCCTCTCCGTGGGGCAAAGTACCTGAAGGTTGGATTGGATGCTGGTGCCCGACATGTCTTGCCGCGTTCAACGCCGAGACGGGCGGCAAGTGGACGCGTGAGACGCTGGACACCGCAATGAAGCGCGATACCGCCCTGTTCGACAGATGGGAGAAGTTCTCGTTTGCGGGGATTGCGGAAGTTGCGCGTGTGATTGCTGAGGAGACGCACAAGGTGTCGCCTGAGACGCGGCTTGCGTATCAGCACGGTAGATACCGCAACGACTCCCAGCTCACCGTCTATCGCGCGATGCACGAGGCGACAGGTCTTCCGGTGGGCGCGCGTCCGGGCGGCGGCGCGTACTTCGACTACAACCCCAACGACCAGATGGTGAAGGCGTTCGGGACCGCACGCCAGCGGAACTGTCTTGGGAATCCCGAATGGATTGAGGCCTGGTGCCCCGAGATTGAGACGTGTCCTCGCGCGTTCGCGAGCCGTACGGCGCAGGGGCTGCTGAATGAGGCGTTCGTGAATCTCGCCTACGGCATGAACTGCCTCAGTTTTCTCATCATGTCGACGCGCCACGAGACGGACGAGTGGTACAGCGAGAACCTGCTCGCCCCGCTCGCCGCCGAGAAGCCCTGCCTTGAGGCGTACCGCCGCCACAACGCGGGAGCGCTTCCGGCCGGTCTTGCCGATGCGACCAAGGCGACGCCGGAGGCGTTGTACCGGTTTGCGCTGGCGGGGGTGCCTGTGCTGCCGGGTCCGGGAAAGGCGTATGGAGAAGTGACGGACGCCGACCTCAATTTCTCGATCTCGCAGATGTCCTCTTCCGCCCTCCTCGAACTGCGACGCACGATGGATGCGCGTGTGGGCGGCAGGATGCCGGTTCTGGTGGAGACGCCGACAGTCGGTCTCGTCGTGCCGCGCGTGACGGCGGACGGCGCGTTGCGCAGTGTGGCGCTCGTCAATGCCCGCATCGACACGCAGAAGCCGGTCACGCTCCGTCTGCGCGGTGTGCCTTCGGGCGTGGAGACGGCCACTTGGTGGGCATTCCACGCAGACCCTGTCGTGCTGCCGCTGACGCGCGCGGGCGGCGAGGTCACCATCAGGATCCCCTCCCTCACCGCCTGGAACTGCGGCTGGCTGATGCTTTGAGAAAGATGGAATGCAGATGAAAGGAACGATTGTTGTCATTGCGGCGGCGGTTGTGCTCGGGGCTTCTGGCGCGAAGAAGCTGATATTCGTCGGTTGGGATACGGGCGACCTGACGCCCGCCGAGATCGTGCGCAACGCCGAGGCGCTATATGAGGCGGGTGCGGACGGCGTGGGCATCTATCCGCGCTTCAAGGCGGAGAATGGGGCGCGGACGAAGCGGGCGTCGCCGATCAACGGCGATCGGGAAATCACGTCGGCGGACGTGGAGTGGATGGTGCCGGCGCTCCGGGAGATGGTCGCGAAGCCGGGGCTTTCGGAGAGCATGCTGCGTGCGGGCGGTGCGCCGAAGAAACGCGTTGACTGGCGCGATGACGCCTATTGGGCGCGGTATGCCGCCGGTATGGCGGTTGTGGCGGACCTCGCGCGCAAGGGGGGGCTCAAGGGAATCATCACGGATTTCGAGGATTATTGGAACCAGCGGCAGTACCGTTGGACAGCGGGGGAGCTTTCCTACGACGAGATGTATGCCCTTGCGCGGAAGCGCGGCGCGGAGGTGTTCGGGGCGATGTTCCGCGCCTATCCGCAGATGACGCTGCTCACGTACCAGTTCTTCTCGCATGAGACCTGCTACCGCGACGCGCTCGATCCGGTCGGTCTGATGCGCGACCGTGGCGATCTGTATCCCGCGTTCTTCAACGGGATCCTCGACGCCATGCCGCCGACCGTGAAGCTTGTGGATGGCGCGGAGCACTACCGTCTCAGGGCGGCGAACGCGGACTTCCTGCGTCAGGCGCGCTACGAGTTCTCGGGCGTGCTGCCGCTCATCGCGCCGGAGAACCGTGCGAAGTACCGTGCGCAGCTCTCTGTGAGCGTGGGGCAGTATCCCGATTCCTACGCCTGGCACGAGGAGAAGAGCGGCTGGTATTTCGGTCCCGTGAACGGTTCGCGATTGATGCACTTTGAGCAAAACCTCGCCGGTGCGCTCGAAGCATGCGACGAATACGTTTGGCTCTGGGGCGAACACCGCACGTTCGTGAACTGGAAGGGTCTCGACCACCGCCACTGGTGGGACGACTGGTGGGGCGATGCCGCCTCGCTCGATGATGCGTTGCCGGGATACGCGGATGTGCTTTGGGGCTTGAAGGATCCGGTGAAGTACGTCAAGCGCCGCTTCGCGGCTGGTGCGCTCGAAAACCTTGTTGGCGCGGCGAACATGCCTGCGCCAAAAGGCTCCGGAGCGGTAAAGGAATGGGAATGGCAGAGCGCTTCGACAAACATCCTGAAGGGCACGTTCTCGAAGGAAACGGTTGAGGGACGCAGCGGATGCCGGGTGTTGACGGGGGTTGGAAACGGCAGCGTGAACTTCACGCTGCGCGGACTGAAGTTCGGCGAATGGTACGGCGTGAAGGTTTCGAAGAAGGGACCGGGCGGAAGCGCGGGTATCGGCTGGCAGGAGAATGGAAGATGGCGCTATGACAAGGGCGGCGTGAAGGCCGTGTGGGATGCGCCGGGTGCGGACGGATGGAGCACTGGTTGGTTGCTTGCGCGCGTGCCGGAGGGCGTGAACGGCTTGAATCTCGGGCTGGGCGGAAAGATGGAGAAGGGTGAACGTCTTGTCTTCTCCGACATCTGGCTTGTGCGGCTGCGCGATGTCCCGGACGGCGCGAAGGAGCTGCGACAGATGCCGAAGACAAAGAGGTGAAGTTAGTGGTTAGTGATTAGTTGTTAGTTTCTGGTGTTGACCACCAACCACTAGACACTAATCACTAACCACTAATCGCGGGTTGTGGTATAATTTGCGGATAAAAAAAAGGGGTTGTCTGAAATGACGGAGCTGGACAGAAAGTTGGCGAAGGCCGCGCGCGAATGTAGCACGGACGCCGTGTGGCGCACCTTCGAGGCAGGGCTCCCGATCACGATACTCAACAAGGAGAGGGTCAATGAAAAAAGCTAAGATCATTGCGGCAGTCGCCGCATTGGGTGCTTCGCTTGTCGCGCAGGCAGCGTATGAGGTCACGATTCCTGCTCCCAACGGCATTGGCGATGTGATCACGCTTACGAACAAGATTGCAGAGTTCAATGCGGTTGCTTCTGCCGAGAGCGGCAAGATATGGCTTGAGCCGGGCGTGTACAATTTGAGCGGAATCTACATGACATCCAAATCGCATCTGGATATTTCATACACGGGAAACCAGTCGCTGCTGTTTGCCGGGAAGGGAAGCGATCGCAGCAAGACTGTGCTTCTCGGCGGCGGTTCGGCGGAGTTGCATCGTGTGATAAGTACCGGCGGCAGCGGCAACTATGGGTGGACAACCTTCTCGAACATGACGGTGTCTGGCGGTTATGTCGAAGGCGAAGGTGGTGGTGGCATAAAGGCCAATCATTCCACTCGTTACATCGACATGATCATATCCAACAACTGCACAACCACTTCTGGTGGGGGCTGCTATGGAGGGCAGGCATACCAATGCCTTTTTGCCGACAACCATGCGGGTGCCTCGTCGTCAAGCGTTGGAGGTGCCGGCGGCGCGTTCTACGCTGCCGACAACAGCGGTAAATGCGGTCAGAAAAGTCTCCAAGTTTCTGGCGCATGGGACTGCGTGTTCACCAACAACACGGGTCTCGGAAATTCTGGCGGAGGAGCGTTGCATCTGCGAGGCGTCTGCCAGCGTTGCACGTTCTACGGCAATTCCGTGAATGGGACTGGCGGCGGCGGCGTCAAGGTGGTGGAGTCGTTCGTTGATGCAACAGGCGGTAAAGTTAACGTACTCGTCTCCGACTGCACGTTTGTTGGAAATACAGGCCGCTATGGTGGAGCGGTTCATGGCACAGGATGCATTGTCTCAAACTGTACGTTCATTGCCAACAAGGAGGATTGCACATGGGCCTCGGACGGCGGTGGCGCGCTCTGTGCATCATCAGCGGCGACGATACTTGATTGTGTTTTCGAAGGAAATGGCGGGACGTACAGCCCGGGAGGGGCGATCCGTCTCAAGGCGGGGGGCGTCATTTCTGGTTGTTCGTTCACAACGAATTCGACGCCGTCATCGGGTGGGGCTATCTATGCAACCGCAGGTGCCGCAATCGTCGATTGTGCTTTCACCAACAATGTGGCGACCAACTACGGCGGTGCGCTTTACATACCGGGCGGTGTCACCAATTGCACCTTTGCTGGAAACTCGTCCCTTAAGGGAGGCGGTGCAATCTACTCGCCATCGCAGTCGGATGCCGATTTCGTGGGTTGCCTGTTTGTCAGCAACCATTTGTCGGCGACGACGTGGGCGCATGGAGGCGCTGTGCGTGGCGTGGACGGCGTACGCCCGAAGATGCGGAGTTGCACGTTCACCGGCAACGATTCCCCATACGGGTATGGTGCGGCCGCCTATTACTCGGATTTGTACGACTGCATCGTGACGAATCATGTTTCGGAATACTACATATTGTACGGTTGCAACATGACAGGGTGCATGTTAGGCTACAATACGGCTTCCGGGAACGGCATCACCATCGACTATGCGGATGCCTCCGTTACCTGCACAAACATCAACTGCCTCGTCATTTCGAATTCGCATCCCGCAATCGGCCACATAACCGTAAACAAGGTCAACATCAACTGCACATACATCAGAAACGTGATAGGGAACGGCAACTATGGGGACATCATAAGGAAAAGTCCGTCTTACAACTGCATTTATGCGGGGAACAAGGTTGGGGCGGGCTACAAGGACATCAAGACATGGTATCAAGACGGCAATACATACCCTCTTGCCCTCACGAACTGCCTCTACAATGTGTCTGACCAGGCGGAGGACTATGAAGGCCTATACAACTGCAAGCAAGTTGCGGACATGAAGTTTGCGGATGAGGCGAACGGGGACTACACGCCGAAGTACAGATCGCCTGCGTACAACGCCGGTTGTCAGGAACCGTGGCTGCTTGAGCTTGCAGGCGCGAAGGATCTGGCGGGGAATACGCGTGTGTTCGGTGATGGCATCGATATCGGCGCGTACGAGTGCCAGCGGTTCCCGCCGGGTGCCGTGTTCACGGTTCGTTGAGCGCAAGGATGAACATGCGACGAATTATTGCCGTTGTTGCGGTTTTGGTGTGTGCCACCGGTGCCTTCGCCGCTAAGAAGTACATTTTCTCGAGCTGGGAGCTGGGGGATGTCACGCCGCAGGAGATCCTTGCGCACGCCGACGAATTCGACAGGACTGGTTGCGACGGTCTTTCTCTGGGCGTGCGCACGCTTCTGCCGGGAGCGGATGCTCAGCATCATCGGCATGTGATGGAGGAGCCGCGCTGGACGGATGCCGAACTGAATGCGCTCGCGCCGACGTTTCAGGAGCTGACGAAACATCCTTCGATGCGCCACTCGGTCTTTGGCGTGAACACGGCGCCGCGCAAGGCGCGTCTCGCCTGGAACGACGATGCGGCGTGGAAGCTCTACGCGGACAACATGGCGGCGCTGGCGCGGCTCTCGAAGAAGGTCGGTTTCGTAGGACTGCTCACCGACTTTGAGGACTACTGGAAGAAGCGTCAGTTCCGGTGGCAGGAGGGCGATCCGGCATGGACGGCGGCCAAGGCGCTGGCACGAAAGCGCGGCGCAGAGGTGTTCGGTGGCGTTTTTAGGGCCTATCCCGAAGCCGTCATCCTGTCGTTCCAGCTGCTGACGGTCGATACGGAGTATGCACGGGACGAGAACCCTCTTCTCCTCATGGAGGAGAAGCGCGACCTTTGGCCGTCGTTCGTGAACGGCATCCTTGACGTGCTGCCGCCGCAGGCGAAGCTTGTGGACGGCAACGAGAGTTTCGGCTATCTTGCCCGCGCCTCTAAGAATGCGTTCTACAGGAGCGTGCGCGACCAGATGGTGGGCGTGTTGCCGCTCGTCGCGCCGGAGAACCGCGCGAAGTACCGCGCGCAGCTTTCGGTCAGCTTCGGTCTGTACGTGGATTCATACGCGTGCAAGACGAATTCTCCGTGGTATCTGGAGCCGGTGCGCGGCAAGCGCATCACGCACTTCGAGGACAATCTGCGCCAGGCGACGGAATGTGCCGACGAATACGTTTGGTTTTGGGGCGAGAAGGGGTTCTGGATCGATTGGCCGGAGGATCTGAAGGACAAGACACCGGGATGGCTCGATGTCGGCAAGCGCACGTGGCGGCAGAAGTACTTCAGTGGCGCATGGGGACGCATCAAGCCTTGGAACGAGACGCTTGACGGGAACTTCGACCTTCTGCTGCGCGGCGTGAAGGAGCCGTCGCGTTGCGCCCATGCGGAATATGCGAAGCAGAAGCGTGATGGAAGTTTCAAGGATCTCTTTGCGGGGATGCAGCTCAATGTCGCTTCAAACGGGAACGCCTCGGTGTTCATGCGCAAGCCGAAGTTTGAAGTGGATGGTTGGTATGGGCTTCGCGTGAAGGGTCGCGGCGAGGTGGTGCGCGGCAATGTCTATTTCCAGTACAACGGGTCGTGGCGGTGGAAGCTTGGCTCGTTTCGTTTTGATTTTGAGAGACCTCGCGCCGACGGCTGGCGCGACGGCGTTGTGCTTGTGCGTATTCCTGATGGTGCCAACAACCTCTACATTTTGCTTGATGCAGGCAAGAACGAAAAGGTCCGCAAGGTGGAGTTCAAGGATCTTGAGGTGTTCAGGATAAAATAGCGATTGCTTTTTCAGTAACTAAAGGAAAAACATGAAAGCGACTATCAAGCAAAGTGTCTCCATGATTACCGGGTTGGTTTCCCTGGCGGGAGTTGCGGCGGCGGAGCCGCGGCCGATACAGTACGTCGAGCTCGAATCGAACGAGGTGGTGGAGGTGCGCCACTCGCCGCTTCCGGGCAAGGCGGCGTCGCTCCTGCCGGCCGACGGCGCCTGGAAGCTCGTCTGGCATGACGAGTTCGACGGGAAGGAGATCGACAGGACGAAGTGGATGTGCCGCGAGAGCTTCTGGGGCGAGGACTTCCCGGCGTTCGCGCACGACTTCAAGGGCGTGGAGATGACGGGCGAGACGGTGAAGCTCCACCTTGTGCGCGAGGGCGACGACTTCTGCTCTCCGCATCTCCAGACCGGCTCGCTTTCGTACGACATCCCGAAGGACACCAAGGGCTTCTGGCCGTTCGGCAAACGCCGCCCGCCGCTCTTCATGAAGAAGTATGGCTACTTCGAGATCCGCTGCCGGCTGAACAAGCATCCCGGCTGGCATTCGGCGTTCTGGATCCAGTCGCCGAGCATCGGCGCGCATCCCGATCATGGCGCGGCCGGCATCGAGACGGACATCATGGAGACGCATTCCCTCTACTCCGAGGGGCGGATGGTTTGCGGCAACCTCTACGGCGGCTACGGGCGCGACTACGTGCCGTTCGACCACTTCCACTGGACGATGCCGCCCTCCGGCGACGGCGATTGGCACGTCTTCGGTTGCGAATGGGCTCCCGACGGCTACGACTTCTACTGCGACGGGCGGAAGATCGGTGAGCAGAACTGGGCCGTGTCGCATGTAGAGGAGTTCGTGCTGGTCTCCACCGAGCCGAGGGGCTATCGGGCGAAAAGGGCCCGGAAGATGGATGGCGGCATTCCGACGGCGGGGATGAAGGAAAGCGAGTGGGGGCTGCCGGATCCGGGTCTCTTCAAGGTGCCTTTGCCAGATTTCTTTGAGGTGGACTACGTGCGCGTCTATGACCGGGCGCAGCCGCAGAAGCCGCTGCCGGAACTCCCTGTCGTCAAGGTCGATCTGCCGGAAGGGAAGGCGGGCGACGAGATGGTGATGGCGGCGCGGCGGCGGGTCGCGAAGCTCTGCGTCATGGGCGTGGAGACGTGCCGTCGCGAGGCGGACGATGCCGAGATCCTCCGTCTGCATTCCCTGCTTGCCGCCGCGCTCGACCGCACGATGGCCGCGTACAAGCCCGGAGACAATGTGAAGGAGAAGGCGTTCACGCACATTAAGAGCTCCAAGATCTCCTGCGAGAAGATCATGCGCGCACGACAGTTCACGACTAACCAGTAACCACAATCAGCTACCAACTACGACGGCGAGGGCGCTGTCGCTATGCATCTACCAACTATCAACTACCAACTCAAATGAAAAGAAGAGAATTCATAGGAACCATGGCTGCGGCGGGTGCCGCGGCGGCATTTCGTTCAGTCAAGGCGGCGGACGGCAAGAGCGAGATCCATGCCGTGCTGTTGCATCCCGGCCGCAACATGTGGGGCGACTGGAAGATGCCCGACGAGGTCGAGGAGACGGATGGGCGCAAGTATGTGCCGGACCACATCCGCTTCGACGAGGCAATCTGGAACGAGACCATCGCCCGGATGGCCGAGAAGAAGATGAACATGGTCGTGCTGGATCTCGGCGAGTTCATGCAGTTCCCGAGCCATCCCGAGCTGGCCGTGAAGGGAAGCTGGTCGCCGGACCGGATGAAGGCCGAGCTTGAGAAGCTCCGCAAGATGGGGCTGGAGCCGATCCCGAAGCTCAACTTCTCCGCCACGCATGACCAGTGGCTCAAGATCTACCATCGCATGGTCTCCACGCCGCCGTACTACCAGGTCGTGAAGGATGTCATCCGTGACACGGCGGAGATCTTCGGCACGCCGCGTCTCTTCCATCTTGGCTGGGACGAGGAACGCGTGGGCTATGCCCATCAGAAGGGGCATTTCTCGATGCGCACGGGCGAGCTTTGGTGGAAAGACTTCCTCTACACCGTGAAGTGCACCGAGGATTGCGGGTGCCGCGCCTGGGTGTGGAGCGACTACGGTTGGAACCGCAACGACGAATACGTGAAGCACTGTCCAAAGAGCGTGGTGCAGTCAAACTGGTACTACGACGAGCAGCTGGGCAAGTATTCTCTCGATCCGAAGATCAACAAGCACGCACACCGGCTTGTGCAGTTCCATGATCTTGACAAGGCCGGCTATGATCAGATTCCGTGCGGCACGAACTGGGCCGGCGCGGGCGCGCGGTGGAAGAACAAGACCGGCGGCGATGACATCATCGGCGCACTTGTCCCCTACTGCCGGAAGAACATCTCATCTGCGCACCTCATGGGATTCCTCATGGCACCGTGGACTCACCTCGACGAACGTGGTGCGAATTACGACCGTCAGATGAAAGCCATCGACCTCTTCGCCGCCGCGCTTGGCTGAACGGCAGCGGGCTGTAGGCGTGTGCTATAATACAGATTGCAAAAGGAAAGGAAAGAAGATGGAAGAGCTGTGCAAGAAGGTGGTCGAGGCGCTCAAGAAGCGTGATTTCGAGGCGGCGTTCTGCGCCACGAAGGAGGAAGCCGCGGCGGCGGTGCTGGCCGAGACGGCGCGCGTGGCGCGCGTCGGCATGGGCGGCGCGATGACGATGAAGGAGCTGGGCGTGGCCGAGAAACTCGAGCAAGAGGGGAAACTCCTCACGCGCGGCGCGGACTGCGACGTGTTCCTGTTGAGCGCGAACGCCATCACCGCCGATGGCCGCATCGTCAACATCGACGGCAACGGCAATCGCGTGGCGGCGTCCGTGTCGGGACCGAAGAAGGTCGTCTATGTCATCGGCCGCAACAAGATCGTGGAGGGCGGCATCGACGCCGCCATCGCCCGGATCAAGGCGAAGGCGTGTCCGCCGAACTGCGTGCGCCTCGGCAAGAAGACGCCGTGCGCCGCGACGGGGAAGTGCGCCGATTGCGATTCGCCCGACCGCATCTGCAAGGTGACGGCGATCTTCGACCGCCGCCCGACGGGTACGCCAACGGCCGTCTATGTTGTGAACGCCGACCTGGGCTACTGATCGAAACTGGGTTTGTGGTAAAATACGTGGCTCAAATGAGAGGCATTCCCGGAAATATCGAGCGGCTGCTGGTGGGCAAGCCGGAAAACGGAAAGACGCTGCAGGATTTCCTGGCGGCGCGCGTGGGGCTTTCCCGCCGCGCTGCGAAGGCGATTATCGATGGACGCAGCGTGTGGGTGAACCGCAAGTGCGTCTGGATCGCGCACCATGCGCTGCATACGGGCGATACCGTAGAGGTGCCGCGCGCCGTCGTGAGCGCGGCGAAGCGTCAGCCCGGAAGCGACCGCACGCCGAAGGGGACATCGGCGGCCCCCGCCGGGTCTGGAAGCGCGCGCCACATACGGGTGCTGGTCGAAACGCCCGATTATGTGGTGGCGGATAAGCCGTCTGGCGTGTTGAGCTGCGGCGATCCGAAGTCGGTGGAGATGCTGCTGCGCCTCCAGATGCATATCCCCACGCTCGAGGCGGTGCATCGCCTGGACCGCGACACGACGGGCTGTCTGCTGCTCGCCAAGACGCACACCGCGTACAACGCGGCGGTGGAGGTGTTCAAGACGCATAGCGTGAAGAAGGTCTATTACGCCATCGTCGCCGGACGCTTCCCCCATGCGCACGAAACCGTCAACGCGCCGTTGGACGGCAAGCCCGCCGTTTCGCACATCACGCGTGAGACCGTTTCGCCGGATGCGTCGTTCCTGAAGGTGCGCATCGAGACGGGGCGCACGAACCAGATCCGGCGGCATCTCGCCTCGATCCGGTTTCCGATTCTGGGCGACCGTACGTTTGGACTCAAGACCGCGCGCGATCCGCGGCTGATGAGCGTGAACCGTCAGATGCTCCATGCGGCGGAACTGGAACTGCCGGATCCGATGCGCAACCTGAAAGAACCGCTCAAAGCACACAGTCCGCTGCCGGCGGATTTCCGGCAATGCCTAAGGACGTTTGGGATGGGGAAGTAGTGGTTAGTTGTTAGTGATTAGTGGTTAGTTGTTAGTTTAGAGTTTCCAGTTTAGAGTTTAGAGTTGAGCTGGTGGGAGGGAATGAGATGACAGTGAAGGACATACCGGTTGTGGATCGGGCGCTCAAGAAGGAGTTCAAGGCGCACAACTCGCCGATCATCGAATTGATCGAGGCGCAGACGCACGATCCTTTCTGCGTGTTGGTCGGCACGATTCTTTCGGCGCGCACGAAAGATCAATGCACAGCGGGTGCCGTGCGGCGGCTCTTTGCGAAAGCGAAAGGAGATGTGTTCCGTTCTGAAGATCTTGAGCGTCTTTCGGTGCGCGAGATCGAGAAGCTGATCTATCCCGTGGGGTTCTTCCACGACAAGGCACGTCATCTGAAGGAACTGCCGAAGGTTCTCAAGGAGAAATTCGGCGGCGTGCTGCCCAACACGGTGGAGGCGCTTTGCGAGCTGCCGGGCGTGGGACGCAAGACCGCGAACCTCACGGTGGCGGTGGGCTTCGATCTGCCGGCGATCTGTGTGGATGTGCATGTCCACCGCATCTGCAACCGGCTGGGGCTTGTCCGCACGAAGACGCCGTTCGAGACGGAGATGGCGCTCCGCCGCATCCTGCCGCAGAAATACTGGAAGACGTGGAACTCGCATCTCGTCTCGTTCGGGCAGACGCGCTGCGGCCCCTTGCGTCCGAAGTGCGAAGGGTGCCCGATCGCCGCTTACTGCTGTGTCTGATGCCTGTTCATCATGGATCGGATCACGCCAGAGCAGCGCAGCCGGATCATGAGCCGCATCCGCGGGCGTGACACCAAGCCGGAAACGCTTGTGCGTCAGCGCCTGTTCGCCGCTGGATGGCGGTTTCGTGTGTGCGACCGGCGCTTTCCGGGGCGCCCCGACGTCGTGGTGGTACGCGCCCGCACGCTCATCGATGTGCGGGGGTGTTTTTGGCATCGGCATGGCTGTGCCGATGCGACGATGCCGAAAAGCAACGTGGCGTTTTGGATGGAGAAGTGGTCGAAGAACGTCCGTCGCGACCGCCGCAACGAGGAGGCGTGGCGCAAAGAGGGCTGGAACCTGATTGTCGTTTGGGGCTGTGCGCTCGACCGGCAGAAACGCGAGCGGACGCTCCTGCGCATCTGCGGGGCGTTGGATGTGTGGGCGGCGGAAGTCGCTGCCGGCACGAAGCGCCGCCGGCCGCATCGCCTCGAGCTCCCGCGCCTGCCGTAAAATCCGTAGAATCCCAAAGTGGGAAAACAGGTCTGACCCGTTTTCC
>CACZCD010000070.1 GCA_902779565.1 uncultured bacterium | reverse complement strand
GCCGGATGTGCCGGTCGATCTGCCGCCTCATGACCCAGACCGCGAAGGATCCCCCCATGAGGAGTGCGTATGCGAGGAGGTTCGCCATATCCTGCCGGTAGGCTGCGCCGCGCCTCCTCAGGTAGCCCTCCAACGTGCGAGGCACATGCCCGATGGTGCGGCCCGTGCGGTACGCCTCCCGCCAGAACGCCCGCCGGTACGCCTCGGTGTCGAGACCGAGAACCGACTGGTGAAACCACTCGAAGAACCTCGGCGCCCTCTCCGTGAACGGCCGATCGCCCTTCGCCGGCACGGTCACGTGTATGCCGCGCCGAGCAAGATATCGCTCTATAGCCTTGTCCATGCCGCCGAATTATACCAGAACCCGCCCGGGAAGTAAATGAGAATTCGCGTCGGTAGAATTCTCATTTATTGGGAAAGTAGACACAATATTTCTTGAGGGATGAATTCTACAATGGAAGGTAGAATCTATTGTGAGATTCGGGATGCCCGATGGGGATTACCGTAGGATGACACGCTTGCCGACCTTTTTCTGGAGCTGAAGTTCCGTCCCGACGGCTTTGACTTTGTAAATGGATAGATCGTTGGGCGTTCCATTGATCGAAAACCCGGCATTCCCGTCGATTTTGAGCGCTGGTCCGGCGCACGTGAATACCGTAAGCCCATCTGATAGAGGATCGCTTGTCGTGAAGTCGACCGAACCATTGAATGTGACGGCATTGGCTTTCCATGTCGTGCCGACCGGTAGCGTCATGGGATTGCTGCTCTCAATGCGGACTACACCATTTGTGTTGTATTTGGTGGGGCTGCCGATGAACATATCGTAGAGGTTCGGGCTATAGGCCGTTGAAGAATCGCAGATGAGGATCGTTGCCAGATCAAGCGAGATGCTGCCGGTGAAACCGCTGGCGTCATAGATCTTAATGATGGGCTTGGCGGAAAATCCGCTGGCGGCGATCTGGTCCACAATGCTGCCGCTGCCAGATATCTTGCGGATCACAGAACAACGATTTTCATTACTGCTATAGCCTTGCGGCGAATTGCCGTTCGTAATCTTGAACGCGAAATCATACCCGTCGTTTTCAAGGACAATCGGCACCGTGTATTCCGTACCTGTGTTCACCCATCCCGAAACGCCGGAGAGCCTGATGGAGGACGCCGCGTTACCGTAGTTGTTGAAGTTTGGACCAGTGATGGCCATGCCGGAAAAAGCCACCGTCCCTGTCCATTTGGCGCTGTCCGTCACCCAGGTCGGAACAGAGGTCGCGGTGAACGTGTCGTCGCTGACGGACGGAACGGAACCTTTATACTGGATCGTGACGCCACCAGTCACGCGCGAAAAGTCGAACACCGTGGTATTGTTTTGAGGAGGGTAGACCGTCATCGACCCGTTGCAGGTGAAATGGATGTTGGTTGCGTTGAAGGTCGTGTCGCCCACGATGACCGCGCCGTCAGCCAGTTCAAGATCGATTTCCTTGCGATCCCCGAATTTGGCATTGATCTCAGACGCCAATGTCGAAGGAAACTTGAATTCGGCCAATTGCTCGTCGCTAAGCCGCTCATTGAAGACTGCGATAGCATCAATCTTCATGCCAGCCATGGCAAAAAACTGACTTCCGGTTGCCACATCAACGCCGCCGAACGAGATTCCGCAAAAGCTATTCGCCAGCACGCCTCCCTTCAGGTAGAAATTGGTTTGGATACAAGAGCCGTCAACATAATAGGCAGAGCCTGCGCCAGGGCCATCGCCGCCAAGATAGGTAAACGCAATCGTCTGGCAGTTGGCGGAAAACGCCCCTGTTTTAGTCTCCAGAAAATCGCCTGACAGACCGGCCTGACTGGCAATAGAACCCAGCCAGATCCATCCGCTGGTTCCGGCGTTGTTGTAAACGCCCAAGACTGCGCCGTTATCTGGATCAGATGTACCACCATACTTGTACTTGTTGCCGTCCATGAGCGTGATGACGGCACGGTAGGAACCGGCTGAAACCGGCATGTCGTGGCATCTCATAATCACCGTGACACCGTTTCCCGTGTTCAAGACCGGAAACGTGAGCGTGACGCCAGTCTGCGCATTATTGTTCCCTATAAGGATGTAGGACGAATCGCTTGCGACCGCGTTCGGCGTCGAGCCATTGTCGGCGGGGTTCAGATTCAGCGTGTACGTCGCATCGCCGACCGTCCGGGTGAGGACGTCAAACCTGTAGCCGGGCATGGCGCCATCCCACATAACAAGCGGGTCAACCGCGTAAGCGGTTGCGAAGATCGCAATAACAAAAGAGGCAAGTGTCGCCGCACACACGCGCGCATAGTATTTCTGACCCATCTGTCTGTCTCCTTCTTTGAAGGTCACCTTCATGTGAAGTGAGGAGCACGCGCCCCGTATACCCCGACTTGGCGGCAAACCTTTTCTTTGTCCGCGGCGGATTATACCATAAATCGTTCAACATTTCAGACTTCACTTTTTTCATTTCAATTTCTCGCAATACTTTGGCGGCGTGTTAAGAGGAAGCGAGCGACCACGCTATGGCATTATGGTATAATTCACTCTTTAAAATGAATACGAATTGTAGCACTATTTCTAAGGACTTCAACGGCGGCGCGATGGCGACGTACGCCGACAAACCGTTCGGGAAGCTCCGCGTCGGCATTGTCGGTCTCGGACGTGGCGAGGCGGGTGCCGCCGCGCTCAACGAGATCCCAGGATGCGAGATCACCGCCATCTGCGACCTGAACGCCGCGCGCATCCAGCACATTCTCGCGTCAACCGCAAAGGCGGGACGTCCCGCGCCGAAGGTGTATACGGGCGGTTCCGAGGAATGGAAGCGTCTCTGCGACGACGCGAACGTGGATCTCGTTTACGGTCGAAGAATGCTGGGAACTTGTCGAGACCTCCGAGCGGCTCCGCCGCCACTGCATGCAGCTTGAGAACTGCTGCTACGGCGAGATGGAGATGCTCGCGCTCAATCTCTGCCGTCTCGACTTTCTCGATTCCCTCGAGTCGGATTCCTTCAACTTCTGATCCAGCATGACGGCAGCACGCCCCGTCCCTACAGCCGCATCAACACCATCACCGGTACGAAAGGTATCTTCGCCGACTACCCCTTCCGTCTCGCCCTTGAAGACAAGCCCGGTGCCGGTGCCCACAGATTCTTTCCCGACGAGAAAGCCAATGCGATCCGTCAGGAGTTCATGCATCCGCTCTGGAAGCAGTACGGGGAGATGGCGCGGAAGATCGGTGACCACGACGGCATGGACTTCCTAATGGTCCTACGTCTGGCCTACTGCCTGCAGAACGGGCTTCCGCTCGACCAAAACGTCTATGACCTCGCAAGCTGGAGCTGTCTCTGCGAATTGAGCGAGAAATCCGTACGGAACCACAGCACGCCAATGGAGATCCCCGACTTCACGCGCGGCGCCTGGAAGACAACACCCCCACTTGGCGACCTCTCCGTCGACCCAGAAACAATCGGACTCGTCTGAATCCGATTCCCGCAAAACGCAAAAAATGGTCGGACTGGCGGGGATCGGACCCGCGACCCCAACATTAAAAGTGTCGTGCTCTACCAACTGAGCTACAGTCCGAGGTCAAAAAATTGGCGGATATTATACACTTTCTCGCGCGAAAATCAAGAGTGAGCGGCCAACATGAGAAGAATACGCGCAGGCTGTGGGTGCATGTGGTATAATACGCACCCGTTCAATTTGAAAGGTTAGGGAATATGAGTCTTTCCGTAGGCATCGTCGGTCTTCCGAACGTAGGCAAGAGCACGCTCTTCAACGCGCTCACAAAGAAGCAGCAGGCGGCGGCGGAGAACTATCCGTTCTGCACGATCGAGCCGAACTCCGCCATCGTCGAGGTGCAGGACAGCCGGTTGGAGGCGCTCGCCAAGATCGTGAACCCCGCGCAGATCATCCGCGCGACGGTGGAGTTCACCGACATCGCCGGTCTCGTCAAGGGCGCCTCGAAGGGCGAGGGCCTCGGCAACAAGTTCCTTGCGAACATCCGCGAGTGCGACGCGATCCTCCATGTGGTGCGCTGCTTCGAGAACGACGACATCATCCACGTGCAGGAGGGCGGCAACAAGTCCGCCCCCATCGCCCCTGTCGATGACGCCGAGGTGATCGAGACCGAACTGATCCTCGCCGACATGGAGCAACTCCGCAAGCGCTACGAACGCATCAAGAAGGAGGCGCAGGCGAAGCCGCCGCTGCGTCCCGAGGCCGAGGCCTGCGCCGCGTTGCTGAAGCATCTCGAGGACGGCAATCCCGTGCGCAGCTTCCCGCGCGCGGAAGGCGATGCGATTCTGCCCGTGCTGAAGGAGCTCCACTTCCTCACCGACAAGAAGGTGATCTACTGCGCGAACGTCTCCGACGACAACGTGACCGGCGAGGGCAACCCGCATGTCGCCGCGCTCAAGGAGTATGCCGACAAGCAGGGAAGCGAAATGGTGGTGGTATGCGCGCAGATGGAGGCGGATCTCGCCGGGCTGACCGATGACGAGGCGAAGGAGTTCCTCGCGAGCTACGGGCTGGAGGAGTCCTCGCTCGACCGCACGATCAAGCTAGCCTACCGCACGCTCGGCCTCGCCTCGTACTTCACCGCCGGACCGAAGGAGGCGCGCGCCTGGACGTTCCGCCGCGGCTGGAAAGCGCCGCAGTGTGCCGGCGTGATCCACACCGACTTCGAGAAGGGCTTCATCCGCGCCGAGGTCATCGCCTTTGACGACTACGTGAAGAACAACGGCGTGGCCGGCGCACGCGCGGCTGGTGCCCTGCGTCCAGAAGGCAAAGAATACGAAATGCAGGACGGCGACGTCGTCGAATTCCTGTTCAGCAAGTAATCCTCTGCCCGCGCGGGGTTTCCGCAAAGCCGCGGACAATCGTCTGACAAAAAAGAAACGCCACGGATAAACCGTGGCGTCCTTTTTTGCGAAACTCGCCGATCGTCTTAAGCGACGGTGCCGCCGGCGGCCTCGATCTTGGCCTTGGCCGCCGCGCTGCAGGGAACCTTCACCGTGAACTTCTTGGTGAGTTCGCCCGTGGCGAGGATCTTGATCTTCGGACGCTTGTTGTCCGAGAAGCCGGCCTTGGCGAGCGTCTCGATCGTGATCTCGGCACCAGCCTCGAACTTCTTCTCGAGATCGGAGAGGTTCACGCCGAGCGCCTTCGCGTTGAAGCGCGCGTTGTTGAAGCCACGCTTCGGCAGACGGCGGACGAGCGGCATCTGGCCGCCTTCGAAGCCGAGCTTCTGCTTGTGGCCCTTGCGCGCGTTCTGGCCCTTGTGGCCGCGCGTGGAGGTCTTGCCCATGCCCGAACCGCAGCCGCGGCCGACGCGTTTGCGGCGTTCGCGGGCGCCAGGCGTGTTCGTGAGATTAGAGAGATCCATTTTCGTTATCCTTTTCATGCGGCGCGTTGGGGACAACGCGCCCTACCATTACGCACGGATGGCGGCAATCTCCTCTGCGGAGCGGAGCTTCAGCAGAGCGTTCATCGTCGCCTTGACCACATTCAGACGGTTCTTCGAGCCGAGGGACTTGCCCACGCAGTCACGGATGCCGCACGCTTCGAGGACGGGGCGCATGCCGCCGCCGACAATCAGGCCCTTGCCGTCAGGCGCAGGCTTGAGGATCACGCGGCCACCATCGCAGACGCCTTCGACGTCATGCGGAATGGTCCGGCCCTTCATGCGGATGGACTTCATCGCCTTGCGGGCCGCTTCGCCACCCTTGCGGACGGCGTCGCCCACCTCGTTCGCCTTGCCGAAGCCGACTCCCACCTTGCCCTCGTGGTCACCCACGACGATCACGGCGGAGAAGCTCATGCGACGACCGCCCTTGACGGTCTTCGCGCAGCGGTTTACGAACACCACCTTCTCGTCGAGATCGTCGGTTGCGGCGTTCTCGCGGCGCTTGTCACGGTTCTGAGCCATTATTCGGCCTCCTTAGCTTTTGCAGAGATGGATACGCCCCCGGCGACGCACGCGTCCACGATCGCCGCCACGCGGCCCGTGTACTTGCGTCCGCCGCGGTCCACGACCACGGATGTGATGTTCTTCGCCTTGGCGGCCTCCGCGGCGGCGGCGCCGAGCGCCTTCGCCGTTTCGATGTTCGCCTTCTTCTCCTTGATGGTCGAAGCCGAAGCGAGGGTCCGGCCCACCGAGTCGTCGATGAACTGGACGTACATGTGCTTGTTCGTCACGCAGATCGACATGCGCGGCTTTTCCGCGGTGCCGACCACGCGCTGACGGAGGCGAAGATGGCGCTTCGCACGCTGTTCTTTGCGGTTAAACATGATTAGGCCACCTTCTTGCCCTGCTTGCGGCGGATGTGTTCGCCGACGTACTTGATGCCCTTGCCCTTGTAGGGTTCGGCCGGATAGAAGCTGCGGATGCGTGCCGCCGCTTCGCCCACGAGCTCCTTCGAGCAGCCCTTCACGGTCACCTGGAGGCCGTCGTTCTCGACGGTCACGGTGAGCCCTTCGGGGATGGGATAGATCTTCGGCGAAGCGAACCCGAGCGAGAGCGCGAGGTTCTTGCCCTGAAGCACGGCCTTGAAACCGGTGCCTTCAATCGAGAGCTGCTTCTGATAGCCCGCGGAAACGCCAACCACCATGTTGTGGATCAGCGCGCGCGCCAGGCCGTGGAGCGCCTTGTAGGTGTCGTCCTTGCGTTCGACCACCACCTTGCCGCCCTCGACCTTCGCCGAGATGCCTTCATGCATTTCATAGGAAAGCTCGCCGAGCTTCCCCTTCACGGTGACCTTCTGGCCGGCGACCGTGCAGGTCACCCCTTCCGCCAGCGTCACAGGTTCTTTTCCGATACGAGACATTTCTTCAACTCCTTACCAGACGGTGCAGATCAGTTCGCCACCGAGCTTCGCCGCCTTTGCCTCCTTGCCGCTCATCACGCCCTTCGACGTGGAGACGACGGCAAGTCCCATGCCGTCGAGGACGGACGGGATGTTCGCGCAGGTCACGTAGCGCCGGAGACCGGGCTTCGAGATCCGCTTCAAGCCGGCAATGGCCGGAACGGCCCTGTCGGTGTACTTCAGCTTGATGACAAGCTTCTGCGGGAATTCGCTCGTCACGAAGGCGTCTTCGATGTAACCAGCCGCCTTCATCACGCGGGCGATCTCCGCTTTGATCTTCGATGCGGGCGTCGCGACCTTGACCAGACGGGCCTTGAGGCCGTTGCGGACCGTGACGAGCATGTCGGAAATGGGATCAGTAATCATTTCTTGAGTTCCTTTCCGTTACCACGAGGCCTTGGTGACGCCCGGGATCATCCCGTTCACCGCGAGTTCGCGGAAGCACAGACGGCACACGCCGAACTTGCGCATGAACGCATGGCGGCGGCCGCAGATCTGGCAGCGGTTGTACGCGCGGACGTTCGCCTTCGTGAGCTGTTTCTTGCCCTCGGCGACGCGCTTCGCGTCCTTGACCTTCGCGGCCTTCAGATGAGCCGCCTTTTCCATCAGACATTTCTTCGCCATGGCTTATGCCCTCCCTGCGAACGGCATGCCCAGCGCCTCGAGGAGCGCCTTGGCTGCCTTGTTGTCGTTGCTGGACGTCACGAAGGTGATGTCCATGCCGGAATGGCCCGCCGACGCCTCCACCAGTTCGGGGAAGATCGAGTGGTCCTTGATTCCGAGCGTGTAGTTGCCGCGTCCGTCAAAGCCGCGGTTCGAGACGCCGTGGAAGTCTCGGATGCGCGGAAGCGCCGCCGCGATGAGGCGTTCGACGAATTCCCACATGCGCTCGCCGCGCAGCGTGACCTTTGCGCCGATGACCATGCCTTCGCGCAGCTTGAAGTTCGAGATCGACTTCTTCGCCTTGCAGACTTTCGGCTTCTGGCCCGTGATCGCCGCGAGGTCGCCCATGAGGTTCTTCTGCTCGTCCTTCGAGACGATGCCGAAGGCCATGTTCAGCACCACCTTCATCAGGCGGGGCACGAGCATGCGGTTCGTCGTGCCGAGCTTCTGCTCAAGCGCCGGAACCACTTCCTTGTTGTACTTCTCTTTCAGGTTCGACATGGCTTAGATCACCTTTCCGGAGGCCTTGAGCTTGCGCGCCTTCTTGCCGTCCTTCTCGGCGGCGGAGACGCGCGTCCCCTTCTTCGCATCCGCGTCGTAGGGCATGAGCTTGCAGAGGCGGATCGGCAGCTCGATTTCAACGAGTCCGCCGGCCGACTGCTGCGTGCGGCGCATGGCCTTCTTGTGTTTGTTGAGACCTTCGACGATCGCCGTGCCCTTCTTCGGGTTCACGCTCTTGACCGTGCCCGTGCGGCCGGCGTCGTTTCCGTGAGTGACGATCACGGTGTCGTTCTTCTTGATTCGTGCGATACTCATGATGCGTCTCCTTAGACCACTTCCGGGGCCATCGACAGGATCTTCATGTAGTTCCTCTCGCGCAGCTCGCGCGGAACCGGCCCGAACACGCGACTGCCGAGCGGATTCAGCTTGGAATCCACCAGCACGCAGGCGTTCTGGTCGAAGTGCACGCGCTGGCCGTCCTCGCGGACGATCGGGGCGCCCGTGCGGATGATCACCGCCGTGGCAACCGAGCCCTTCTTGATCGAGCCGGTCGGCGACGCCTCCTTGATCGCGACGCGGATCACGTCGCCGAGGTGCGCATACTCCTTGCGCTGCTTGAGGATGCGGAAGCACATCGCGCGCTTGGCGCCCGTGTTGTCCGCAACAACGAGGTTTGTCAGTTCCTGAATCATGTTATTTGCCCTCCACCACGCGCCAGCGCTTCGTCGCGCTCAGCGGGCGGGTTTCCATGATCGTGACCACGTCGCCGACCTTGGCCGTATCGGCCTCGTCGTGCACATGGTATTTCTTGGAGCGGACGACCACCTTGCCGTAAAGCGGGTGGAGTTCGCGATATTCGACTTTCACGACGACGGACTTGGCGCCCATCTTGGACGTGACCGTCCCTTTGCGGACCTTGCGGTCTCCGCGGGTGTTTTCGTTCGTGCTCATCAGATTTTCACTCCTGCGCGGGTGATGAATTTCGTGTGGATGCCGATCTTCGTCGCCGCCAGACGGAGGCACTCGCGCGCCACCTCTTCGGAAACGCCGCCGACCTCGAACAGCACCTTACCGGGAAGGATCACGGCCGCCCAGAACTCCGGGTTGCCCTTTCCTCCGCCCATACGCACTTCGATCGGCTTCCGTGTGACCGGCTTGTCGGGGAACACGCGGATCCAGAGCTTGCCCTTGCGCTTCATCTCGCGGTTGATCGCGACGCGGCAGGCTTCAATCTGCGTGGCCGTGAGGTCTCCGCGCGTCAGCGCCTTGAGACCGAATTCGCCGTAGGCGAGCTCCGTTCCCGATGTGGCATAGCCGGCGCGGTTGCCTTTGGAGACCTTGCGGTACTTGACTCTCTTTGGCATCAAGGGCATGGCTTACTTCCTCTCCCTTTCCTTCCGCTCTCCGCGCTCGCGGCGGGGGCCGCTCATGCGGGGCTGGAAATCCTCCTTCTTGCAGATCCACACCTTGATGCCGATCTTGCCGGCCGTGGTGTTGGCTTCCGCAAACCCATAATCGATGTTCTCACGGAGCGTGTGCAGCGGCACCTTGCCCTGACGGGACCACTCGACGCGCGCGATCTCCGCGCCGTTGATGCGGCCGCCCGCCTTGATCTTGATGCCGTCCACGCCCATGTCCATCGCCACCTTCTCGGCGCGCTTCATCGCCCGCTTCAGGGCAATGCGGCGCTCGAGCTGCTGCGCGATCGATTCGGCGACGAGCTGCGCATCGGCATCCGCGTCCCGGACCTCCTTGATCTCGAGATAGACTTCCTTCTTGGTCATCTTCGAGAGCTCGTCGCGGATCTTGTCCACGTCCTGGCCCTTGCGACCGATGATCACGCCCGGACGGGCGCTCATCAGCGTCACGCGCACGCGGTTCGCGTAGCGCTCGACGATGATCTTCGAAAGACCCGCCTCGACCAGGCGCTTCTTCACGAATTCGCGGATCGCGTTATCTTCCACGAGGAACGCGCCGAAGCTCTTCTTCTGCGCAAACCACTTGGACCGCCACGCGCGGTTGACGGGCAGACGGAACCCGACCGGATTGACTTTCTGACCCATTATTTGGCCTCCTTGGAATCCGTGAGGACGACTTTGCAGTGGCAGAGACGGCGGGCGATCGGATGCGCCGATCCACGCGCCGTCGGCCAGAACCGGCGGATGCGGACGGACTCGTCGAACACGCACTCCTTGACGGTGAGCGTCGCCGTATCGAGACCGTTGTTGTTCTTCGCGTTTGCCGCCGCGGAAAGCAGCGTCTTCTTGAGGATGACCGCCGCCTTCTTCGGGCTGAACTCGACGACCTTCAGGGCCGCCGAGACCGGGAGTCCCCGGCACTCGCGGGCAAGCGGACGGCCCTTGGCCGCCGACATGCGCGCGTTACGGGTGATTGCTATCACTTCCATCTCTTACCTTACCTTTCGGCCTTTTCGACGTGGGCGCCATGCGCCTTGAACGTACGGGTCGGGGCGAACTCGCCGAGACGGTGGCCGACCATGTTTTCCGTGACGAACACGGGTGTGTGCTGACGGCCGTTGTGCACGGCGAAGGTCAGTCCCACGAACTCGGGGAGCACCATCGAGCGGCGACTCCACGTCTTGATGGGCTGCTTCTTGCCGGCGGCCTGCATCTTTTCGACCTTCCGCAGGAGGCTCTCCTCCACATAAGGTCCCTTCTTGAGTGAACGCGCCATGGATTATTTCCTCCGTTTGACGATGACCTTGTTCGAGGCCTTGTGCGGATTGCGGGTCTTGCCGCCCTTCGCAAGCTGGCCCCACGGCGAACGCGGGTGGCTGCCGCCGGACGTACGGCCTTCGCCGCCGCCCATCGGGTGGTCCACCGGGTTCATCGCCACGCCGCGCACCGTCGGGCGGACGCCCAGATAGCGCTTGCGGCCGGCCTTGCCGAGGTGGATCGAGCCCCAGTCCTTGTTGCCGACCGCGCCGACCGTCGCCTTGCAGCGGGCGCTGAAGAGGCGGACTTCGCCGGACGCCATCTTGAGCGTCACGGTGTCGCCTTCACGCGCCATGATCTGCGCCTCGGTGCCCGCGCTGCGCGCGACCTTCGCGCCCTGGCCGGGAATGAGCTCCACGCAGTGGACGAAAAGCCCAAGCGGGATGAGTCCGAGCGGGAGGCAGTTGCCGGGCGTCGCCTCGGCCTTCTCGCCGCTCATGAGCGTCATGCCGGGCTTCACGCCTTCAGCCGCCAGAATGTAGCTCCGCGTGCCGTCCTCGTACTTCAGGAGCGCGAGGTTCGCGCTGCGGTTCGGATCGTAAGCGATCGCCTCGACCGTCGCCGGCATGCCGTCCTTCTGCCGCATGAAATCGACAATGCGGTAGCGGCGCTTCGCCCCGCCGCCCTTGTGGCGGGTGGTGATCACGCCCGTGTTGTTGCGGCCCGCCGTCTTGCGGACAGGGCGCGTCAACGACTTCACCGGCTTCTTCTCGGTGATCTCCTCGAACGTCGGGGCCACGCGGAAGCGCATACCCTGCGAACGAGCCTTGAATGTCTTGAGTGCCATGATCTATGGTCTCCTTACACCTGTTCGATGCGCTCGCCCGCCTTGACCGTGACGATGGCGCGCTTCCAGGTGGATTCCTTCACCTGACGGCGCGTACCGCGGATCGTGCGGAGACCGCCCTTCATGTTCTGGGTGTTCACGGCGAGCACATGCACACCGTACTTCTTCTCCACCGCCTGGCGGATCTGCGGCTTGGAAGCCGCCTTGTCCACCTCAAGGCAGTAGCGATTCTGAACGCTCATCGCCGAACCCTTCTCGGTGATCAGGATGCGCTTGATGATTTCCTTGGCCATTACTTCGCCTCCTTCTTGACGGCGCCCATGCGCTTCACGAGGGCGTCAAAGCCCGCCTTGTCGCACACGATCGTCTTGTGCTTCAGAAGGGAGTACACGTCGGCCTCGGAAGCCGTCACCGAAGCGGCGCGCGCGAGGTTGGCCGTCACGCGGAACACCGTCTCGTCGTACTTCTCCGTCACCACGAGCGCGCTGCGCTCCACGCCGGCCTTCTTGAGAAGCGCGGCCATCAGCTTCGTCTTGGGCTCCTCGAACTTGAACTCGGAGACCACCACGACTTCGCCGGCGGCGATCTTCTCGGAGAACGCACGCGCGAACGCGAGCTGCATCACCTTGCGGTTGATCTTCTGCGAGAAGTCACGCGGCTTCGGACCGTGCGCCACGCCACCGCCGCGCCACACGGGCGACTGGCGGAAGCCCGCGCGGGCGTTGCCCGTGCCCTTCTGCTTCCACGGCTTCTTGTTCGAGCCGGCGACCTCGCCCTTGCCCTTCGTGCTCGCCGTGCCGGCGCGCATCGAATTGCGGATCGCGGTCACCGCGTCCTTCATCGCCTGCTGCCCGCGGTCAAGCGTCAGCTGCGCATCGTCAAACGCGATGTCGGCTCCCGCCTCACCGGCGGACGTAAATGCCTTGATCGTAGCCATTGTTACTTCGCTCCCTTCTTCGCCGCCTTGAACGCGAGCGCCGCGTTCTTCAGCGACTTGCGGACGAAGACGAAACCGTTGCGGGCGCCGGGAATGGAACCCTTCACGAGAATCGCGTTGTCCTCCGGACGGATCTGGACGACCTCAAGATTGATGTTCTTGCGGTTCACGTCACCCATGTGGCCGGGCATCTTCTTGCCCTTCTCGATCCAGCCCGGGAGATCGCGCGCCGCGAGGCCGCCCGTACGGCGCTTCGAATGGCCGCCGTGCGTCATGTTGCCGCCCGCAAAACCGTAACGGCGGATCACGCCCGCGAAACCGCGGCCCTTCGTCACACCCGTCACGTCCACGTACTTCACGCCCTTGAAGTTCTCAACCGTGAGCGTATCGCCCACCTTCACCTCTTCACCCTCGTCGAGCGCGAACTCCTTGAGGATGCGAACGCCCTTCGCGAGACCGCCGGTCTTCGTCAAGTGACCGCTCTCGGCCTTCGTCATGCGATTGCGCGCACGACGGCCGCCATGGGCCTCCTTGTCCGCCTCGGGATCCTTCCAGAGCTTCTGCTCGCCGAAACCGAGCTGGGCGGCCACATAGCCGTCCTTCTCAAGCGTCTTCACCTGCACGACCGGGCAGGGACCCACCTCGATCACGGTCACGCAAATGCGCTTCCCGTCCTCGGTGAACACCTGGGTCATGCCGATCTTCTTGCCAATCAAACCTTCCATCGCGACCTCCTTAGACCCTGATCGTGATGTCCACGCCCGCAGGCAGGTTGAGCTTCTTCAGTTCGTCGATCGTCTTCGCCGTCGGGTTGACGATGTCTAAAAGACGCTTGTGCGTCCGCATCTCGAACTGATCCATCGATTTCTTGTCGACGTTCGGTGAACGGTTCACCGTGAAACGTTCGACGCGCGTGGGGAGCGGGATCGGCCCCACCACCTGCGCACCCGTGCCCCGAGCCGTGTCGATGATGCCACCGACGGCTTGATCCAGCACACGATGATCGTATGCCTGGAGGCGGATGCGTACTCTTTGCTGTTGCATCTCTTTGTTTCTTTCTTTAGTTCTTGTTTTCCGTTAGACCTGCCCTTCGACTTCCGCGGCTTCAGCCGGGCTTGCCCTCTCGGACAGTTGCCGACCCGCTCTCCCAAAGCGTGCCTCGGATTGGTCTCCGGTCAGTTTCCCCCTTAAAGAAAAAGTAACAATAGAAAAACGCCTGCGGCGCTTTCCCCGGCTTTCCGCAGGCGTTTCCACCCATCTTATCCGGACGTATCAAGTGGCCATTTTACAGGCCTCGCCTGACCGTATCGCTGCTATTTCCTCAAAAAGGAAGCGCGAAGTATAGCATAATGCGGCATCCAATGCAAGAGGGTCCGCAAAAAATTCAAAATCCCACCCTTCTCCCTGCTAAGATGAAACAAAAGCTCACTGGAAAATGACCGCCACCCGCCCACTCTTTTCCCCACCCTGCTTGGATTGACGGGCCATTGACTATTTTCGCGGATTCCCTTGCATTGGATGGCGCATTGTTTGATATAGATTAGTCAATTTGTATCCGATTCAACGGCCATACATTCAAACTCAATCCCAACAGATCCCCACTCCTCATCATACAACACAACTCGCAGTACCCCAGCCTTATTTTCAACTCGCGCAAAATACAATTGACATTTTTCGTTCACAACAATAGCCCGATGGCCAATGTCAGAACTTCTAAACAAAATGCAATTGTCGGCAATCCACCTTGCCGAATAACGATGATATTTCGAGGCACCAGTATCAATAACCCCAATGACATTCCCTGTTTTCATAGACTTAACCAACAATCCAACAAGGCCTTCTTGCCTACCAATGAACCTGAAAGCCCGGGTTCCTGATTGGTTCGGCAACCATCGCTCTCCACATCCTCCCAATACACAGAAAAACAAACCTCCACCTGCAAGAAAAATCAGAATCCCACACATGATTTTACGCATCTTCATTCAGTACCACCTTTTCACTACCACAACAAAAAGCAATAAACGTCTGGGACCATATTGCCACTCAATCACATCAATCACGCAAAGTAAATCTAAATTCAATTTGCCGCTTTAACCGCTGACTGTAAACGGATACACACCCGTCCGTTAATGTGAAAATGTCTTCGCCCCACTTGTCGCCTTTCTTGCTAATGCTTATGTAATCCGTTTCGAACGGATCGGAAGATGAAATATGTCCACTCGCTTTTGACATCAAATGTGCACGCAACATACGCCTTGGAGAAATGTCACCATTGTCAGATTGCACCCACCGCATTATTTCGCTCCCCTTCTTATCGCGCACAACTGTCAGGACAAACACATATCGACCAAGATCCTTATAGGAAGTTCCCTCAACAACATCCTCAATCTTCCAGCCATTGTACCATAGAACGAACACTGGTTTCCCACGATTGGGACGCCCCTTATCAAGCGTAACAACGAAGTCACCATCATGGAGACAAACACGACTTAGATATTCAGCCGGGATTGTACCTTCTTTTCTCAGTGCTTGACACCCCACATAAAAGAAAAACAAAGCAAACATGATTTCACGCAGAGGCGCAAACCGTATTTGGTTGTTGATGGCTCGACAGATTTTCCAGAATTCCATAGTCCCCTCTACCCTTCAGCTCCT
>CACZCD010000069.1 GCA_902779565.1 uncultured bacterium | reverse complement strand
CGGGGAATGCGCTGAATGTGCTTTTGGACTATCTTCTCATCTTCGGATTTTCGGTGCCGGCACTGGGGCTTCGCATTCCCGCCTGCGGCATCGCTGGCGCCGCGTGGGCCACGGTTCTGGCTCAGGTCGTGCAGATGCTGATTTTGAACTTCATGGCGTTGCGTGCGACCTGGCATGTGCCGGCGGTGCCGGATGACGCCTCTGACAGGTTTTGGCCTTTGGTCGTGAAGGTTCTGCGCTATGGGGTGCCGTCCGGCGTGCAGGCGATGCTGAACATCCTATCGTTCGTCATCTTCGTGTTCCTCACCGGGAAGGTCGGTGATTTGGCGTTCGCCGTCTCCAACGCGGCGTTCACTGTGAACTACTTGCTTATCGCGCCCATCGAGGGCTTTGCGATCGGGGCGGGTGTTCTCGTAGGGCAACGGCAAGGAGCGGGCGATCCGCAGGGCGCGTTTGTGAACGGCAACCGCGCGCTCCTGCTGGCGGAGGCGTACATCGCGGTGGCGAGCGTGCTGATCCTGGTGTTCCACCGTCCGATTCTGATGCTCTTTGCGGCCGATGTGGCGGCGGTTGACCAGCCGGCGTTTCTGTCGCTGGGTGCGACGCTCTTCGTGATGATGATCGTGTGGCAGTTCTGCGATGCGGCGGACGTCGTGCTTTCCGGTGCGCTGAAGGGGGCGGGCGATACGCGCTTTGTGATGGTGTGGATGCTCATCATGGCGTTTCCGTTTTGGATGCCGATTCTCTTTGTGACCTATTGGCTGTGTCCGACGATGGAGGCGCTCTGGGCGACGATGATCGTGTACGTGTTCGTCTTTTTCGTCGGTACTGTCCTACGCTGGCTGAAAGGCCCCTGGCGTGACCACCGCCTCATCGCTTAGCGTTTCCCGAGAATTTTTAGACTTCCCCACAGAGTGACAGGGATTCTGGGTGGGGTGGCGGTTGCGGGGGAAGGGGGTTTTTGGTAAAATTTGCGCCGCTTATTGAATAGGATAAATCTGCGTAGATGGCAGTGGAGACTGCCGTCTGTGCGGGTGAGAGATTGAACCATGGAAACGCAGAAATCAACCTCGTCTGAAAAAATAAAACCGCTCTTCATCGTGATGAGCGCACCTTCCGGTTGCGGAAAGACCACGCTCATCGACATGCTGCTTCAGGAGTACCCCGACCTTCAATACTCCATCTCCTGCACCACGCGTGCACCGCGCGGCGAAGAGGAGGACGGTATCGACTACCATTTCATGACGCAGGAGCGCTTCCGCGAACTGCTCGCGGAGGATGCCTTTCTCGAACATGCGGAGGTGCACGGCAACTACTACGGCACGCTCAAGCGCCCGATCGAGGAGGTGATGGCCGAGGGCAATTCGATGATCCTCGACATCGACGTGGTGGGGGCGGCGAAGGTGCGCGACTACGTAAAGCGTCTGCCGCTAGACGACCGGCTCCGCGCGGGCTATGTGGACATCTTCATCAACCCGCCCGACATGCAGACGCTCCGCGAACGTCTGGAGCGGCGGGGGACAGACTCCCCGGAGGTCATCGAGCGCCGCCTCACAAACGCAGCGGGCGAGATGGCGCGTGCGGGCGAGTACATGTATCAGGTGACGAACGACGATCTCGGACACGCTTACAAGAAGCTCTGCGATCTCATCGACGTGAAATCCGGCCGGATGTGAGGGAGTTTGGAGTTTAGAGTTTCCAGTTTGGAGTTTGGGAGAATAAAATGCAGGTTGTAATCGGAGTGACAGGATCGATTGCTGCGTACAAGGCGTGCGAACTTGTGCGGTGCTTTGTGAAGGCGGGGGATGAGGTCCGCGTGGTGATGACCGAGGCCGCCACGAAGTTTGTGACGCCGCTCACGTTCCAGACCTTGTCGCGCAATCCGGTCGGCGTGGATCCCTTTGCGCTTCCGGAGGAGTGGAAGCCCGAGCACATCTCGCTCGCGGCGGCCGACGCCGTGATCGTGGCACCGGCGACGGCGAACGTCCTTGCGAAGATGGCACACGGGCTGGCGGATGACTTGCTGACGGCGACGCTTCTGGCGACGCGTGCGCCGGTCTTCGTGGCACCGGCGATGAACGACGGCATGTGGGAGAATCCCGCGACGCAGGCGAATCTGGCAACGCTGCGGAGCCGTGGCGTCACGGTCATCGAACCGGCGGCGGGTGAACTAGCCTGTGGCACCGAAGGAATGGGGCGCATGGCCGACCCCGCCGCCATCCTTTTAGCCGTGAAACAGGGAAAAGCGGGCTGATTGATTCCATATCGATAATAGAGCCCCCGTAAGATTTCGTCTGCACCATATTCTTATTTTGTTCCCGCTCGGTTTGCCGATTGCCATTGGTTGATTTTTGATCGGGTGGTTTCATTGAATGATTGGAGGATTTGTGATTGGGCGATTCAATCCCCTAGTCCCCCAATCCTCCAATGCTTTAAATGACTTTTTGCTTGCTATTAGAAGGCGAGCTTGGTATATTATACCGCTGTTTTTGCCTGTTTTGGCAATAGGACACGGAAGGAGGATTAAATGAAACGGATGCTTTTCCAAGTCGCCGCTGCAACAATCGTGGGGGCGAGTTGTGCATTTGCGCAGACGGTCAGCGTGAAGAGCCCGAACGGCGTGAACGAGATTCGCCTGATGACGGAGCCGACGCTGTCGTATGCGGTTTATCATGCTGGTCTTGAGCGCGTGGCACCGACGCCGATTGCGCTGACGGTCGAAGGTGTGGGCACGTTGGGCGGTGCCACGACGAAGGTTCTCTCCGCCGATACCGTGAGCATCAAGGGGCGAATCGCCTCGCCGCTCTACAAGAAGGCGTTTGTGGATGAAAGCGCAAACCGGACGACGGTCGCCTTCGAGGGAAACTGGCGGATCGTGCTCATCGCCCGGAACGATGGCGTGGCGTACCGCTTCGAGACCGACCTGCCGGGCCGCATCAAGGTGCAGGAGGAAATGGCCGGGATCGTCTTCCCCGATGCGTTGGCCACGATTTACGCCGGCTACTGCCGCGACCGGGGCGATCCCCTGCAGTGCAGCTGGGAGTCGATCTACACCACCACCAACGCGGCGGGTGTGGCGACGGGCGGAGAGACCGTCTATCTCCCGCTGGTGGTGAAGCATGCGGACGGTTCGGTGATGTGCGTCACGGAGAGCGACCTTCTCGATTATCCGGGCTGGAACCTGAAGCGAGCGGAGGGGGAGACTCCGGCGCTTGTCGCCAAGATGGCGCGGTTCCCGTCACAGACGGAGTTCCGCAACGGTAAGGAAGTGGGCTCTCCGGAGAACCCCCTGCGCCACCAGATCGTGACGGCGCGCGCTGACTATCTGGCGGAGACGACCGGTACGCGCACCTTCCCCTGGCGCGTCTTCATGCTGGCCGATTCCGAGGTGAAGCTCTGCGAGGCGGATATCGTCTATGCGCTCGCTACCCCGTGCCGCCTGAAAGGGCCTGACTGGATCAAGCCGGGGAAGGTCGCCTGGGACTGGTGGAACTGCTGGAACGTCTCGGGCGTGCCGTTCCGCGCGGGCTGCAACACGGCGACCTACGAGTACTACATCGATTTCGCCGCCGAGTTCGGCGTGGAGTACGTCATCATGGACGAGGGCTGGTCGAAGAAGCTGAACATCATGGAGCTGAACCCCGAGACGGACGTGCCGCATCTCGTGAAATACGCGAACGCGCGCGGCGTGGGCATCATCCTTTGGTGCGCCTGGCCGCAGCTTCTGGGGCGGCAGAACGAGGTGTTCGGCAAGTATGCCAAGATGGGCGTGAAGGGGTTTAAGATTGACTTCATGGACCGGGACGACCAGGCGCTCGAGAACTTCCTTGAGGAGACGGCGAGGATTGCCGCCGACTGGAAGCTCGTGGTCGATTACCATGGCATGCACAAGCCGACGGGCCTGAGCCGCACCTATCCCAACGTGCTCAACTACGAGGGCGTCTATGGGCTTGAGCAGACAAAGTGGGCTCGGAATGTCGATTTCCCGCGCAACGATCTCCTGTCGTTCTTCTGCCGCATGAGCGCGGGGCCGATGGACTACACGCCGGGCTCGATGCTGAACATGACGAAGTCGCAGTATGTTCCGAACCACGATCAGCCGGGGTGCCAGGGCACCCGTGTGCATCAGATGGCCCTGATGTCGCTCTACGAGGCGCCGCTCCAGATGCTCTGCGACTCTCCCACACAGTACCTGCGCAATCGGGAGTGCTTCACGTTCATGGCGAAGGTCCCCGTGGTGTGGGATGATACGATCGGTCTGGGTGGCGCGATGGAGGGTTATGTGGCGGCGGCGCGCCGCAAGGGTGAGGAGTGGTATGCGTCGGCGATCAACTCCTGGGAGCCGCGCAAGATCGAGATCGATACGTCCTTCCTCGGTGACGGCAAATGGCGTGTGGAGATCTTCGAGGATGGCATCAACGCGGATCGCGACGCCACGGATTACGTCAAGAAGGTCCAGACGGTGACCGCCGGCGAAAAACTCGCCGTGACGTTGGCGCCCGGTGGCGGTTGGACGGCCCATTTCGTGCGCAAAGGTTTCCTGTGGTAGAGCTTTCCGTCATCCTGCCGATCTACAATCTGGCCTCCACTATCCGCCAGAATCTCGCGAAGGTGTCGACCGTGCTTTCGCGCACGGGGCTTTCGTGCGAGATCATCCCGGTGGACGATGGATCTTCGGACGGTACGGCGGACATGTTGCATGCGTGGGCGGCGGAACCGGCTGAAGCCCGCCTCGTTCGCCGCCCCGTGGTTCTGGAGCGGAATGGCGGGAAGGGTAATGCGCTCAAGGCGGGGTTCCGTGCCAGCACGGGCGGGTTGGTGCTCCTGTTGGACGGCGATCTCGACATTCTGCCCGGCTACCTGCCGGGTTTTCTTGAGGCGATGACGCGCGAGAAGGCGGATATCGTGATCGGCTCGAAGCGACATCCGAAGTCACGCGTCCATTATCCGTGGCACAGGCGTGTCGCAAGTGCCGTGTACTATGGTCTCGTGCGGCTCCTCATCGGCATGCCAATCACAGACACGCAGACCGGCATGAAGCTTTTCCGTCGTTCCGTGCTGGGCGAGGCGCTCGACCGGATGCTGGTCAAGACGTACGCGTTCGACCTTGAGCTCCTTGCCATCGCCTACGGGCGCGGCGCGAAGATCGTCGAGGCGCCCGTTGCGATCCGGTTCGGCGACAAGTTCGGCGCGCTCTCGGCGCGGACGGTGCGGCAGATGTCGATCGATTCGCTTGCGGTGTTCTATCGGTTGCGTCTTCTCAATTACTACGCGCATGTCGAGGTGCCGCCGCTGTTAGACCATGATCCGCTCGTGAGCGTGGTGATCGCCTGCCCCAACGGTTCGTGGATGCTCGATGAGTGTTTGGCTGCGCTTGAACGACAGACCTACCGCAACTTCGAGGTCATCGTTCTGCCAGATGAAGGGGAACGGGGAACGGGGAACGGGGAACGGGGAAGAGGGAAGAGGGAAGAGGGAAGAGGGAACTCGAAACTCGAAACTCTAAACTCTAAACTCGAAACTCTAAACTATCAACTGACAACCATTTCCACGGGGAAAGTTCGTCCGGCCGAGAAGCGGAACATTGGTATCGAGGCGGCGAAGGGTGAGATTGTTGCGTTCATCGACGATGACGCCTATCCCGATGCGCGTTGGTTGGAGAACGCGGTCAAGTATTTCGGCGAGCCGACGATCGGCGCGCTTGGTGGACCAGGCGTCACGCCGCCCGGGGATGGATTCTGGGCCAAGTGCGGCGGCCGCGTCTATGAGAACATCTTCGTCTCCGGCAACTACCGCTACCGCTATCTCGGCGGACGCGTGCGCAAGGATATCGATGACTATCCGAGCTGCAATCTCTTCGTCCGGAGGGATGTGCTGGAGAAGATCGGCGGCTACCGAACGGACTTCTGGCCGGGGGAGGATACGCTTCTCTGTGAGGATATCGTCTGCAAGGCGAAGAAGCGGATCGTGTATGATCCCTGGACGCTTGTGTACCATCATCGCCGGCCGCTTTTCGCGGCGCATCTGCGGCAGTTGGGGCGGTACGGCTTCCATCGCGGCTATTTCGTGAAACGCTTCCCCGTGACGAGCTGCAAGTTCTCCTACTTCGTGCCGACCCTCTTCGTCTTTTATCTGCTGGTGCTTCTCGGCATCTTTGTTGGACGGCATTTGATGGGCGGCGGCATGCTGGGGCCGGTGGCGGCGGTGGCCGCCTCGCCGCTGATGTTCTATGCGTTCTTCACGGCGGTCTCCACATTCTCGTTCAATCCGTTCCGGTGGATCGTCACGGAGCTCGGCGTGTTTCTTTCGCACGTCTGGTACGGCGTACAGTTCCTGCGCGGCCTCTGCGCGTCGCGCGCGCCCTGCGAATTCATCGGCAAGGACCACGCCTGATCGGCGCTACTTCCGCGTTCCCTGTACGCGGCCCTGTGCATCGCGATAGGTCGTCTTGCCGTATTTATCGGTGGTGGACGTCCCTTGCGTGCGTCCCATGGAGTCGCGGTAGGTGGTTTTACCGTAGCTGTCGGTGGTGGCCGTCCCCATCACGCGCCCCTGTGCGTCGCGCCAGACGGTTTTTGTGTCGGCGAAACCCATCATTGTGGTGCAGACGAGGGCTGCGGAAAGAATGATCTTGCTGATGTTCATGGGCGGTCTCCTTTCTGTAAATCCTTGTTTCGTTAGGACAGGTAAACGGCAAAATCTGACAATAAAATTTTTTCGGCGTTTGCCCTGTGTGGTCTGTACACGCATACGGCGCACCCAGTTGAAAACGAGCCGGTGTTTTGATATACTACACGCCAATTTTTAAAGGAGAAATAACGATGCAGCTGCTGGGTCAAGGTTTGGTTCTGATGTTTTCAGGAATGGGTATCGTCTATCTGTTCCTCGTGGTGCTGATTTTCACCGCGAAGTTTGCGTCAGCCTTTGTCTCCCGGTTCGATCACATTCTCCCGCAGGAAGCCCCGAAGAAGGCTGCCAAGCCCGCCGCAGCAAACGATGACGCGAACGTCGCGCTCGCCATCGCGGTCGCGCTCGGATAGTTTCGGGTTTCCAGTTTCGAGTTTCGAGTTTAGAGTTTCGAGTTTTTAAAAGGAAAAACTTATGGCCAAGAAAACAGTCAAGTACATGCTCACTGCGTTCCGCGACGGATTTCAGTCCGTGGTCGGCGCGCGCGTTCTCTCCAAGGACTTCCTCCCGTGCGTGGAGGAGGCGTATGCGGCGGGCGTCCGCTGGTTCGAAGCCGGCGGCGGCGCGCGTTTCCAGAGCTGCTACTTCTACTGCCAGGAGGATGCGTTCGACGTGATGGATGCGTTCCGCAAGGCGGCGCCTGAGGCCGATCTCCAGACGCTCTCGCGCGGTGTGAACGTGGTGGGTCTCGAATCCCAGCCGAGCGACATGATCAAGCTCCATGCGCAGATGTTCAAGAAGCACGGCATGTCCTCGATCCGCAACTTCGACGCGCTCAACGACGTGAACAACCTCAAGTGGTCCGGCCAGTGCATCCACGATGCGGGTCTTAACCACGAGGTGGTCGTCACGATGATGGGTCTGCCGCCCGGCATCGACAACAAGGGCACGCACACGCCGGAGTTCTACCGCGACCGCCTGAAGATGATCATGGACGCGGGCATTCCGTTCGATCGCGTGGCGTTCAAGGACGCGTCCGGCACCTCCACGCCCGCGACGGTCTATAACACGATGAAGCTTGCGCGCCAGCTGCTCGGCGACAAGGTGCACATCCAGTTCCACTCGCACGAGACGGCCGGCAACGGCGTGAGCTGCTACCTCGCTGCGCTCAAGGGCGGGGCGGACGGCATCGACCTCTCGATGGCACCCATGAGCGGCGGCACCTGCCAGCCCGACATCATCACGATGTGGCACTGCCTCGACGGCGATCCCGATTTCTGCTTCGACTTCGACATCAACAAGATCAAGAAGGCCGAGGACTCCTTCAAGAACGCGATGAAGAAGTACTTCCTCCCGCCGTAGGCGATGAACGTCAATCCGCAGATCGTGTGGAGCCCGATGCCGGGCGGCGCGCTCACCGCGAACACGCAGATGCTGCGCGACAACGGCATGATGGACAAGTACGACGACATGATCGCGGAGATGTACGACTGCGTGCGTCTCGGCGGTTTCGGCACGTCCGTGACGCCCGTCTCACAGTTCTATGCGCAGCAGGCGATCCAGAACGTGATGTTCGGCAAGTTCAACAAGTTTGCGCCGGGCTATGCGAAGATGGTGCTGGGCTACTTCGGCAAGACGCCCGTTCCGCCGGATCCGGAGATCGTGAAGAAGGCCGCCGCGTTCATGGCGTCGAGCGACCTGACGAAGCCCTATTCCGAGCCGACCACGAAGACGGTGCTGGAGCTGAACGACGCCGATCCCAAGAAGGGCGGCGCGGTCGCGAAGAAGGCGCTCGAGGAAGCCGGTCTTCCGATCACCGACGAGAACATCTTCATCGCCGCCTCCTGCAAGGAGAAGGGCATTCTCTTCCTCAAGGATCCGTCGAAGGCGCCGATGGGCTGCCGTTTCGCGGAAGAGGCGAAGCCCGCCGCCGCGAAGGGCGGCGCGGTGACCGTCACGATCAACGGCAAGGCGTACGGCGTGGAGATCAAGGGTGACGGCAAGGCCGTGGTGAACGGCAAGCCCGTCGATTTCAAGGCCGAGGCCGGTCTCAAGGCCGCCGCACCGGCCGCCGCGGCGCCGGCGGGCGGGCAGGAGGTCAAGGCCCCCGTTCCGGGTATGGTGCTCCGCGTCACGGCGCAGAACGGGCAGGAAGTCGCGAAGGGCGATGAACTGCTCGTGATGGACGTCATGAAGATGGAGACGCCCGTGACCGCGCCGTGTGCCGGCAAGGTGACGGTGCTCGTCGCGCAGACCGACAAGGTTGCCACCGGCGACGTGCTCGCGGTCATCGGCTGACGCCGATTCCCGCACGAACGAACAGTGAACAGTGAATAGTGAATAGGTGTGGACAAGGCATGAAAAAGTTTCTGATTATGGCTGTCGCCCTGGCTTGCGCCATTGGCGCGCAGGCTGACGGCGACTGGAAGACGACGCTCGGCAAGGTGAAGGACTTCACGGGCGACATGGGCTTCATGGCCTTCATGAAACGGGAGGCTCCGGCTTACATTACCGGGAATTTTGCCGAGGCGGAGCGTCCCGAGAAGAAGCCGATGAGCGCCAACCGTAACGGCTACTACGACAAGGACCTCAAGTGGCACGGCGGCTACTTCGATGACAGCGGCGCGTTCGTGAAGGGACACGAGGTCAAGACGCTCTTTGGCATGCCTTATGGCATCGGTCAGCTCATCATGATCCCGATCTGCATCATCCTGATGTACCTCGCCATCGTGAAGGGCTTTGAGCCGCTGCTGCTGCTGCCGATTGGGTTTGGCGGTCTGCTCGCTAACTGCCCGCTCGCGGGCGTCACGATGCCGGCGACGATGCATGACGGCGTGATCTCCTTCCTCTCGAGCGGCCTGCCGGTCATGTCCGGCGGCATCATCGAGCCGGGCGGATTCCTTTACTACTTCTTCCGCTTCGGCATCGACACGGGCGTGTTCCCGATCATGATCTTCATGGGCGTGGGCGCGATGACGGACTTCGGTCCGCTGATCGCCAACCCGAAGGCGGCGCTTCTCGGCGGCGCGGCTCAGTTCGGTATCTTCTTTGCGCTCTTCGGTGCGCTGGGCTGTGCGTCGATCTTCGGTATGGACTTCTTCGGTCCGGGCGTGGATCCGCTCAAGGCGGCGGCGTCCATCGGCATCATCGGTGGCGCGGACGGTCCGACGGCGATCTGGCTCACCTCGCGTCTCGCGCCGGACCTGCTTGGTGCCATCGCCGTAGCGGCCTATTCCTACATGGCGCTCGTGCCGATCATCCAGCCGCCGATCATGAAGGCGCTCACCACGAAGTCGGAGCGTCTCATCAAGATGCCGCAGCTGCGTGAAGTCAAGAAGATCGAGAAGATCTGCTTCCCGCTGGTGGTGCTGCTCCTCTGCGCGATTCTGCTGCCTTCGGCTGTGCCGCTCATCGGTGCGCTCATGCTCGGCAACCTCGCGAAGGAGGTGGGGCCGTCGGTCGGGCGTATCGCCGATACGATGTCCAACGCGCTCATCAACATCGTGACGATCATGCTCGGGCTTTCGGTTGGTTCGAAGCTCGCGTGCGAGAAGTTCCTCTCCGGGACGACGCTTGCGATTCTCGCCCTCGGCCTCTGCGCGTTCTGCGTGGGCACGGGTGCGGGCGTGATCATGGCGAAGATCATGAACCTCTTCTCGAAGACGAAGGTGAATCCGCTTATCGGCTCCGCCGGCGTCTCCGCCGTGCCGATGGCGGCGCGCGTCTCCAACAAGGTGGCGCTCTCCGAGGATCCCACGAACTTCCTCCTCATGCAGGCGATGGGGCCGAATGTCTCGGGCGTGATCGGTTCCGCCGTCGTGGCGGGCGTGCTCTACACGCTTTGCCGTTAAGGTTGACTTATGCACCGTCTGCTCGTTTCGGCGGAAACGCTTGAATCCGATCAGGCGGTGTTGCCGTCTGATGCGGCGCATCACTTGAAGGTGGTGCGTCCGAAGCCCGGCGAGACGATTGAGCTTTTTGATGGCGCCGGACGTTCGCGCCTCTACCGTTGCGGTGCCTCGGCCACCGTGCCGCTTGCGGCCGCCGGTGATTTGGTTGTGACCCCGCCCTCTACTTTCCAAGTTACGCTCTTTGCCTGTGTGACGAAGGGGTCGCGTTGGGACTGGACGATCGAGAAGGCGACGGAACTGGGCGTGACGCGCATCGTGCCGGTGATCTCCGACCGTTGCATCGTGCGCATCGACCGTCATGAACGCGCCACCAAGCGCGAGCGCTGGCAGCGCATCGCCGAGGATGCAGCCCGCCAGTCGGACGCCCAATGGTTGCCCACGATCTGCGAAGCCGTTGATTTTCAGGATTCCCTTGCGGACGTGAAGTCCTGCGCCTGTTTCGTCGGTGCGCTTGCCGAGCCGCCCCCGGAGCCTCTTTTGGCGGCGATTCAGCGACGGCGACGCGCGGAACCCAATCTGAAATCCTTTGGTCTCTTCGTGGGACCGGAAGGGGACTTCACCCCTGAGGAGCTGAAGACGCTTTTGGAGATTGCCGTCCCGACGAGTTTTGGTCCGACAATTCTCCGTGCCGAAACGGCCGCCCTTTTCGGCGTCTCCGTGCTGGTCGCCGCGCTCGGTTTGAAAGAAAGCCCCCACGTGGCTCCTTTTATGGTATAATACGCGCCAATTTTCTATGGAACGAGTAGCAGTCTATCCCGGCACTTTCGACCCGATGACGCTTGGTCATTTTGATCTCGTCAAGCGGGCGGCGGCGCTTTACGACCGTCTTGTGGTGGCCGTGGCCGCCACAAGCGTGAAGCAGGGGGCGATGTTCGACGGCGAAACGCGCATGGCGATGATCCGCGAGGATGTGGAGAAGGCGGGTCTTTCGAACGTGACCGTGGAGAAGCTGGATACGCTGTTGGTGGAGTTCTGCCGCAAGCGCGGCGTGAAGACGGTCATCCGTGGCGTGCGCGTCTATTCCGACTTCGAGTATGAGTTTCAGATGGCGCTCACGAACCGCAAGATGGCGCCGGAGATTGAGACGCTGTTCATGATGCCGAGCGAGAACCTCGCCTACGTGACGGCTTCGACCGTCCGAGAGATCGTGCGGTATGGTGGCGACGTGTCGTCGATGGTTTCGCCGGCGGTGCTGGCGCGGCTCAAGGGGTGAAGGCAGGAGATGGAGACGGAACTGAAGGTTTCTGTGGTGCGAATGACCCGCGACGGCGAAGAGCTGTCGGGGGCGCTCGACGATTCCATCTACGACCTTCACGATGAGTTCCTCAAGCCCTTTGGCGGACTCCGCTACGAGCTGGGCGTGCAACTGTTCGGTTCCGAACTTCTGGTGCGGGGCAAGCTGGAGCAGGATTTCGAGGCGGCCTGTTCGCGTTGCGGGCAGGATTTCGACTTTACGGTCAAGGTTCCAGATTTCGCGACCAGTTATGCGGTGGACGAAAAAACTGAATTTGTGGAATTGACGGCGGAACTGCGAGAGAGTATACTACTCACTTTACCGACTTACCCGGTTTGTCGCGAAGATTGCCCGGGGATCGAAAAAACGGAAACAGAGGCACCCGACTCGCGTTGGGATGCCCTTGACAACTTAAAGAAAGGGTAAATAATATGGCATCACCTAAGCACAAAAAGTCCAAAATGCGTAAGCGTCAGCGCGTCGCCCAGAACGAGAAGGCGATTCTCGCCTCTGTGCAGACCTGCCCTGTGTGCGGCGGACTGAAGCAGGCCCATCATGTCTGCCCCCAGTGCGGCACCTACAAGGGACGCAAGGTCCTCAGCGTGACCGCCAAGTGATTTTCGCTCCTTGGGGAGTTCTCAGATGACGCGTATTGCCCTTGATGCGATGGGCGGCGACAAGGCGCCGGGCGAAATCGTCCGGGGTGGTGTGGATGCTGTCCTTGAGATGAAGGATCTTAAGGTCTATCTCGTCGGCCGCAAGGAGCAGATCGAAGCGGAGTTCTTCAAGTTCGAGCCATCGCGCATGACGAAAGTCAAGGCGCTTCTCGCGGACGGACGGCTGGAGGTCGTCCATGCACCGGATATCGCGGGCATGGACGAGGCCCCTGTCGATGCCGTCCGGCACAAGAAGGACTGCTCAATCAACGTCGCGATGCGGCTTGTAAAGGAGAAGCGCGCGGACTGTTTCGTCTCGGCGGGCAACTCCGGCGCGGTGGCGACGAGCGCGATTCTCACGCTCGGGCGCATCCGTGGCGTGCAGCGTCCCGCCATCGCGGCGGTTCTGCCGACGCGTCTGCCGCGTCGTCCGCTGCTGCTGCTTGATGCCGGCGCAAACATGGACTGCCATCCGGAATGGCTGGCGCAGTTCGCCATCATGGGAAGTGCCTATTCGCATGCCGTCATCAACCGCACCACGCCGCTGGTGGGGCTTCTCTCCATCGGCACGGAGGACTGTAAGGGCAACGAACTGACCAAGGAGGCGTTCGGGCTTCTGAAGAAGGTCGATTCGATCGAGTTCCGCGGCAATGTGGAGGGGCATGACCTTTTCCAAGGCCGCACCGATGTGGTGGTGTGTGATGGGTTTGTCGGAAACGTGGTGCTGAAGACCACGGAGTCCGTGGCCCATGCGTTCAGCTACTGGATGAAGCGCGAGTTCCGCGGGAACTTCATCCGGATGCTGGGGTCCCTGCTGCTATTGGGGGCGTTCAAGTCGCTCAAGAGCCAGATGGATCCCGAAATCTATGGCGGCGCGCCGCTTCTGGGCGTGCCGGGGGCGGTAATCATCACGCACGGCTCGTCGTCGCACAAGGCGATCTACCACGCAATCCGCGTGGGGGTGCTCGCGACGCAGAACGACATGACCGGCGAAATCTCGCGCCGGATCGCCGAATACGAGATGCACAAGAAGGCGGAGACGACCGAGCCGCCACCGCAGAGCTGACTTCCCTTGCGGCGGAAGCCGCTGCAAGATCGGTTACGGGGCGTAGCGCAGTCTGGTAGCGCACCTGCCTTGGGCGCAGGTTGTCGTGGGTTCAAATCCCGCCGCCCCGACCAATCGAATGGGGCCATTAACCTTATTGTGTTTCAAGGGCAGTTTGTGATATAATACGCGCCCTTAGGCAAAATAGGACACTTACAATGGCCTTTAGTGACGAATTCAAACAAATTGAATGCGGCGTTGGGGCGCGTTTCTTCAAGATTCGCGTGGCCAACCTCGCAAACGAGGTGCGGTAAGTCAACGGAGGCGGTCTCAAATTAGATGATAACCGGCAAGACATCTACGGTAGGGGGAGGGGGAACGCGCAGTTTTTTTACGCGTTCCAGTTCCAGTCCCGCCGTCTCCGAGAGCCGCCGCCGAGATTCGGTGGAGGTGCGCTCCAGTCGGTGTCCGCACTGTTTGATTGACGTCCAGACCGTGGGGACGGCCCCGCCAACGATCTGTCCCTACTGCCGCCGGTCGATGGTGCAGAGCACGATGGAGCGCACGGTCGCCCCGCCGATGGAGCCGCCTTCGCCGGAAGAGGTGAAGGCGCGTCTGAAGGCGATCTACCATCCCCCGCATTTCATATTCGGCATCCTCGTGGCGGTTGGCGCGGTGGGTCTGCTGGCGTGGGCGGTGACGCTGCAGCTGAACAGCATCGAGAACTATTTTTACCAGCCGCTCGTGTCGATCTACTCCATCATCGCCGGCGTTTTCGTGATCACGCGATTCATCTTCGCCGCCTTCTACAAGGCGCCGGCCGAAGCCGACTTCGAGCCGACGCTGACGGTGCTGGTACCGTGTTTCAACGAGGGTCAGGCGATTCGCAAGACCCTGGAGCGCATCTTCTCCTCGGGCTATCCCCTGGACAAACTTGAGGTCGTGTGCGTCAATGACGGCTCCACGGACGATTCGCTCGTCCACATCCAGGAGGCGCAGACGAACCATCCGGGGCTCGTGCTGGTGAATTTCGAGAAGAACCGCGGCCTCTGCCACGGTTGGGGCGTGGCGACGTTCCTCGCGCGTGGCGAGTTCATGGTGTGCGTGGATTCGGACACCTTCGTCTTCCCGGGTTCGCTCCACAAGCTGATGCAGGGCTTCGTGGACCCGACGGTGGGCGGCATCTCCGGCCACTGCGACATTGAGAACGCGAACGTCAACATGCTCACGCGGATGCAGGACGTGAGGTACTACTTTTCGTACAAGATCATGAAGGCTGCCGAAAGCATATTCGGCACCGTGAGCTGCCTGCCCGGATGCTTTTCGGCGTACAGGCGGACGTGCGTCCTCGCCGTGATGGACGACTGGATCAACGCGACCGTGTGGGGCAAGCACGGAAACTACGCCGACGTACGCCGTCGCCTTGATGAAAAACGCCTTGCGGTCTTTAGCCAGAGTGCGTGCGAGCAGCGTTGTGGCAGCAATAGACATCAGCGCAATTGCGCAGTAGATCCAGAATCTCTCGGGAAACTTCTCGAGACCGATCGTTTCGAGCGTCGTCAGATCGTCGCCCTCGTTGCCGTTCGGCAGAAGTCCTATCATCAGCGTGATGAACACCGTGATGATGAGCGACAGACCGATAGCAGGCTGCCACTTCGTCTTCGAATTCTCAATAGCCTTGACGGTAGCGAGCGTCATCATCAGCGTCAGCATATAGAACCATCTTGCATAGTACGTCATAACGAACATCTGGAAGATAGCGTTGAGTATCGGAACGAGCGTGCAGATAAAGAGGAACGGGAGCAGCTTTTTGAGCCAGCTCTTGCTCCTGCTCTGCAAGAATGCGATAACTCCCGTCATTCCGAACAGCGGCAGCCAAGCCGCAACGGAGCCCCACTTCGCGTTC
>CACZCD010000068.1 GCA_902779565.1 uncultured bacterium | reverse complement strand
GTAGCATTCCTGCCTCTCGCGCCATTCCGCCGCCGTCGTCCACGTCGGCCTGTACCGGCGGTACTCCACGCGCCGCATCTGCGGGAAGCGCTCCGCGACGATCCGCGCCAGCCCGGCGTTCACCGCCATCGCCGCGAGCATCCGCCAGTTCACCGGCACCGCCATCAGCGACGGGTCGAACCCCGCCATCCTCACTGCGTTCTCCAGCGCAATTCCCGCCTTTATGTCTCTTGCCATCTTCCGTTTCTCCATTCGTACCATCCCTTTCCCGGGATGTATCGCTTTGCCACCACGCCGTGCCGGTTCTTATGCCCGTTGAGCGAATTCCCGTCCTCCGGCGCGCCGTCAATCATCATCCATGGGTTCGCGCGCTCCATGTCGCGCCAGTAGCTCGCCCCCGCCGCCGAAAGCACCTCCGGCCCCTCTGTCCGCACCGCCTCCGCCAGCGCCTCGAAGTGTATGCTCCCGCGCTTCCGGAACTTCCCGTTCCGTCCCATCGCGTCGCGCCGCCGCCGCTCCGCCGCGCAGGCGCGCATGGCGGCGTCCTTCGCGCGCGCCATGCCCGCCTTGCGTTTCTCGTACCCCGCGTCCTCGTATGCCTTCTTTATCAGCATCTTCCGCTTCTCGCTAACGGCTGATCACCAGCACGACTCTCCCGCCCTTGAACGCCGTACCGCTCCCCACGATCACGTCACCCGGCAGCAGCAGGCATTCCACCGCATTCGTCTTGTACCCGCCCGAAAGCGTGACATTCGCGATGTCGTTGGTCACCTCCTTCATCACGCGTCGCGGCTCCCACACGTCCGTCACGCGCCGGCTCGTCACGGCCTGGTACGCGACATTCGTGTAGATCTCGCTCGCCTCCACCCTGTTCGTCGTGATCATCAGATCCGCGTATTGATAGACCGGCGTCGCGTTCACCACCCGCGCCAGGAAGTTCGTCGTCACCACGATGTTCGTCGTGCCGTTCGTCGCCACCGTCACCACGGCGTTCGTGCGCCATGCGCTCACGATGTCGTTCGTCACCGTGTGCGTGAGGTTGCTCCACGCAGTCGTGTACGTCTCGTTCGTCACCGTGCGCCGCTCCTCCCACTCGAGCTCCAGACGCGTCACCTTCTTGAGCGTCACCGTCCCCGCTGCGTTCGTTGAGATCGCCTGCAGCGCCACCGTCTTCGCCGGCGCCGCCACCGGGTTCTCGCCCGGCTTCAGCACCATCGTCCCAAGCTCTCCCGCGAATGCGCACGCCGCGCACATCGCCGCCGCCATCGTCATCATTCTCTTCATTGCTCGCTCTCCTTTCATTTAACCGCCCGGCGGCAGCGCCATGCTCCCGTCCGTCCGGCTTGAATCACTTCACCGTGCAATCCGTGCAGTTTCCCGCTGCATCGCAGGTGACGCACGTTGTGCCGTCATCCACCTTCACCGTATTGGCCGCCGTGTCTGTCGTGACCGTCGCTTTCGATTCGTCTCCTCCCTTCGACTTGAAGAACTCGTAGATCTTTTGGCCAACCGCAAGAGCCGTGTCCGCCTGGGCTCCGCCGCCCGCCACCTTGACGTATGCCTCCGCCGCCGTCGCAATGAGTTTCGTCGCACCCGTGAGCGACGTATCGACCAGCGCCACAAGATTGGAATCGGCGCCGCTCGCGTAGTTGTTGATGTCGAGCGACACGTCCTTCCCGGCCTTGGCGGAGAGCGAGTCGAACTTCTGCCAGTTCCAGTGCTGGAAGTAGTCCACTTCCCATCCACCATCAAGCACCACGGGGTTGTTCGCGCTGTCACGCACGACGCTCACCGTTCCGTCGGCGTTCTGCACCGTGGCGAGTTTCGCCGCATGCCGCTCCACCTCGATACTCTTGCAACCGGTCATCGAAAGAATCGCCGCACCCACGGCGAAGATCATCATCAGTTTGTTCATTTCAGTTTTTCCTTTTTGTTGTAATGCCGCCATCCGAACAGCCGGACGGCGAAATAGAAGATCCACCGGCGGACAAACCCCACCCCGCAATCCTCCAGCATGACGCGGAAGAACAGGTCTGCGGAGTACCGAGGCAACACGCCCGTCGCGTAGTGGTAGTCGTGGTAGATCGCCGCCGCGATCTGCGGGGCCTCGTATGGGTGCCCGCACACACGCCACAGAAATCGCGGAATCGACGCGCCGTCGGTGACAAACCCCTTCGGCACATAGCCGAACCTTTCGGCCAGCTCGTACTTCCCGTCCGCCCTCGGTCTCAACACCGGCATGTCCATCAGCCTGCGCCTCCGTTCCGCCAGAAGCAAAGTACCTTCAGCGCGCTGTCACTGCCGCACAGGAGGGCGATCACGAGCAGCAGCCCGACTCCTGCGAGTATCAGACCCTGCCGCTTCACCCGTGCCCCCGTCTTGCATTGGCAATCAACCATCGCGATCATGGCAAGCGTCATGGCGTCCGTGCGCGCCTCCGGCGTCTTGGCGCTTTTGAGATTTGCGGTCAATGTATCGGCGAGCGTTTTATCCATGTAAATCCTCCTTCTTCCTTCCGAACAATTCGGCAATCCCAACCGCGACCACCGTGAGAAGCCCTGCGGCGGCGAGCGACACGAGCGCGATGCCTGTTAGTGTAAGTGCGATGCTCATGGTAAATTGAACCTTGCTTTGTCCACGGCGTTGTTCGCGGCTACCTCTGCGGCGGTCAGGGCGCGATTGTAGATTCTGGTGCAATATGATTTCATTACTCCAGTATTCGCCATCATGTGAACCCCAGAGATGGATCCCAAGAATGAAGCAGGGTAATAATATAGGTTTTCATATCTTGTGCCGTCTATCCAATACTGATTCAATGTGTTGTTCCCTGCTGGACCACGAACAAATGAATAACTTCTTATATTCTGCTTGTTTGTAGATGGAGTATTACCATTTGAAAACCCATTTGACATATTCACGCCCGCCGCAGACCCGCAGCCCGTGTGACTGTACCACGGAGACGAAATGCCAGCGCCTCCACCAACCGATATGTAGTTTCGTGTCGTTCCGACCTGCGAATCCTGCCAGACAAACTCTATGCTACATCCAACTACATCATAGATGTCATTCCCGAAACAAGTATCACCCGAAATCTGTGCGCAGTTATCACCCCATGTCAGATTTGAAGAGCAGTCAAGGGCATTACTCCCAGCCAAATCCTTCCAAGTGGTTGCGCTTGCGTTGTGAGTCTCATACCCACCATTCCAGATTCCGTCCCACATCGCCACAAGCCCGTCCGTCACATACGGATTGACCCAGCCGCCGCCGCCCGCGCCGCGCCCAAAAAACGAACCACGCGCCGCGACCATCGAACGAACGAGGATCGCCGGAGAACTTTGCGCGGCGAGAATCGATGCCAGCCCGAACCCTTCCCGGATGAACCCTTTGCGCGTGTTCATGCCGCCGCCCTCCAGAATCGCGAGGACGGCCCCAAGGATCGCGTATAAGCGCGCCATACGCATATTAGGTTATACCCCCCCCATTTTGCGCGGACGCGTCAGAGCCCCACAGGAACGCGCCCGTGCCTTGGTTGCGGAATAGTTGCCCAGAAACGCGGTCGTACATCGCGCCCTCGGTGCCTAAGCGCACGGAGATGAGGTCGCGGACGAGAACGCCGTTTCTATACCAACGTAGATTACTAATCCTTATCTTTATTGTTGATTGTGGCATCCCGTTCGCTTTGAACAGTAATATATTTTGTGTTGAAACTGTGTCCTTGAACGGATGTGGAAATGAATTTACCTCAGAAACTCCGTTTAGGATAGTGGTCGAGTAAGATGAATGAAGCGAATTCCAATCTCCAACTTTCCATATGCTACCATCAAATGCAATAGTACCACCACCACCAAATCTGATAGCACCGCCGAGTGTCACCCACACTGTTGCAAGTCTTGCACCATCGTTTGCCGCACCGAACAATGTCTGAGAATTATTTAGACTAGCCATCCAAAAGTCCAAATCATAAGAGTCATCTGCTAAAGCAATAACACCCGTATCAATCCACTGCGTCCCCGTGGATTCAAGGTACTCCACCTCAGCGTCATACGGGAGCTTCGCGCCGCCGACTCTCATGCCGATGCTATTGTGTGCGGCGAGCATCGACTTGACGAGATACGCGGGTGCCTTGCCGCTTGCGAGAATAGCCGCAAGCCCTGCGCCGCCTTTCAGTATGTTGCGCCGCGTAGTCATGGAGCCGTCACCTCCGTAAGTTCCTGCCGCCCGAGATAGAAGATGTTTGTAGTTATTTGTGAAAAGTAGAACGCCGTCGGTGTTGCGGGCGGCACGTCGTTGGTGTAGGCTGTGTCTGCCATCCACCATGTTGCGGCGGGTAGCGAGAGCGTGACGTTCGTGACCGAGACCACATAGACCATCCAGTCTTTCGTCGCGCCGTCCGTCGGCATGGAGATCGCAAGGGTGGTGGGCGCGGTGTCGGTGATGTTCACATACTGGACGGATTGGTTGATGTTGGTGATGCCGATAGTTCGGCGGTAGGTTGTGTCGGCGTTCGCGACCGCATTGGCGGCGGCTGTGTTCGCGTAGTTCGTGGATGCGAGCGTTTCTATCTCATCGCTCGTCACTATGTTCAGACCATTTGTTGCGTATATTGATGTTCTGGTCGCGTGTCCATAATCAGCGAAATAGAGAATCTTTACAGAAAAATCGTTTGTGACTTCACAAATCCCTGCGACGGAATCATTGTACCTCCAAACGCCATTCGTGAACGTCAAACTAAAATCATCTGGACCATTGCTTCCGTACCACCCTGCTCCATAAACGCCATCTTGATTCCATTCAAGTTTTACATCGTTGTATAAGTGCCACGGCGCATATACGTACACAGATAGGTCTGTCACATCTCGCTTGTCTGAAACAACAGCCTTCGCGATGTTGGTGACGGTCTGCGCATCAATACCGCTCTCGATGCCCAAATTCTCCACGTAAGCCTTCGTGACGATGTTGCAGACGTCGTTCGTACTCGTCTTTGAATCGAGCTGTGTGAAGATCTGCGATCCGGTTCGAGACTCACTTCCAGTCTCATCACTCAACACAGTAGCTTCGTCTGCCATATAAGCATACCCAGCCATCCCCACAATCACCTCGCTTCCTTCGAGCTTCGTCTTGAGTTCGCCAACTTCCCTATCCGTGTAGTTCGTGGCGGTCTCCAACGCGCCCACCACCGCTTCATCAAACCAATTCTGCCTCACCAGTTCCGTCGCGTTCGTCACGAGACCCACGATGTTCGTGCCTTCTGTCACGATATTCACTTCATAAATGACCCCGTTGCCGTCTATCCAGGTTCCCATCCTCCAGCCGTTCGTCTGGCTCGGCGCGTCCTCCATCGCTTCCACCCTCTGCGCCACGTCGCGCTCGTACACGATGTCGCGCACGGCCTCCCCCACCTCTGCCCGCACCGTCGGCCCGATCACCGCCTGCACGTTCTCCACCTCCGTCCGCGTGGCGTAGCCCTGACCCTGCACCCAGTCCTTTACGCCCTCCGTGGCATCCGCGAGGTTCGTGCCGGTCGCGTAGCCGCGCCCCTCCACCCATTCCTTCGTCGCGTAGGGCGCAAGGTTCGTGCCCGTCATGTAGCCGTGCCCCTCCACCCAGCTCTTCGGCGCATAGCCCTGCTCCGTCACCCATCCCTGCGTCGCGTAGCCCTCGAGCGCCGAATCCGCCGCGAATCCCTGCGACGCCACCCAGTCCTTCGTTGCGTAGGGCGCAAGCGCCGCCGCACGTTCGCCCGCCACCGCGTTCGTCGCCCCGGCTATCTTGCCGATCAGCTCCGCCGCCACCTCGTTCGTCGCTCCGGCGATCTTGCCGATCAGCTCTGCCGCCACCGCGTTCGTCGCCCCGGCGATCTCGCCTTTCAGCTCCGTCTTCACCGCGTTCGCCGCCCCTTCAAGTTGGTTCGTGGTCACGAGACCGTCAAGGGCAACTGTAACGTTCGTGACCACGAAATCGTCGTTGTAGAGCGCATCCTTCCGCGCCCCCTGCACCGTGACCTCCGCACCGTTCGCCGCCACCATCAGCGCGAACGCCGCCACGCCGCCGCTCACAATCCTGCAAAGCTGGTTTATCTTGCTCCTCATGTCGCTCTCCCTGTACCTCTCCGGCAGCTCCTCCACCTGCGTCACCGGCACGCGCGGCACCGTGTCGCCGCCTCCGCCGCTTCCGCCGCCGCCTTGCGTCTCTCTTCCTCCCGGATAGAACTCTCCGCTCTCTTTCCTCTCGTCCGTCATCTCTCGCTCCTCACTCCTTCCACGCCCGTCCGTCCGATCTCGGCGTTCGCGCCGAACTGCGTTGCCTGCTGCTCCAGCGCCTCCATCCAGCGCTGCAGCATCTCGCGGCTCGCCTCACCCATCTCCTCGAACGCCGCCGGGTTCTCCTGCTGCAGGTTGCGGTAGAACTCCAGCCGCGCCTGGTAGTTCCACCGCCCTTCCGTGTCCATCTGCGGCATCACGCCCGCCTTGATCTGCACGAAGTTCTGCATCTCGTCCTTGATGTCGTCCGCCGCCATCTCGCCTGGCGTCCGCATGCTCGCCTTCGCCACGCCCGGCAGCAGCTTGCGCACCGCGTCCATCAGGATCGGGTGCGTGTCCAGAGAATTGTTCCTGTCGAGCGGCTGTATGAGCTGCCCGAACGTCTGGAGCTTCTTGATCAGCTTGTCGTTGTCCAGGTCGTTCTGGTCCAGCACCACCGAGATCCCGAAGTCCCCCGCGATGTCCTCGCGCCTCAGCCCCTGGATGTCGTGCGCGTTCGTGATCCCCGCCAGCGTCTCGTCGCTCGCGTTGTCCTGCGTCACCTCCAGGAGCAGTCTGTAAAGCTCCTGCATCTGCGCCAGCCACCAGCTCACGATGTCCTGCTTCTGGTTCGAGGTGTCATGCTGATCGTCCCCCACGCCCTCAAACTGCAGGAACTCGCTGCGGATGTTCTCCACCTGCTTGTCGGCCGCCGCCGGGAACTGCGGCGGTTGCATGAAGGTCACGTCGTCGTTTATCCCCATCATGATCTTCCGGAACGGCCCCATCAGCATGCCCTTGATGTTCCGCCCCTTCACCTTGAGCGGCGCCTGCGCGCCGACGATCGCGTTGTTCGCCGCGCCGTCCCGGATCACCTTCGCCACACCCTGCACCGGCGCGGACTCCTCCGCCACGCCCGTCGCGTCGATCACGTTCGACGAATTGATCTCACGGCGCAGCAGCACGGCGTCCCACTTGCCGCGCCGCGTTCTCACCAGCCGCTTCCCGTATGCGCTCCCTTCCGCCGCGCTCAGCACGCACGTCCACCGGCTCACGCGACCGGCGCCGTCCACCGTCGCGAAGTGGCACCGTACGATGTCGTACATCTCCTTCTCGTCGTCGATGTACTCCGGCTTCATCTGGTTGAAGATGTTCTCGCCCGGATGCTCCAGCGTCTCGCTTACCCATGCGCGGCTCCATCCCTCCGCCGCTATCTTCTCCTCCAGCTGGGCCTGCGTCATCCATTCGTGGTCGAACCACTCTGCATAGTCGAACTCCTCCGTCAGCGTCGGCAGGCAGAAATCGTCTCCGTACCGGAGCGCCCGAAGCTCCGGGCCTTCGCTCTCCACGCGCTCCACCGTGTACTCCACCTCGCCGTCGGGATCCTCCGCCACGCCTTTCAGGATCCTCTCCGCCTTTCGCTTTTCCACTCCCTTCGTCTCCGCCACGAACTGCACCACGGCGCCGTACGCCCGCTCGGCCTCCCGGTTCGCTTCCGGATTCGTCTCGTCCTGATTCATTTCCGGCCGCTGCAACCTCTCGATCGCCAGCCAGTATTCCCCCTGCGCCTGCTCCATCGCCACCGTTCCGTCCGCGATGCGCCACGCCACATACTCCGCGTGCAGCGTCTCGATGTCCGTCTCCTCCACGGCAACGTTCACGCGCCGGTTCCAGATCACGCGCATCACCGCCACCGCCGGCGTGTCCCGCAGGTAGTACGTGAGCGCCGTCCGCAGCTGCGTCTCCCACTTCACGCCCATCCGGCTCACCGCCCACTCCAGCAGCGTCTGGAGCGCGTTCGCCCTGTCCTGCTCCTGCGGGCCCTTCGAGCAGCTGATGTTCACGTTGGCCGCCCGCGTCGCGTTCATCAGGAGCGCCGAAAGCTCCTTCACCACGCCCTTCCCCCATCTCAGGCGCTGGTCGCTCGCCCCCTTGAACGGGAACGCCTTCTTCTCCCCCGTGTCGCGCACCGTCCCGGAGATATGCTGGTCCTTCCACTCGCAGTTGAACATCGCCGCCGTCCTGTCGCGCTCTGCGTAGAACTTCGTCGAATTGTCGTGCCAGTACGTGAGGCTGTCCACGAGCCGCTGCCGCTCGTCCTTCCCCAGCTCCATCTGCGTCCCTATCCGCTTCATCGCCTTCCTTCCGCCTTCGGTTGCGCCCCGCGCCGCCGCCCAGGCCGGCGGTGCGGGGCATGTCCGTGCACGGCCTTTAGGCCGCCACGTACTTCACGCGGAACTGCCCCGTCGGGTTCTTGCACCCGAGGCGCAGCGTCGCCTTGTGGAACCCGCGCGGACCGCCGCCGCGGTTCTCCAGCATGTGCTTCTTGAGCGGCACCAGCGTGTCGATCGACCAGTTCTCCGGCTTGATCGCAACGCCGCTCCACTGCGGCACGTCACCCACGCACTGCATCTTCGTCGCGCTGTTCACGATGTCCGCGAAGAGGTGGTTATCCGTGACCGCGCGGAACACGCCGCCGTCGAACTCGTACGTGTCGCACATGAACGCGATCGACCTGTCCTTCAGGTTGCGGTTGTTGCGGATCGTCGTCTCCACGCCCTGCACGCTCGTCACCTTGTACGACCACGCGCTGATGAGCGCCTTGAGCGAAAGACCGCAGAGGAACACCAGCGAGATGTCGTCGTCGCCCGCCTGGAGCGCCGACTTGCGGATGATCTCCGCCATCACGTCCTGGTTGAACGCGCTCGCGTCCTTCACGTTCCCGTCGAACCCGTAACGCGGGCACGCCTGCCACGGGATCGTCTGCACCGAGTGCAGGTTCGTCGCGCCGGTCGTGTCGAGGTTGCTCACCTCCGGATCCGATCCGCGCGTCGCCGGCAGCGGTTTGAGCCAGCAGGCGATGCCTCGCGTCCGCGGAACGGTGTCGTTCCCGGTGCCGCGCTCCACGGCCTCCTGCTCCGAGCCGAGCGTGTTCTCGATCGACTGGAGCGTGCGCTCCGCGTCGATGCGGATCTGCCGCGCCAGCGCCGCGTTCGTCCCGCTCTCGTTGTGCGACGGCAGCTCCTCGCTCTCCTCCGTCACCTTGAAGCCCTTCTTCGACTTGAACATCTGGAGCTGATGCTTCATCACCAGCGTCCCTTCCGCGTCGAAGCCGCTTTCGTCGAAGTCCGCTCCCTCCTGCGCCGCGAGGTCGCCGGGCGTGATCGCACCCTCCAGCTCCACCTCCTGCGCCCAGTTCACTGGCTTCTTGCCGCGCTTGAGCATCGTCAAGAGCGGCGTCTTGTACTTCGTCAGCCTGATCATGCCGTCCATGTAGTCCGGCTTCTGCAGGTTCTTCTGGACCGTGTAGAGTCCTGCCATTTTCTAATCCTCCATTTCGGCGAGAAGCATCGCCTCGGCTGATGCGTCGTCCGTGACGCTTCCCCAGTCGAGATCCTTCTTCCCGCCCTTCTTCCTGTTGATGAATGAGAGACCCTTCCGCGCGGGCTTCGCCGCCTTCGTGGTCTTCTGTCCCTTGTGCGGCTTCCGAGCCGCACCCTTCTTTTCGGCGCCCTTCTCTCCGGGCTTCCAGCCGGCTTTCTGCGCCGCCATGCCCAGTTCGAAGATGCGCTTCGACTTCTCCGCCAGCTCGCGGCGTTTCGCGCCGTACCGCTCGCGCAGTTCGCCGATCTCCTCCTCGAGGTCGTCAAGCTCGCCCTGCACCCACCGCCTTGAACGCGTCTCGCCGCCGATCTCGAACTCGTCGTCGTCGCTTCGCAGCAGTTTCTTCAGGTACTTCCTGGCGCTGGTCTTCGAGTCCAGCTCCTTGATGCCCTTCGCCTCGTCCGCGCTCATCAGCTGCGGCAGGATCCCCGCCGTCTCGGCCGCGGCAAGGATTGCCCTGCCGTCGTCGCCCGTCAGCTTCCGCGCCTCCTCCAGCTCGCGCTTGAGGTCCTTCACCTCGCCCGTCAGCTTTCCGATGCGCTTCTTCGCGCGTTCGCCCACGCCCTTCAGATCTTCGTCCTCGTCGTCGTCTTCATCCTCTTCGTCCTCGTCGTCGTCTTCGTCGTCGCCGTCTTCGTCGCCGTCCTCGGATTCCTCGTCTTCATCCTCTTCGGATTCTTCCTCGTCCTCCTCTTCGGATTCCTCCTCGTCGGTTTCGTCAACGTTCTCCTCGCCGTCCGCGTTCTCGGGCGTTTCGATGTCGTCTTCGATCTGTTCTCTGTCTTTCGGGTTCATGTGCTTGTTTCCTTTCCGTGGGCTTAACCGCTCCACGCTGCGTTATCCGTACCGTCATCCGCCGTACGCCGCGGGTTCCCAGCGGTCTTACTTTTGATTCGCGCCCTCTCTGGCGCGCAATCTCCGAAGCTTCGGGTGCCGCGACTTCCCGCCTTCGATGCCCCGATTATACTTGACTCCGCTTTCCGTCAAGAACTTTTCTGCGTTTTCTTTTCGTAAACATTTTGCCCGTTTGACATGGTTTCACATGGTTTCTACAGCCTTCTTTCAGTTAGCCTTTAGAAACTTTTACTCGGCCCGGCCTCGCCTCGCCGGCTCCCATCCGCTCCGACGAAACAACCGATGCTCTGTTCTTTTCCGCACCGACGCAACGAGCGATTTCCTTACCCCTTTCAGCACCGATGCAAAGAGCGAGTCCGCATACCATTCAGCGCCGACGAAACGAGCGATGTCCGCATACCATTCAGCGCCTACGAAACGAGCGCAAGCGAGTGGAGTCAGGCGCTCAATCCGCCCAGTCCGCGAAGCCTCTGTCGTCGTCCTCCGGCTCCATGCCTTTCAACCTTTCAACCTTTCCACCTTTCAACCCTTCCCCGCATTCCGTCGCCGCGTCCTCGCCGTACTCGAAGATTCCGCTCAGCGCCGCGTAGCGGTCACCGTCGATCCAGTCCTTCACCGCGCCCTTCTGCCCGTCGCGCCCCGTGTACTGCTCGTACGCGAAGATCGTGTTCGTGCAGTTCGCCGTCACCTTGTAGCGTCCCGTCTCGATGCGGTCGCGCAGCACCGCAAGCCCCACCGCTATCTCCTGGCCGCTTGCCGGCACAAATCCCTCCGCGAGCTTCGCCACCTCCTCGAACAGCGTCAGGTTCTCCTTCTGGCTCATCTTCGACTGGCTCGCCGCCCTTGCGTCGATCACCCGCTCCACGATCGGCTCACGCGTCCCCTGCAGCTCGCTCCACTCCTCCACGATCCCGATGTCCTCCGGCCATTCGAGCGGATCGTGCGTCTCGGCCCATGCCAGGAAGTCCGCCCATCCCTCGAGCCGCGCCCACTCGAACTTGTACTTGAGAAAGCTCATCCCGAAATCCTCCTGGCCTCCTGCGTACGCGCCGTCGTTCACGCCTCTGTTCCTGTCGCTCAGCTGCGCCCACGCCGGCGGCACGCCCACGCCCGGTATCTCGTAGTTCCCCGGCCATTCGCGGTACTTGTAGAGCGTGTCCGTCGCTTTCTCGTAGCCGTACCATCCGCAGCACCAGTTCCTTTCCGGCGCCGGATCCACCACCAGGATGCGCGTCAGCCGCTTCGGCAGATCTTCCGGCGCGATCACGTTCCGCTCGCGGCTGAACTTCGGGAACAGCCGCCCCGTCAGCTTTTCCGCGATGCCGTACACGCGCGCCTTGATCTCGTCCGTCGCCCGCCGGTTCTTCGCCGCGCTCTCGATCACGCTCGCCGGCGAGCCGTACGGGTTGTCGCTCCCATAGAACCACACCGCCGCTGCCAGCCCGCCCTTGCACACCGCCACCCTCGGTACCCGCGCAAAGCTCCGTCCCCCATTCCCGCTTTTCAACTCTTCAACCTTTTCACCTTTCAACCTCTCATTCTCCAGCGCCCACATCACGCACTCTTCCGGCCTCGCCTCCGGCACTCCGCAATCCCCGTTCCCCATTCCCCGTTTCCCGTTCCCCATATCCGTAAGCCGCCCGTACTCCTCGCGCGTCAACCCCAGTTCGCTCCACGGCTCCGGCGCGCCGCCGTCGCGCGGCAGCATGTTCGCCGTGTGCCATTTCGTGACCAGCATGCCGTCCAGGAAGTCTGCCACCACGGGCGTGTAGCCGCTGATCGGCGTGAATGTTCCCACCAGCACTCCGCGCCGGCTTGCCAGTCGGCTCCGCAGCGTCGAAAGGAACTCCATCGGAAACTCCTCGTCCAGCCATCCGAAATCGTATTCGCTTCCCTCGATCGCCTTCACGTCCATCTCGTACGTCACGAAGTCCATCACGCTTCCGTTCCCGAACGTGATCTTGCTCCCTGCGAATCCGTTCTGCTCCGTGTAGCTGATGTGCTCGTCGATGCGCGACGCCTTCTTCAGCGCGATGTTCCGCTCCTTGAACCGCTTCGGCATGTAGTTCCACAGCCGCTTCATCTGTATTCCCTTTCCGGTCTTGAGCGTCTGGAACCCTACGCACGTCGTCTTGCCGCCCCTCTCCGCGACCTGCAACGCGAGCTTCGATGCGAAGTCCGTCTTCCCGCTTCTGTTCGCGCCCATGATCAGCACTTCCCCAACCGGCGCCCGGAACCCGAGATTTGTCCTAATCCGCTCCGCGAACTCGTCCCACTCCAACCCTGTCCGTCGTTTCACGCGCCCCCGCTCCGGTGCCGTCACCGGCGCCCCTCGCATCAGCGCCTTCACCACAAGCCAGATGTCCGGCTCATATCCAAGCGTGTACGGGTCGTCACGCATCGCTTCCAGGAACCGCTTCCGCTCGATCTCCAGCCGCGTCGCCGCCTCTCTCAGCCCGATCCCCTTCCCGGCGGCGTAGCGCTGCACCATCTCCGCCGTCGCCCGCTGGTAGTACGCGTCTCGCATGTCACTCCTCCTCCGGTTCAGGCTCCTGCGCTTTCACTTTCTGCGCCATCTCCAGATACGCCTTCTCCATCTCGCAGAACGCCGCCATCCGTCCCTGCTCGAACGCAAACTCCTCGGCGCTCTTCACCGCCGCCATATTCTCCGCCGCCACCTGCTTCCATGTCGCCACCATCGCCACCGGCACGTTCCGCTCCGCCGCATCCAGCTTCGCGAAGAAGCTCCTTACGACCTCCTGCGTCGGCTCCGGCTCCAGAGCGATCCATCCCCCTTCCGGATTTGCCGCCTCCGTCTGGCGCAATCCTTCTTCCCTTGCGAAGCACCACCAAAGCGCCATCGTTATTCCAACACCTGCCAGCACTCCCGCCAGCGTCGCCACTATCGTCATTGTTTCCATTTCTCTTTTCCTTTCTTTTTTCTCTTTCCTCTTCCCTTTTCCCTCTTCCCTTTTCCCTCTTTCCTATCGCATTTCTTCCTCTGTTATCTGTTCTACTGCCATCTTCACTTCCCCTTCGTATTCCGCTTGACCCATCCTGATTCCCGTTCCGTCCTCGCGCTCCAGCCTCTCGTCCCACATCCCGCTGTTCGAGTTGTGGCGCGCGCGCTCCGCCCTCACGCGCTCCAGGTACTGCTCCTGCGTCTCGCCCGGGTAGCGCATCCAGCGCGTGCCGATGGCGCCCGTGCGCTCCAGGATCTCGTCGCCCGGATTGAAGAGCCAGTCGTCGCGGATCGTCGCGAACTGCCCCACGGCCACTTTCTTCGGGTGCTTCTCGTCGCCCAGCGTCTCGCTCTCGCCCTCCATGTCCCCCGGGCGGAGCATGAAGTACTTCGCGTACATGATGAACGGCACGTCGCCCCTCCCGCCCTGCTGGTTCTTGATCACGCTGAACCAGATCGGACGGATCCCGCCGTCGGCGATCATGTTCGGCTGCCCCCACTCCCGGTACATCTCCTGCGCCTTCAGGAAATAGTCCGTCTCGCTCAGCCGCTTCTTCGGGTCGAAGTACATCAGCTGGTGCGGCGGCGTCTCCTTCCAGTGCGCCAGCACGTCCTCGTCCTGGTACATCACGGCGACGCTCCGCGCCGCGCGCCCTATCTCGCTCGAGTCTCCGAGGTGGTCGAGGCGTGGCTTCTTCGATCCGGTCTCCTTGTCCTTCGCGAACTGGTTGGAGAGCTGCACGAGGCACACGACGGGGATCCTGAGCCGCTTCGCGAGCTTCTTCATCCTCACCGTCGCCTCCTTCACGAGCACGTAGGGCGCGTTCGCGCTCTTCATCTCCGGGTCGATGAGCTGGAGGTAGTCCACGATCACGGCCTTCCAGCCGAGCGCCTTCACGCCGCGCGTGATCTCGTACTCGAGCTGCGTGATCTGGTCGCTCTCCGTGATGCGCACCATGTTCTCCCCCGCCACCTCCTTCAGCGCCGCCGCGAACTCGTCCACGTACTGCGGCGCCGCGCCGAAGTCCAGCTTCGAGATCGAGAGCTGCGCCCTCACCGCCGCGTAGCGCTCCGCCAGCGCGTCCGCCGGCATGTCCATGCACACGAACCCGTGCGGGATCCCGCGCGCCGTCCAGTAGTTCGAGACGTTCACCGCGAGCGTGGTCTTGCCCTGCGACGCGAGCGCCGCCCAGATGTGCAGCCCCGTCTTGAGCCCCTTGTAGATGATGTTCGTCTGGCTCCACGGCAGCGGCACGCCCCTGTACTTCCCCCAGTTGCGCTTCACGAACCTCTCCTCCGATAGCCACCGCTTCTCCTCCACGAGCGCCTCCACGTACTCATCCACGCCGTGCAGCGTCTCGCCGCCGCCCTGCGCGAGCGTCTGGAGCTCCGCCACGCGCTTCGCCGCGTCGGCGACCATCACCTTCGCCTGCTGCGGCCTCAGGTTCGCGAGCTGCTCCCGCAGCCACCGGTGGTACTCCATGTACACCCGGCGCTCGAGGAGCGCGTCGAGGTAGTACTCGAAGTGCGCCGCCGTCGGCGTCCCGTCGATGACGTCCGAGACGATTACGCCGCCGCCCTCCCCCATCCGCTCCGCCACGAGGAGCGGGTCCAGCGTGCCGCGCTTCGCCTCCTCCTCCACGAGCGCCTCCCAGAGCCGCCGGCTGTTCCCCGCCGAGAACCACTTCTCGCTCACGCCCCGCCGCCGGCACTTGCCCAGCAGTTGCCGCGCGTAGTCGCTGTCCTCCTCCGCGCTCAGCAGGATCGCGCCCAGCACGCCCCGCTCGATCTCCTCCGCACTCTCTTCAGACATTTCCCGCCTCGCTTCCCTTTTCGTCGCTTCCGCTTTCTCCTCTCAGTTTCTTCCTCCAATACTCCCGCTTTTCACGCTTCCACAGCAGCCGTGCGATCTTGCATATAATCTCGGCTCTATCTTTCTCATAATCTAGCCGCTCCCCAAGCATCCACTTGAATGCC
>CACZCD010000067.1 GCA_902779565.1 uncultured bacterium | reverse complement strand
ATCTCTATGCGACGCACGGGCAGCACTCGGCGCCGAAGGCGGCGTGAAAGGCAAGAGGAGAGCCGATTATGGTGAATAGGATGCGTAGGGTCTGTCCCCGTAGATCCCACGGACGCTATGGGGACAGACCCTGGATGCCGCTGTTGCCGAGGTCAGAGGCCGGGATGGATTAGATGACAGGGACATGATATAATATGGGGCGTACGGGCAATTGGAGTTTGAAACTGACAAAAAGAGGAGATTGAAATGGGAACGTTCAAAACCATGGAAGAGGCGCGTGCCTATTTCTCGGATGATCGGTTCGCCACCGAGAACGGCATTACGCTCGACGAATTGGATGCGAGCCACGCCGTCACAAGCATGACGCTCGGCGCACGGCACAAGAACGCCTTCGGCGGCGTGATGGGCGGCGCAATCTTCACGCTCGCGGATTTCGCGTTCGCCGCGCTTACGAACGACCGCGAAAACGTGACGGTGGCTCAGCAGGTCTCCATAAACTACCTTTCGGCGGCTAAGGGCACGCGGCTCACCGCAACCGCCCGTTACCGGAAGGATGGCCGCAGTTCCTGCGTGGTGAACGTCGATGTCACCGACGACACGGGGCGCGATATCGCGCAATTCGTCGGAACGGGCTTCAAGCTGCGTTCCGCCTAGACCTTTGGGGACAGACCCTTGGAGTTTGATGGGGATAGACCTTGCAAATCACTCCTTGGGTCGAAGGGTCTGTCCCTGTGTTCGTTCTTTGGCGTATTGTGTTTGCTGGTAGAGAAAAAACATTTGAGGAGAAGACAATGGATGCAAAACAGTTGACATTCGCCGATTTCGGGAGGGTGGCCCTGTTCGCCCTCTGCGCGTTCTGCGCCCTGATGCGGATTCCCGCATCGGCGGCCGCGTCGCCTGACCCGCTCAAGCAGATTCTGCCGCGGCCGCAGGTCGTGGAGCCGGGCGCCGGAACCGTTTCGGGGAGTGCTCTTGCCCGCGTAACCGTGGAGAAGGGACCGGTAAGCGGTGCGCCGGCGGGGCGTATGCACTTGAGATATGCCCGGACGGCGTTTTGATAACCGCTCCCGATGCGCGCGGCGAACGGTACGCGCGCGTCACGTTAGCGCAGCTTGAGAAGCTCTCGAAAGGCGAGGTTCCGGTCTGCAAGATCCGCGACTGGCCTGTTCTCAGGTGGCGGGGCTACATGAATGACTGCGGGCGCAACTATCTGGACATGGTTGGCTTGAAGGCCATTCTTGACGTCATGGCCGCCTACAAGCTCAACCTCTTCCACTGGCACCTGACCGACTACCACGGCTGGCGTCTCGAGTCGAAGAAGCATCCGTCGCTCCAGGACCGGAAGGCGTTCCGGCGGCAGATTGGCCGGTACTACACGCAGGACGAGTTCCGTGAAATCGTGGACTATGCGGCCGCGCGCGGAATCACCGTGATGCCGGAGCTTGACGTACCGGGCCACACGCTGGCGCTCCGGAAGGGGCTTGGCGTCGATACGATGGCGGCGCCGGGCGTGGAGAAGGCCGTGACGGAGCTGTTCGAGGAGCTCTGCACGCTCGCGCCCGCCGAAGTCATGCCGTTCGTGCATCTAGGAACGGACGAGGCCCGTACGCGCGAGGAGAAGTGTGACGACGCCTACGTGACGACATGGGCGAAGGCCGTGAACGCCTGCGGCCGCAAGGCCGTTGTGTGGGCGCCCGGCAAGCGCATCGATCCGTCCTGCGACGTCATCGACATGGCTTGGTACGACAACCACGTCACCAATTCGGCGAATCCGTTCCTGTATGCCGATTACGTGCGCTTCTACAACGGCGGATGGACGCCGTTTGATGTCCTCTCCCATGTCGCTTTCGCCGATCCGCGCCATTGGAAGTCGGAGGTCGGGCGGCAGATCGGGGTTGTCGGCTGTACCTGGCACGACGACAACGTCGGCGAAGATACCTGCCAGCTGTTCCGTGACTGCATGGTGTTCCCGTCGCTGCTGGGATTTGCCGACAACTACTGGTCTGGCCGTTCGGAAGACCATCCGGAGTTCATCTCCAGGCTGCCGCGTCCGGGCGACCGCCTGTTCGTGGAGGCCCAGGAGCTGGAGAACCGGCTGGCAATGCATCGGGACGTGTTCTTCGGCGATTTCCAATTTCCGTTTCCGTTCGTCCGGCAGACGGCCCTGCGCTGGCGCATCACGGACATGACAACGGGTCAGGTGCTCGCCCGGGACGTTCCGCAGGGAACGATATGGGTGAAAAACCGCCGGATCGCCAAGAATTCGTTCTCTCAGACCAAGACCGGCGCCGTTTCGCTTGAAATGTGGATCGAATCGCCTTCCAATCGCACGACGGGCGCGTGGATCGACTGCACGGGCTATTATGGCGCGTACTCGCGGCTTGGTGGCCGTACGCCGAACAAGGGCGAGTGGAACCGTGACGGCGCAAAAGTGTTCGTCAACGGCATCGAGATCCCTCCGCCCGACTGGAAGCAGCCCGGCATGGTCTCGACGACCCCTGCGGGGCGCGAGCAGGATATCCCCTATTCCACGGACCTTCTGGAGAAGCCCCTCGTCGATGAGCTCCCGACGTTACGCGCGCCCACGAAACTGTCGCTCAAAAAGGGGTGGAACTATGTGCGGATTGTTCTGCCGAAAACAAGCGGACGGTGGTGCTGCACGTTCTGTCCTGTGGACGGGACGAGCGAGCATCCCCGCGAAGTCGAGGGTCTGCAATACGCCTCGAATCCACCAGACATGAAGTAAAAGGAGACATGAAATGAAAAGATTGATGTTGACGATTTCTGGGTTCGCGCTCGCGACGGCGGTGTTCGCGGCGGGCGAGCTCGACAAGGCGGTGCTGCACGGCGAAACCGACAAGGAGCGCGCCACTGAATACAAGCCGGGCGAGACGATGACGTTCACGCTCAGCATTCAGGGCGCCGAGACGATGCCGACCAACAAGCTGTTCATCTCGTGGACGCGCACCGGCGATGATGGCATTAAGGAGACGGGCAAGGTGCCAGCCTCGCTCACCGAGCCGCTCGTGGTGAAGACTAAGCTCGACAAGCCGGGATTTGTGCGATTGGAGGCGTATGTCGTGGACGAGAAGGGGCGCCATTTTGAGAAGACGCGGAAGCCCGGAAAGCTCTCGTGGGCCGATTTGGCGAAGCTGAAGCTGTTCTTCGACGGCGGCGCGGGCGTGGAGCCGGAGAAGCTGCAGGGCGTTCCCGAGCCGGCGGATTTCGATGCGTTCTGGGCGAAGCAGCGCGCGCGCCTTGCGGCGGTGCCGATGGACGTGGAGCGCAAGGTGGTATCCTCGACCGCCGAGAAGAGCCTGTACGCCGTGAGGATCGCGTGCGCGGGCGGCAAGCCGGTGACGGGGTACCTTTCGGTGCCGAAGGACGCCGAGAACGGCGCGAAGAAGTACCCGGCGCGGCTCGAGACGCACGGCTACAGCTACCGTCCTCCCTACAATCCGCCGAGCCTGCGCGGCGGCGAGATCGTGCTCAACATCAACGCCCACGGCGTGAACCTTCCGGCGTTCGGCGCGGACGAGGCGTACTACAAGGATTTCGGCGAGAAGATCAAGTCCAACGGCAAAGCGTATGCGTTCGACCCGGTGCAGAACTCCAATCCCGAGACCGCCTACTTCAACGGCATGGCGCTCAGGGTCATGCGCGGCCTTGAATACCTGAAGAGCCTGCCCGGCTGGAACGGCAAGGACCTTTACGCCTCCGGCGGCAGCCAGGGCGGTCTCCAGACGATCTGGGCGGCGGGCCTCGATCCGCAGGTCACGAAGGCGGAAAGCAGCGTCACCTGGTGCTGCGACATGGGCGGCACGGAGCTGGGGCGCAACCGCGGAAACTGGTACATAAAGTGGGTGCCGGCGCTCGGCTACTACGATCCGATCAACATTGCGCGCCGCATCTCCAAGAACTGCCGCACGCTCATTCCGCGCGCCGGGCTCGGCGACTACACCTGCCCGCCGAGCGGGCTTGCGATCCTGTTCAACAACATCCCCGGGCCCAAGAAGATCAACTGGGACCAGGGCTCCACGCATCCCTATGTCCCGCCGGAGAAGCACCAGAAGTTCTCGGTGACGGGCAACGGCTGGGTGGATTAGTGGTTAATGGAGGGATGAGAAATGAAAAGTGAGAGTGTTTGGCGCGGGGTGTTTTGTGGGACGGCCGCACTGGCGATGCTGGCGGTTGCGCCCGCGGCTTCGGCCGATATCCGGCTTGAGGCCGACGGAACGGAAATACTGATTGACGCGCATGCGCCCAAGACCGTCGCGTTCGCCGCCGACGAGTTGCGGGACTTTCTCGGCCAGGTGCTGGGCGCCCCGATACCGGTGGTGAACGCGCCGACGGAAGGTAAGGTCTCGATCGTGCTCGGGTCGAACGACTGGTCTGTCGCGGCGGGCATCGACACCGCAGCGCTCAAGCGTGATGCGTTCGTGACGAAAGCGTCCGGCGGGCGCATCTACATCGCGGGGCGCGACGACCCGACCGCTGACCTCCGGCAAGGGCTTTCCGGCAAGTACAATCTCCCGAATTTCGAGCGGGCGACGGCGTTTGGCGTCTATGCGTTCCTCGAGGATGTGGCGGGCTGCAGGTTCTTCTTCCCCGGGGAGTTCGGCACGGTGGTGCCGCGGGCGAAGGCGCTGACCGTTCCCGAGGGAGAGCGGACGACGGCACCGGCCTTCACCGTGCGCGACCCCTACCTCAGGTTCCACAAGGCGGCGCGCCCCGGCGAAACCGCCGAGATGTCGAATGTGGAGCGCCAGGCCATACGCTTTCGCCAGAACAGCATAGACTGGCTGCGCCTTCGCTTCCAGACCGAGCGGATTCCCTGCTGCCACGGACAGAACGGATTCTTCTACACGGAACGCTTCCGCGAGACCCATCCGGAATACCTGCGCCTCAAGAAGGACGGCACCCGCGCGACCGAGCTTGATCACAACGGGGACCGCTACGCATGGCAGATCCGCGACCTCTGCCACACGTCGAAGGTGTGGGACGAGATCTACGAAGATGTCAAGGCGTATCTGACCGGGCAGCCCGCGTCGTCCCGCGGCATCCCCAGCCAGTGGAACAAGCAGAAGTTCGCCTGGAACGGGAACTGCGTGGGCGGCAAATACGTGGACATCATGCCGCAGGACGGGTTCCAGAAGTGCTTTTGCGAGAACTGCCAGAAGGCGTACACCGATGAGCAGCACTACGCGACAGACCTCATCTGGGGCCAGACGGCGAAGCTCGCACGGCGCCTCAAGGCCGAAGGGGTGAAGGGCTATGTGACCCAGATGGCCTACACGCCCTACGCCCGCGTGCCGGATGTGGAGCTGCCCGACAACGTGCTCGTGATGGTCGCCCGCACCGGCCCGTGGAGAATCAAGGATGAGCGGTCGATGGAAAAGGAGCTCTCCGACTACCGTGCCTGGTCCGAGAAGGTCGGCGGCAAGGTGTGGATATGGACGTATCCGCACAAGTACAGAAGCACCGCGATTCCTGACGTGCCTTGCATGGCGCCGAAGGCGTGGGGCGTGTACTACCAGCGCGCCGCACCGTGGATATTCGGGACGTTCGCGGAGTGCGAGACCGACCGTGCGATCTTCAACTACCTGAACTACTACGTGTTCTCGAAGGTGGCGTGGAATCCCGGCGTTGACATCGATGCGATTCTCGACGACCACCATGCGAAGATGTTCGCGGCAGGGGCGGCGGAGATGAAGACGTTCTACGAAGAGCTTGAGGAATCCTGGCTCAAGGTGGCCGGCACCATCGTATGGGACGAAACGGGGCCGCAGACGGTGGTCCCCAGCGAATACACGCTTGCATGCGAGATCTACTCCCCGAAGCGGCTTGCGCGCTGGTCGAAGCTGTGCGATGCGGCCTTCGCGAAGAATGCGTCCAATCCGGACGCCCAGAAGCGCATCAACTTCGTGCGGGAGGAGTTCATCGGCAGGCTTGAGGCGCACTTCCGCGAATACATGGACGAGATTTCCGTGGAGAAGGCGCTGGCGCGCCGCGCCGCCGAGCCGGAGCGGCCGAACCTAATCGATCCGAAAGGATGGTCGATCTATCCCTCCAAGGGGGCGGTGCCGATCATTGACGAGACCGTGAAGGGACCGACCGGCGCGAACGCTTTCCACACGCGCGCCATCGACAACAAGGCATATCTATCCGGCACGCTCCGCCGCGCGCCGTACCTGCTCAAGCCGAATACGCGATACCGCCTTTCGTGCTTCATGAAGGCGAAAGACGTTGTGCCGTTCAACCGGGGCGGCATCTACCTTGAGATCAACAACGGCGCGAACAACTGGGCCGAGTCCAGCAAGGACGGGCGCAGGTTCTCGGGAACGACGGACTGGGTGTACCACGAGATGGAGTTCAAGACCATCGACACGATAAGCCCGAAGGCGTTCATCTGCCTGCGCATCCTGAACGCCACGGGTGAGGCCTGGTTCGACGGCGTGAGGCTCGAGGAAATAGGGGAATAGTAACGTCGCTTTAGGGGAACCCCGCGTGCACGGAAAACGCGAAATGTGCTATCATACACGCCTTTGAAAGGAACCATTCGGTAAAAGTGGAAGAGGAACAGAAAGATTCGGGCGTTGGCGTCGTTGAGCCGAAAAGCATTCAGCTTAAGTTGCCGGAAGGGGGCTTCAAGCTCCGCACGGGCGGTGTGCTGAAGCGCATCGATGTCGCCTACGAGGAGTGCGGCGCGATCCGTCCCGCGCGCGACAACGTGATTTTCATCTGCCATGCGCTCACGGGTGATGCGCATGTCGCGGGGATCCGTCCGGGCGAGACGAAGCCGAGCGGCTGGTGGGAAGGCATGGTGGGGCCGGGGCGCGCCATCGACACGAACCGCTACCACATCATCTGCGCCAACGTGCTGGGCGGCTGCAGCGGCACGACAGGTCCCTCCTCCATCAATCCCGATACGGGCCGGCCGTATGGCAGCGCGTTTCCGCGCTACGACTTCTCGGATGCGGTGGACGTTTACCGGATGCTGCTCGACCAGCTTGGCGTGAAGCACCTCATCGCCCTGATCGGCGGAAGCTACGGCGGCATGCAGGTGATGGACTGGATCACGCGCTGCCCGGGCGAGACCGATCTTGCGTGCGTCATCGCGTCCTCGGTGTCGCTCAACACGCAGGCGCTCGCCTACGACGTGGTGGGGCGCGGCGCGATCACCGATGACCCCGACTGGAACAAGGGTGACTACTACGAGATCGGCGACGGGCATGGTCCGAAGCGCGGTCTTGCCGCCGCGCGCCAGCTCGCGCACATCACTTACCTTTCGCGTGAACTCCTTCAGGAGAAGTTCCAGCGCGAGCTCCAGAGCAACTGGCTCGACGAGCCGCCGGAGAAGAAGGACAAGCGCGCGAGCGACTTCCGCACATTCTTCAAGATCGAAAGCTACCTCGGCTACCAGGCGGACAAGTTCCTGAAGCGGTTCGACGCGAACAGCTATCTGCACATCACGCGCTCGATGGACCTGTTCGACGCCGCCGCGCCGTACGGCTCTTTGGACGCCGCCTGCGCACGCGTGACGTGCAAGACGCTCGTCGTGTCGCTTTCCGGCGACGTGTTGTTCGCCGAATGGCAGTCCCGCGAGATCGTGGAGTCCCTGATCCGCGGCGGGAAAGAGGTGAGCTACTGCCACCTCGAGATCGGCACGGGTCACGACGCGTTCCTCACGCACATCGACGACCTTTCGCGTTTGGTCGGCGGGTTCCTCGGCACGCGCCAGCCGAGCGTGACGCCCGCGCAGGAGCGGCAGCACGCCGCCGTGCTCTCCATGGTGAAGGAAGGCGCGCACGTGATCGATATCGGTTGCGGCGACGGCACTTTGCTGAACGTCCTGAAGAAGAACCGCCATGTGACCGGCGACGGCGTGGAGATCGACATCACGGAGTTCGAGGAGGCGGTGGCCGACGGCAACACGCTCCTCTGGGAGGATGCCGATGAGGGGATCACTTTCGTTCCGGACGGCTACTACGATCTCGCGATCTGCTCCGAGACGCTGCAGGTGGTGAAGAACCCGCGCGGGCTTCTCCATGAAGCGCTGCGGCTGGCGGACGAGGCGATCGTCTCGTTTCCGAACTTTGCCGCGTACCGCATCCGCCTCACGCTGGGGTTGGGCGGGCATCTCCCCGTCTCGAAGCAGCTGCCGTTCCAGTGGTACGACACGCCGAACATCCACCTCATCACGCTCAAGGACTTCCGTGCCCTCTGCGAGAAGGAGGGGATCGAGATCCTCGAGCTGAAGGCGGAGTCGCGGCATCCCGTGGGGAAGCTTCTGCTGGCGCTCGGTCTCAAGAATCTGGGCGCCTCGCGCATCATCGCGCGCATCGCCCACAAACGCGATTCGCAGAAGCCGTGAGGATTTCCCGCGCGGCTGTGGTATAATTCGACCGATTTTGAAAAGCAACCTGAAAGGAAAATGAAGATGGGCAATCTGGTGGACAAGATCGCGATCGTCACGGGGGCGGCGCGTGGTATCGGCGCGAAGATCGCCGTGAAGCTGGCATCCGAGGGCGCGAAGGTCGCCGTGGTGGACCTGAAGGCGGAGTGGTGCGAGGAGACGGTTGCGGCGGTCGCCGCCGCCGGCTCGGAGGCGATCGCGCTCGGCTGCAACGTGGCGGATTCGTCCGAGGTGGATGCGTGCGTCAAGGAGGTGATCGCGAAGTTCGGCAAGGTTGACATCATGATCAACAACGCCGGCATCACGAAGGACGGGCTTCTCATGCGCATGAGCGACGAGGACTGGGATGCCGTTCTCAACGTGAACCTGAAGGGGACGTTCCTTTTCACGCGCGCCGTGTCGCGTCCGATGATGAAGAACAAGGCCGCCGACGGCACCCAGCTCGGCGGCTCGATCGTGAACCTCGCCTCGGTGGTCGGCATCATGGGCAACGCGGGTCAGGCGAACTATACGGCGTCGAAGGGCGGCGTGATCGCGCTCACCAAGACGACCGCGAAGGAGCTGGGCTCCCGCAACATCCGCTGCAACGCCGTCGCGCCGGGCTTCATCCAGTCGAAGATGACGGATGTGCTGCCCGATGACGTGAAGAAGGCGTACATGGACACGATTCCGCTCAAGCGTTTCGGCACGGCCGAGGACATCGCGAATTGCGTGGCGTTCCTCGTCTCGCCCGAGGCCGCCTACATCACGGGGCAGATCATCTCCGTGAATGGCGGCATGATTGGGTAAAACTTGGTGGACCCGGCGGGACTTGAACCCACGACCCGGAGATTATGAGTCACCTGCTCTGACCGACTGAGCTACGGGTCCACGTTTGGCGCCCCTGAGAGGACTCGAACCTCCTACCCACTGCTTAGAAGGCAGTTGCTCTGTCCAGATGAGCTACAGGGGCTCAACAAGGCGTGAATTATACCACAAAATCCGTTTGCGTGTCGGTGAGGTCAGTTGTCGTGCCTTTTGTGCGCCCGGTCGGCTCGCCATTGGGAGGGCGTAAGACCGGTCTTGCGCTTGAAGAGACGTGTGAGGAAGTTTTCGGATCGGTAGCCGGTGCGCGCGGCTATGGATCCGATCTTCACCATCGGATTCGCAAGTAGGCGTTCGACTTCCGCCATTCTCACGGACTGTATCTCCTCCAGGATCGAATGGCCGGTGGCTTTGCGGAACCTGTTTTCCGCCGAGCGCCTTGATCCGCCAAGCATGCCGAGCACGTCCGACGCGCTGATTCCATCAAACGCATGCAGTCTGATGTGCTCGAGCGTGGCGGCAATTTGTGGAGGCTGCCTTGATATCGGGCGCGTGGATACGCGGCGCGTGATACCGATATCCCCGTAGGTGACATCGCCGGAGTATGACCGGCCATCCATTGCGTACTTGAGCGCATCCACGGCAAGCCTCGCGCAGCGATGGAAGTCGGGACGTATGCTTGTCAGCGTCACCTCGGCGTGTTCGCATATCTGTGGATTGTCATCGCAACCGATCAGCGCAATCTCGCCGGGTATGTCGATCCCGCGTGCAAGCGCCTCCGATGCGGCGCGTTCAGCCATGAGGTCGTTGGCCGCGAAGATTCCGCACGGCTTCGGGAGTGCCGCGAGCCAATCGCTGACGGAACCTTTTTCATACCGCAGGACGGAGCGGCCAAGCCGCCTAATCCCCTCGGCGAAGCTGCTGTATCTCGTCTCGACCCATTGATTGCGCGGGATGGTTGAGAAAAAGGCGAAATTGTCTATCGCAAGCGACGAAAGCTCTTTAGCGGCAAGCTTGCCGGTTTCGCGGGAGTCGTGGGTTATGGTTGTGACGCCGCAGATGGGGAGGCTCGCATTCAGCGCGACGGTAGGCGTGCGCCATTTGGAAAAGCCCGTGTGGAGGCCGCTGTTGTCGGCCGCATAGACGATGCAGCCGTCAGAGTTCCATGCACCGATGATTTTCCGCGCGGTCGTATCCATCCCGCCCAGCGCAAACACGTGTATGGCCCATCCCTGCTCTTTCGCCAGCGGCAGGATGCAGTCCTTCATGGCGGTGAAGGCCTGCGATTCGACGCGGGTGAGCAACAGTATCTTTTTCATTTGGCGGGATTGTATCACAATTGCGTATCCTTCGCAATCGGGTGATGATATTTTGCGCAAAAGGGTGGATGCTGCGGTGCTACATGTGGTACAATACGCGGCATGAAAACAGAAAGTAAAATCGAAAACGCTAAATGTAAAATGAGGGTTGCCCTTGTTCTGGCGATGGCGGTTCTGCCGGCGTTCGCGCAGAAGATTGATTTCGCCAAGGAGCGGAAAGCCGTGGTGAAGCATTACCGGTTCGTCGGCGACCATCGCGAGGAGTCGATGTGGAGTGCGCTCTACGGCGCGAAGAGCGGCAAGGTCTATATCGGGCTTTGCACGCACGCCGAGGCCGCGCACTTCTACGAGTTCGATCCCGCCACGGAGACGATGCGCCACATCGTCGATCTCACAGAGCTGCACGACGAGCGCGGCGAGGGCATCAACACGAACGGCAAGATCCACGTGCGCATGGGCGAGGACAACGAGGGCAACGTCTATTTCGGTTCGCTCAACGAGGATACCGGCCCGGAATGCATCGATCCTTCCTCCTACCTCGGCGCGTTCTGGTACCGCTACAATCCGAAGCTCGACAAGGTGGAGGTGCTCGGGAAGATCAGCCGCCACTTCGGGCTTCTTGGCATGGTGATGGATCCAAAGTGGATGCGTCTCTACGGTCTCGCGGAGGATGGCCATCTCTACATGCACGACATCAAGGGACGCTTTACGCGCGATCTCGGCAAGGTTGACGACTGGGACATCTGCCGCACGATCTTCGCGGACGACGAAGGGCGCGTGTTTGGTTCGTTCCCCGTGGCGCAGATCTGGCGGTACGACCCGAAGACGGACGAGGTGGTCGATCTCCCGAACATCCGTCTCGAGTGCGACAACCGCGTGTTGCCGCGCACGATGTCGAAGCCCATGATCGACCGCAAGGTCATCTGGCGCGTGATCGAGTGGGATCCGGTCGATAAGTGCGCCTACGGCATCATCGGCGGCAACTCGATGCTGTTCCGGTACGATGTCCACAACGGTCCTGAAGGCAAGATCGACTACATCACGCCGCTTACTGCGCCGCAGTACTGGAACGAGACGAACGTGCGGCAGATTCCGTTCGCGACGCTGGCGTTCACGATCTCCACCGACCACCGCATCTACTTTGCGCCGACCGCGTCTGGCTCCTTCGACTACGTGGGGACCTCTTGGGACGTGCATGACGAAGAGAAGTTCCAGGCAAAGCTTGCGGGTGGCTACTTCCCGCCCGTCTCGTATCTGATGCGCTACGATCTCCAGAAGAAAACGCGGGAGCCGCTTGGCTTGATGGTGACGGAGAAGGGGAACCTCTGTTTTGGTCTGGGCGGCGCCTGTACAGGACAGAAGGATGGACGCATCTACTTCGTCGGCGCGATCGAGGAGAAGGACGAGAAGGCGATCGTCGGTAAGGTGGGCCGTCGCTGGCCGTTCTCGATGGGCTTGGTCGCGTACGACCCGGTGGATTAGTGGTTAGTTTCCAGTTTAGAGTTTGGAGTTTAGAGTTTCCAGTTTAGAGTAAAGGAGAGAAGATGAAGAGAAAGATGGTTTTGGTGTTGGGCGCATTGATTGCGATGAACGGCTTTGCGCAGAAGTGCGTCAATCCGCATTTCGACGCGCAGCGGCTTGACTTCCGCGATCTCGGCTATCCGGGGGCGACGGAGATTCCCGCCGATTCTTCGCCGATCACGGCGCTGCTGTCGCATGGTGGCAACGGTAAGGTCTATGGGGCGACGTCCGGCCGCCGCGCGCACCTCTTCGTATGGGATGCGCGGGTGAACAAGGTGTTTCCGCTCGGTTCGCTTCCCGAGACCGAGAAGGGGGTGCGCAACTGTCTTGCGGAAGGGAGCGACGGCCGCGTGTACATCGGTTCGGGGCTCAACGAAATCGCGCTCCTGCGCCTTTCGCGTGAGATGCCGCAGGGCCGCCGCGCGATCGAGAACCAGCTTTGGGTGGATATTAAGGCTAAGTATAAGGATTACGCGGGCGGACATCTCTATGCCTACGATCCTGCCAAGAGCGATGGTGCGGTCTATCTGGAAGGGACCGCCGCGCCGCTGGTCGATCTGGGCATCCCGGTGCCGAGCAACTCGATCTACGCGATGGCGATGGATGCGACGGGTCAGAAGGTCTACGGTCTCTCCTATCCCGATGCCGAGTTCTTCTCACATGACATCGCCGCCGGCAAAACCGTACGCCACGGCAAGTGGATGGAGAAGCTTTCGTATCCGGGGCCGGAGCGCAGCTGGCGCGGCGTGCCGCGCGCCCTTTCGGTGGCGGCGGACGGCAAGGTGTGGTCCTCCGGCGACGACGGGCTTCTGCGGTACTTCGATCCTGAGACGGGCAAGTTCGGCGGCTCGGAGATGCGCGTGCCGGGCGAATACTGGGAGACGCAGGCGTACAACGCCTTCCCCGTGGTCGAACAGCTATTCGTGCAGACGGACGGTTCGCTCATCGGCACTTCGTCGGACGGCTTCATCTTCTCCGCCTATCCGAACGTGGACCGTCTCATCAACTGGGGCAAGCCGCGCGTGGAGCGCCGCATCCGTGCGGCGACCATCGGGCAGGATGGGCGGCTCTATTCGATTTGCGGCGAGAAGGATAACGTCTGCCGCCTCTTCTCCTTCCGTTCGGATGAAGGGCATGTGGACTGGGGCGTTCTCGGCGTGGATCGCAGCCCCTACTACGCGAAGATCGCGTATCAGTTCGACGCGATGACGACGGCGGCGGACGGCTCGATCCTCATCGGCGAATCCGACCGTCGCGCGAAGCTCTTCATCTTCATTCCCGGCGGGCCCGTGATGCCGGGCGTCCTTAACCCGACGAATCCCCGGTGAGGGCGAAATGGTAGCGTTTCTTGCGGCAATTGTTGCGCTGACGAATGCGTGTGGCGTGGTGTCCGTTGACACGCATGGCGCGCGCGTGGTCTCCTATGTGCCGGTTGGCGGCGAAGAGGTGCTCTTCGTTTCGAAGACGGGGACGGGCGGCATCCCGTTGTGCTGGCCGTGGTTTGCGGGGCTGGGGCCGGATGGCTCGCCACGGCATGGCCTCGCGCGTTACCGTGACTTCAAAGTCGTGGGTGAAAAGCGCCACTCCTACTGCGACCGCGAGCTGATCCTGCGCCTCAAGTCAGATGCGGAGACGCGCAAGATCTTCCCGCATGATTTTGCGCTCACGGTGTCCGTCCGGCTCAACGACCGGCTCACGCTGAAGATGATTGGCGAGAACACCGGAAGCAGTCCGTTCGAGGTGACGGAGGCGTTCCATCCGTATCTCGCCGTCGGCGACACCCCGCAATGCCGCGAGGAAGGGGAGCTGTCGGGCGAATGGCGTCTGCACGATCCAGTTTTAGGGCGGACGTTCGCCTTTACGGACGAAGGCGGAAGCGGTCGCCGTCTGTGGCGCCCGAACCCCGAAAGTCATCTTTCGAAGACGGTTTCGCCGATTGAACCCGGTGAGTGGCGGAAATTCATCTGCCCGGAGAACGGCACGTTGGAGAAGGCGCGGGCTTACGTCCTCAAGCCCGGCGAGGCGCATACGCTCGTACGCACGATCCGTCTCGTCTCCACGTACAACAACGCGAAGCCGATCGACCTACAGCCGCAGATCGAGGCTGCGGCCGCAGCCGGGGGCGGACGCGTGACGGTGCCGCCGGGCGAATGGCTGGCGAAACGGGCCGTGCATCTCCGGTCGAACGTGGAGCTTCATCTCGACGATGGCGCCGTGCTCGTGTTCCCCGACGATCCCGAGGCGTACCTTCCCGCCGTGCGTTCGAGCTATTCATGCATCGAGTTCTACGGACTTTCGCCGCTCATCTACGCCTACGGCGCGACGAACGTCTCCGTCACCGGCGGCGGAACACTCGCCACACGCATGGGGCTGTGGCGCGACTGGTTCCTGCGCGACACCGCGACGATGTTCGAGAACCAGCGCCGCCTGTACGCATGGGGCGAGAGCGACACGCCGGTAGAGGAGCGCCGTTTCGAGGACTTGCGCACGGCGCGCATACGACCCTGCTTCGTGGAGTTCGAGCGGTGCCGCAACGTGCGGCTCGAGGGTTTTCACCTTCGCGAAAGCCCGCTCTGGTGCGTCCATCTGCGCCTGTGCGAGGACGTGACGGTGCGCGGGCTCGACATTCACGCGTTGGGCCACAACAACGACGGCATTGACGTGAACGCCTCGCGGAACGTCCTCATCGAGGACTGCACGCTTGATCAGGGCGACGACGGATTCGTCATCAAGTCCGGTCGCGACCGCGACGGGCGGCGGGTCGGCGTGCCATGTGAGAATGTGGAGATACGCAACTGCACGGTGAAGCGGGCGCATACCCTTATCGGCGTTGGGAGCGAGGTGGCGGGCGGCATCCGCAACATATCATTGCACGACTGCAAGGTGACGGAGCGGGTCAGCGCCGTGGCCCGCATCAAGACGAGCGACCGGAAGGGCGCGTTCGTGGAGAACATTACCGTTTCGAACGTGGTTGCCACCGGGCGGGCCAAGTACATCGCAAACATTGCCACGGACGTCGATTACCAGTGGGGCCAGTATCCGGCGCGCGAACGTCTGCTCACGCGCATCGACGGCTTCCGTGTGGAGAACATCAGGGCGAAGTCGGTGGAGCAGATCTACTGTATCTCTGGCGATGCGCGCCTTCCCGTGAAGAACGTCCTGCTCAAGAACATCCATGTTGAGAGATGCGACGAAGCGAGCCACGCCGAGAACGCAGAAGTGTCCGTCGAGGGGAACCCTTGATTCGATAAAAGGAGGTAGGGTTCTAAAATGCGTCGCTTGATGTTTTTGCTTTGCCTTGCCGCCGCAAGCGGCTGGGCGGATGATTTGCGGTGTGTCGATTTCACCGCGCCGGGCGGCGTGAAGTGCCGCCTGACGGCTGAAGGTTCGCAGATGTGGCGACTGCGCACGGCCGATGCGGACGGCCGATTCGCCGAGGTGGGGGCTGTGCAGGCGCTTGCGCGCTGGATGGGCGAGACGATGCCCGTTTCCCCGCAGCCGATTCGCGAGGCGACTGCGAATGGCATACGGACGTTCACGTCCTCTGATGGCTCCAAGGCCGTTCTGGCGGCGGACGGTTCAACGCTTGCGTTCTTCTCGGCGACGGGACGGAAGGTGCTGGAGGTGGATTCTGTGCAGCTGGGTGCCAAGGGCTGTGTGCTGGGCGGGCGGCTTCTGGAGAAGGAGGCGGTGTATGGCTTGGGCGAGCGGCTTGACCGGTTGAACAAGCGTGGACACCGCCTCACGCTCTACACGAGCGACGGCTACAACAACTCCGCCGCCACCTACGCTGTGATCCCGCTCTTTTCCACCACGCGCGGTGGCGGCGTTTTCGTGAATGCCTATGAGCGGATGACAGCGGACTTCGGTGCGGCGAAAACGGACGCCTGGCGCGTGGAGATCGAAAAGCCCGGTCTTGACGCGTATTTCATCGCCACGGACCGGATGCGCGACGTGCCGGCGCGCTACATGACGCTTGCCGGAAAACCGTCCGTACCCGACGATTGGCAGTTCGGGCCTGTGGTCTGCCGGTATTCGCCGGACTATGCGGCGGTGGAGGGTCCCGTGGCGCGGCCCGTGCGCGGAACACTGACGTTCGGGATGGGGATGAGCAACATCGTGGAACGTTACCGCGAGATGGGATCGATGCCGACGGCGATCGTCGCGGAAGGGCGGGGAACCGCACAGCGCTGGCGGGAGCCGGAGGAGTTCCGGCGCGGACCGAAGCTGATGGCGAAGGATTCGATCCGTTACATGATATACATGGCGATGGGGTCGGTGATCACGACGGACGCGCCCGGCTACAAGAAGGACTACGAGGTGGAGGTGACGATCTCGGACTGCGACGGGAAGAAGAAGCCGCGCCGCACGCGGAAAGTGCCGTTCATCATCTCGAAGAACGGCAATCCGGATGTGAGCAGCCGGCACAGCGGCTCGAGCAAGCTCGACATCACCGATCCCGAAGCGTGGCAG
>CACZCD010000066.1 GCA_902779565.1 uncultured bacterium | reverse complement strand
GACAGCGAGATCCTGGTGAAACTGGGCGACAAGACCGTGTTCGCGACGAACCTGATGGAGACGACGGTGGACGTGTGGAACCTCGAGATCGCGCGGGAGTACACCTGGACCGTCTGTGGCGACGGCGCGTGCGCGCGCGGCCATTTCAAGACGCGCGACCAGGCACCGCGCGTGATGTACGTGCCGGACGTCTCCAACATCCGCGACCTTGGCGGACGCATCGGTCTCGACGGCCGGCGTGTGAAGCAGGGCATGGCCTATCGTGCGGCCGGGCTCAACAACAACGCGAGCATCTACTTCAGCTGCTCGGAGACGCTGAAGATGTACAAGGAGGGCGTGCTCGAGAAGAAGTTCGGCAAGGAGGGACGGAAGATGAAGGAGCGCATCGACCGCGAGAAAGGCGCGCTTACGTTCGATCCGAAGGCACCCTACCTGCGCAAGATGCTCAAGAAGGACGAGAAGGACTGGCGTCCCGGTACCACCCGGATGACGGCCGAGGGTCTGCACATCGCCAACGATCTTCTCGGATGGAAGAGCGATATCGATCTGCGGAGCGACGGTGAATGCTGGGGCATGAAGGGTTCGCCGGCGGGCGACGGGGTGAAGTGGTGGCATTATTCGTCCAAGAGCTATGGCGCCATGGGCCGGCCGGAGGGCAAGGAGCCGTTCGTCAAGGTCTTCAAGGTGTTCCTCGATGAGCGGAACTACCCGCTCGTCTTCCACTGCATCGGCGGCGCGGACCGCACGGGCGCGGTGGGCTTCATCCTCAACGCGCTTCTCGGCGTCTCCGACGAGGAGCTGGACAAGGACTGGGAGTTCACGGTGTTTGTCTATCAGGACCAGAGCTTCGGCCACAAGACGCGCTTCGATAAGCTCCGCAAGGTGTTCGACGCCTATCCCGGCGCGACGACCCGCGAGAAGGTGGAGGCCTACGTGAAGGAACTTGGCTTCACCGACGCCGACATCGCGAAGTTCCGCGACATCATGCTGGAGAAATAGACATGAAAATTTGTAAGTTCAATCTCGCGGTGGGCGTGGCGCTCTGCGCCGCGGCACTGTTCGCGGGCGGGAAGCCCAAGTACGTGTTCGTATTCATCGGCGACGGGATGTCCACCCCGCAGCGGATGGTGGCGGAGGAGTTCGCCGCGCGGATCGGCTACGGCGAGCTGGCGATGAACCGTCTGCCGTACCATGCCACCACCCGCACGCGGTCGGCCAACGCCATCATCACGGATTCCGCCGCCGCCGGAACGGCGATCGCCTGCGGCGTGAAGACCGGCAACGCCATGCTCGGCGTGACGCCGGACGGCACGCCGGTCGAGTCCGCCGCCGAAGTTGCCAAGCGCGCGGGCATGAAGGTCGGCATCGTGACCACCACCACGATCAACCATGCCACACCGGCGGCATTCTACGCCCACCGCAAGAACCGCAGCGAACTGTACCGAGTGGGGCTGGATCTTCTCGCCAGCGGGTTCGACTACTTTGCCGGTGGCGGGTTTTCGGGCAAGGAGGACGACCGGTCGGACGCAATGTACCGGGGCAACATCTACGACCTTGCGCGGAAGGCCGGCTATACGGTCGCAACCAACAAGACCGAATGGGCGGCGATCCGTCCTGGCGGGAAGAGCCTGAGCACGTTTACGCAGAAGCATTTCGGGTTCGCGATCGACGAGGACGGGTCGCGTCCCTCGCTCGCGCAGCTGTTGGAGAAGGGAATTGAGGTCATCGACAATCCGAACGGATTCTTCATCATGTGCGAGGGCGGCACGCTCGACTTCGCCGGACACGCCAACGACGCGGCGACGAATCTCCGCGAAGTGCTGGCGCTCGATGCCGCCGTCAAGGTTGCGCTCGCGTTCGCCGCGAAGCATCCGGAGGAGACGCTCGTGGTCGTCACGGGCGACCATGAGACCGGCGGTCTCTCCATGGGCTTCGTCGGAACCGGCGGGAAGTTCTACGTTGAGCGCCTGGCCGCGCAGAAGATCTCCACGGAGCAGTTCTCGAACCGCATCAAAGGCATGCTGCGGGACGACATCAATCTCTCGTTCGAGCAGGTGAAGCCGCTCGTGACGGAGAAGTTCGGTCTTGTGTTCGGCGGCGACGAGACGAATCCCTTGCGCGTGACGGCGGCGGAGGAGAAGGCGCTCCGCGCCGCGCTGGAGAAGGATCGCACTTACATCCGGCAGCGGATGGCGGACACCACGGCCCACGACGTCAAGCGGCGCTATGTGTTCGCGTCGGCGGCGCGCGGCGTGCTGGCGGCGCATGCGGGCGTGGGCTGGAGTTCGGGCAGCCATACCGCGTTGCCGACCCTCACGACAGCGCAGGGTGCCGGCGCGGAGATCCTTGTGGGCATGATGGAGAACGCGGATCTCGGCGACCGTCTCAAGAAGCTTCTCTCGAAATGAGGCGATGAAGCGCGGCGATGTCATTCCGGTGCTGGCGCTCGCGGCGCTCTGCGCGGCGATGTGGTTCGTGCCGGCGGCGCATCCGCTGGCGGATGACTGCGGCGAACCGGTGCGGGCGCGCGTGGTTGCCGTGGACGACAGTACGCTGACCTTCACGGGATTGATCGAATACGGCACGCAGAACCTGGAGGTGGAGCTTTTGGGCGGTCCGGCGGCGGGCCGCCGTTTCCGGGCGGCGAACGAGATGCGCGCCCAGCTGGATCTCGACAAGAAGTTCAAGGTGGGCGATGTGGCCGTCGTCACCTGGCCTACGGGTGGCGCGAAGGAGGGGGATACGCTTGTCGCCCGTGACCATTGGCGGCTAGGCTGGGCCGGGTTCCTCTTCGCCGCCTTCTGTCTGTTGTTGATTGCATTTGGCGGCTGGACGGGCGCGAAGGCGCTGTTCAGCTTTATCTTCAGCTGCTTCACGGTGTGGAAGCTCCTCATCCCGCTCTGTCTGAACGGCTGGAGCGCGGCGGGCGTCTCGTTCGTCGCCGTCTCGGCGCTTACGGCGGTGATCATGTATCTTGTGGCCGGCTTCACGCGCCGCGGGATCGCCGCGTTCCTCGGGGCGATCCTGGGCGTGGGGACCTCTTTGGCGCTGGCATGGTTCTTCACCCGCGCGATGCATGTGACCGGCGCGACGATGCCGTTTGTGCAGGCGCTTCTGTATTCAGGGTATTCCTCCTTGGATCTCGCCGACATCTTCATGGGGGCGGTCATCCTGGCGTCGTCCGGCGCGCTCATGGATCTGGCGATGGACATCGCCGCCGGGGTGGACGAGGTGGCGCGCCACAATCCCACGCTGCCGCCGCGCGCGCTGTTCCTCAGCGGCCTCCGCATCGGGCGGGCGGTCGTCGGGACGATGACCACCACGCTGCTGCTCGCCTATTCCGGGGGCTATCTCACGCTGCTGATGGTGTTCGCCGCGCAGGGCACGCCGCCCTCGGTCTTTCTCAACTCGACGTTGGTCTCGGCGGAGATGGTGAAGACGCTCGTGGGGTCGTTCGGGCTTGTGCTCGTGGCGCCGTTCACCGCCTTTGCCGCTGCGATGCTTTCATCCGGCAAGCCGTCCCTCACGCTTTCACGCGTTGCCGGTTAGCGATCGCATGCGAGAGGACGGCCAGCGACTGGGCGAGATCCACGTTCTGCACGATGATGTCGTCAGGAACGGAAAGCTGCACGGAGGTGAAGTTCCAGAGGCCTTTCACGCCCGCCGCGACAAGCGCCGCCGCGCACGCCTGGGCGGCGGCGTCCGGCACCGTGAGGATTCCGAGATGTATCCGCATCCGGCGGACGAGACGACCAACCTCCGACATGGGACGCACCTTCACGCCATGGATGGTCTGTCCGTGAAGCTTGGGATCCGCGTCGAACGCCACCACGATCGAGAGGTGCTGCTCGGCAAATCCGCCGTAGCCGACAAGCGCATGCCCCAGTGAACCGCAGCCGACGAGCGCGGCGTCCGTCGTGTTGTCCCATCCGAGCGCGCGCTGCATGGCGTCCGCAAGTTCCCGCGCCGGATAGCCCCAGCGCGGACGGCCGGGCACGCCCATCATTGCGATGTCCTTGCGCGCGAGAACAGGATCGATCCCCAGCGCCGCAGCCAGCGCCGCGCTGGAGACCTCATCCTCGCCCGCCGCCATGCGTTCCCGGATCAGGCGCAGATACGCCGGATACCGGCGGATCGTCGGCAGCGGAAGCGGTTCCTGTCTCTCGACCTCGTTCATCGGCGGCGAATTATACCACATTTCCGGCGTCGGAAAGACGCATGCGGGAAAAATTATGGATATTTTATTATCGCTACTTGACTATCGATACTCGAAGTGCTATACTACGCGCCTGTTTTCCCCTCATAAGGGATTTTCGGGAACAGACAGAGGAAAGAGATATGAACGAAAACGAGAGACCAGACGCCGCAGACGGCGGCGTCGCTGAACTGGAGGCGCAGATCGCCCGCGTCCGTGCGGCGCAGGCGAAGTATGCGTCCTATACGCAGGAACAGGTGGACGCGATCTTCAAGGCGGCCGCCATCGCGGCCGACAAGGCGCGCATCCCGCTGGCGAAGCAAGCGGCGTCCGAGACGGGCATGGGCATCGCCGAGGACAAGGTGATCAAGAACCACTACGCGGCGGAGTACATCTACAACACGTACCGCGACACGAAAACGTGCGGCGTGGTGGAGGAGGATGCGGCCGCCGGCATCATGAAGGTGGCCGAGCCGATCGGCGTGATCGGCGCCGTGATCCCCACGACCAACCCCACCTCCACCGCGATCTTCAAGACGCTCCTCGCGCTCAAGACGCGCAACGGCATCGTCATCAGCCCCCACCCGCGCGCCAAGAACTGCACGAAGGCGGCGGCGAAGATCGTCCTGGACGCGGCGGTTGCGGCGGGCGCGCCCGAAGGGATCATCGCGTGCATCGAGGCGCCGAGCCTCCCGAAGACGAACCTGCTCATGAAGGAGGCCGACATCATCCTCGCGACGGGCGGTCCTGGCATGGTGAAGGCGGCCTACTCGTCCGGCACCCCGGCGCTCGGCGTGGGTGCGGGCAACGCGGCGGCGATTCTCGACCCAAGCTGCGACCTTGTGAACGCCGTCAACTCGATCATCCATTCCAAGACGTTCGACAACGGCATGATCTGCGCGACCGAGCAGACGGTCATCGCCGACCAGCTCATCTATGATGAGGTGAAGGCCGAGTTCAGGAAGCGCGGCTGCTACTTCCTCAACAAGGAAGAGGCCGACAAGATCCGCGCCACGATGCTCATCAACGGCGCGCTGAACGCGAAGATCGTGGGGCAGCGTCCCGTCGCCATCGCGAAGATGGCTGGTTTCGAGGTTCCTGAGTCCACGAAGGTACTCATCGGCGAGGCGACCTCGACCGACAGCTCCGAGGCGTTCGGGCACGAGAAGCTCACCACGATCCTCGGCCTGTACAAGAGCCGCGACTTCGACCACGCGCTCGACATCGCGGAGGCGCTGCTCGTCAACAACGGCGGGCTCGGTCACACGTCATCGCTCTGGATCGACGAGCTGGGCGAGCGCGAAAAGCTCGCGAAGTTCGCCGATCGCATGAAGGCGTGCCGCCTTCTGGTGAATACGCCGTCGAGCCTCGGCGGCATCGGCGACATCTACAACTTCAGCCTCGTTCCGTCGCTGACGCTCGGCTGCGGCAGCTGGGGCGGCAACTCCGTCTCCGAGAACGTGGGAGTGAAACATCTTTTGAACATCAAGACCGTGGCCATGAGAAGGGAAAACATGCTGTGGTTCCGCGCGCCTGAAAAGGTGTACCAGAAGAAGGGGTGCCTCGCGGTGGCGCTCCGGGAGGTTGGCCACGAGCTTGGCCGCAAGAAGGCGTTCATCGTGACGGACACCTTCCTCTACGCGAACGGCTACACGAAGGCGATCGAGAAGTCGCTCGAGCAGCAGGGGATCATGTTCACCACGTTCTCGAACGTCGCGCCCGACCCCACGCTCGCCTGCGCAAAGGAAGGCGCGAAGCTGATGGCTGGCTTCAAGCCCGACGTGATCATCGCCGTCGGCGGCGGCTCCGCGATGGACGCCGCCAAGATCATGTGGGTGCTCTACGAACACCCGGAGGCGGACTTCATGGACATGGCCATGCGCTTCATGGACATCCGCAAGCGTGTCTATACGTTCCCGAAGATGGGCGAGAAGGCCTACTTCATCTGCGTGCCGACCTCGGCCGGCACCGGCTCCGAGGTGACGCCGTTCGCCGTGATCACCGACGAGACGACCGGAACGAAGTACCCGCTCGCCGACTACGCGCTCATGCCGAACATGGCCATTGTCGATGCCGACATGCAGATGATGGCGCCGCCCGGCCTCACGAGCGCCTCCGGCATCGACGCGGTCTCGCACGCGCTTGAGGCCTACGCCTCGATGATGGCCACCGACTACACCGACGGACTCGCGATCCGCGCCCTGCAGGTGATCTTCAAATATCTGCCGCAGTGCTACGACGCGGCGGTCGCGAAGAAGGCCAGCCCCGTCGCCCGCGAGAAGATGGCCAACGCCGCCACCATGGCCGGCATGGCCTTCGCCAACGCCTTCCTCGGCGTGATGCACTCGATGGCGCACAAGCTCGGCGCGTTCCACCACATCCCGCACGGCATCGCCAACGCGCTGATGATGGAGCAGGTGCTGCGCTTCAACGCCGACCCCGTGCCGCGCAAGATGGGCACGTTTCCGCAGTACGACCACCCGCACACGCTCGAACGCTACCTTGAGATCGCCGACGCGCTCGGCATCGCGGGCAAGTCCAAGGGCGAGCAGTTCAACAACCTCCTCAAGGCCATCCGCGAGCTGCAGGCGCGCATCGGCATCAAGCCGACGATCCGCGACTACGTGCCGGACGAGAAGGACTTCCTCGACCGCCTCGACGCGATGGTGGAGCAGGCCTTCGACGACCAGTGCACCGGCGCGAACCCGCGCTATCCGCTGATGTCGGAGATCAAGCAGATGTACCTCAACGCCTACTACGGCAAGCATGAGGCGGTGTGAAGGAAAAGACTTCGGACTTCAGACTTCCGACTTCGAAGTCTGATGTCATAAGTCCGAAGTCACAGGTAATCTAAAGGAAATCAAAATGAAAAAGAATTTAACGAAGAAGACCGCCGCGAAGGCGGTGCCTGCTGAGAAAATCCCCGCGAAGCGCGGCCGTCCGCGCAAGCAGGACCAAATCCTTCTGGAGCGCACCGACAAGGTTGTGACGAAGGACAAGGGCACGGTGCTCAAGATATTCGGACCGAGCTACAAGGTGAGCGCGATCCTGAACGAGGCGATGAACGAGGCGCGTGCCGCCGAGACGGGGCTCCCCGTCGCCAAGGTGCTTGAAGTTCTCAAGCTCCGCGACCACTGGTGCATCCGCCGCGAGTGGATCGAGGGCGAGACGCTTGCCGACGTGATGGCGAAGGACAAGAAGAACCTCGTGAAGTACCTGAAGGAGTTCGTCGCGATCCAGTGCGAGATCTTCTCCAAGACCTCCGAGCGCATGGGCAACCTCGCGGACAAGCTCGACAAGCAGATCTCCGCCTCGCCTCTCCCGCGCGAGACGCGCTACGACCTGCACATGAAGCTCCAGAGCTTCCCGCGCGGGAAGGCGCTCTGCCACGGCGACTTCAACCCGACGAACGTGATCATCACGCCGAAGGGCGACTGGCGCGTGATCGACTGGAGCCATGTGCGCCTCGGCGATCCGCTCGCCGACGTCGCGCGCACGTATCTCCTGTTCTGGCTTTCGGGTCACATCGCGGCGGCGGAGAAGTACATGGCACTCGCGTGCGAGGCGCTGAAGGTCAAGCTCCCCGACGTGCAGAAGTGGCTCCCGATTGTCGCCGCCGCAGAATCCAGCCGCGACCAGACGCCGAAGAACCACGAGCTCCTCATCCACTGGGCGAGCGTCGTGGACATCGAGTAGCCGCGACGTGTACCTGAGGGAGCCTACGCGGCCCGCTCGGCGAGCGGGCCCTACCAGGGAAGCCCGCGCGGAGCTCATGGTTCGTTCGTAAGATGGTAGGGCCGCCTCGCCGAGGCGGCCGAAAGAAAAGACATTGCCTAGATCTTTTACGTGCGTAGCTATTGCGCTGACTTACGATGATTTGATAAACTACTTGCCATGCAAGTCATTGATGAGACCAATTGCTCGGACTCAGACGCCCTGCCTGTTCGGCGGCGTCTTCACCATGTGCCGCCTGTATGCGTTTCCCAATATGCCACACATGCGGAATATTTCATAACTGTTTGTGTAGACCGCGCACACTACGGCATTCCCCCAGGCGATGCAGGGCGTCGCGGTCCGCTTGCCAACGAAGCCACGGCGGGGATCATTCTTGACGCTGTTGAGTTCCGCAGAACAAATGGCGAATGGTATCCGTGTCTTGCACTCGTTATGCCTGATCATGTCCATTTTATCGCCGCCTTCGCCGCTGATGCCGCGATGGATAGAACCCTTGCCAACTGGAAGCGGTTTCTTGCGAGGAAATGTGGTATCGTTTGGCAGAAGGGGTTCTTCGACCATCGCTTGCGCAACGAGGAAGAGCGTGTTGAGAAGTGGCGGTATGTTGTAAACAATCCTGTCGCCAAAGGGTTGTGCGACGCGGTTGAGCATTGGCCGTTTCGTCGTACGTGGTAGGGGCGATTGGGTGCGGCCCGCTCGGCGAGCGGGCTTTACCAGCGGGGGAACCTACGTGGAGCCCATGGTTTGTTCGCAAGATGGTAGGGCCGCCTCGGCGAGGCGGCCGCCCGGCGCGGGAGGCACCGATGCGTGAAAGGTGCGGCCCGCTCGGCGAGCGGACCCTACCAATGTGGAGACGAGCAAATCACAATTGCCTTCGGCACGGAAACATGATTTATGCTATAATGTTCGCGATGAGACTGATAGCCACAATGAAAAGGATATCATGGCGAAACCGAAAATAGTCATCTGTATGGGTAGTTCCTGCTTTGCGCGCGGGAACGAGAAAACTGTAGAGGCGTGCGAGAGCTTCCTTGCTTCGCGCGGGCTCAAGGACGAGGTCGATGTGGACCTCGGCGCGAGCCTGTGCACCGGCAACTGCGCGGACGGACCGATTGTGGTCGTTGACGGCAAGATCTACAAGCACGTGGATCCGCTCGTGATGCGCGACATCCTCGAGGCGACGTTTCCGCAGAAAGGATAATGGGTAAGATATGGTCACAAGTCCAGTCTATACGACGGAGAACGAGTGCCAGGACTGCTACAAGTGCGTCCGGCACTGTCCCGTGAAGGCCATCCGCATTGTCGATGGCAAGGCGAGCGTGATCCCTGAGGCGTGCGTCGCCTGCGGCGAATGCGTGAAGGTGTGTCCCGCCCACGCGAAGAAGATCAGGAGCGACCTCGCGCGCTTGAAGGAACTCGTTGCGTCCGGCGCGAAGCTGTACGCGTCCATCGCGCCGAGCTTCGCCGGCTACTTCAAGGGCGTGACGATCGGACAGATCGCCGCCGCGCTGAAGGCGGCCGGTTTCGCCGGCGTGAGCGAGACGGCCCACGGCGCGGAGTCGGTGAGCGCGCACGTCTCGAAGCTCCTCCAGGAAACGGATTCCCCGCTCGTGATCTCGTCGGCCTGCCCGGCGGCCGTGGACATGGTGCGCAAGTACCTGCCCGGCTACGCCGCGTTCATCTCGCCGCTGCCGTCGCCCGTCCGTGCGCACTGCCGCCTCATCAAGGAAAAATACGGCAGTCAGGCGAAGGTCGTGTTCTTCGGACCCTGCGCGGCGAAGAAGAACGAGTCCGACGCGCATCCCGACGAACTGGCGCTGGCGGTTCTTTTCCCTGCGCTCGAGCAGTTCCTCGAAGAGAGGGGCATCAAGTTCGGCGAAGAGGCGGAGCTCGCGCTCGGTCCGGCCGAGGAGGGGCGCTTCTACTCCGTCGAGGGCGGCATGAACGACACGCTGCGCGACGGCAGGACGGACGTGCGGTACGTTTCCGTGTCCGGTCTCGAGGACTTCCGTCGGATGCTGGAGGACTTCGATCCCGCGGAATTCAAGCGCCATCCCGAGAAGTTCCCGCGCAAGCTGTTCGTCGAGGTGCTGGCGTGTCCGGGCGGTTGCGTGAACGGCCCGGCGATGCCACGCGGCGCCTCGGGCCTTGCGACGCTGTTCGCGACGGATGCGACGGCGCCGATCCGTGCGTCGTCGGGGCGGTGCTTCGCGCACTGCGGCACGTCCGCGTATCCGGCGGCGGCGGTTGTGGACGACGAGCCGGACGAGTCCGCCATCGCCGGCGCGCTTGCGCGCGTGGGGAAGACCACGAAGGCTGACGAGATCAACTGCGGCGCGTGCGGCTACAACTCTTGCCGCGAGTTCGCCAAGGCCCTCCTTGCCGGCAAGGCCGAGGAGGCGATGTGCCACATCTACCTCAAGAAGAATTTCCAGCGGACGTCCAACGCGCTCATCAAGTACATTCCGGCGGGCGTCGTGATCGTCGATGCGAAGGGACTGATCGTCGAGTGCAACCGACTCTTCGCCGAGATGGCGGGCGCGCTGGAGGAGTTCGACGCGCTCGGCAACCTCGACGGAATCGGCATGGACCGGTTCATGCCCGACTTCGCGGAGCTCTTCGCGAGCGCCGTCGCGCACGGCAGCGAGATCGTCAAGTACCGCCAACCGTGGAAGGACCGCATCGTGACGATCAGCGTCTTCCCGATCAGCGTGGGTAAGTTCGCCGGCGCGGTGGTGCAGGACGTCACCAAGAACGAGGGACGCCGCGAGGAGATCGCCGCCAAGGCGCGCGACGTCATCCGCAAGAACGTGTACACCGTCCAGCAGGTGGCCCGTCTCTTCGGCGAGCACATCGCCGAGACGGAGATCATGCTCAACGAGATCGCGGGCGCATACGAATCGCAGACCGTCGGCAAGCGCCTCCGGCAGGGCGGCAGCGAGGAATACCTGAATGGCTGACGCACCTACGCAAGGCTACGGCGCCGCAGGCGATCTTTTCATCGAGATGGAGGCCGCCCAGTACACCAAGACCGGACAGGGCGCCTGCGGCGACGACGTGCGCTTCATGACCGTCGAGAAGGAGAACCGTCACCTCGTGGCGCTCTCCGACGGACTCGGCAGCGGCGTGAAGGCGAATGTACTCGCCACGATGACCACGTCGATGGCGATCAAGTTCCTGGAGTCGAACGTGCCGATGCTGGAGGCCGTCGAGATCATCATGGACTCCCTGCCCGTCTGCGAGGTGCGGAAGATCGGCTACGCCACGTTCTCGCTCTTCGACTTCCGCCTCGGCGGCAAGGCACGGATCAGCGAGATGGGTAATCCCGGCTACATCCACCTGCGCGGCACCGAGGAGGTCGCGCCGCTCAAGGACGAGCAGATCGTCGCGTCGCACTGGCCCGACCGCGAGGTGCGCAAGTGCGAGGCCGACTTCCGGTCTGGTGACCGCATCATCCTCTGTTCGGACGGCGTGACGCAGTCCGGCCTCGGCGTGCGGAAGGACATGAAGTTCGGCTGGCGGCGTTCGGGCGTGCTTGCGTTCGCGCGCGAGAAGATCGCCGCCGATCCCGATATCTCGGCACGCGATTTGAGCGAGGCCATCGCGCGCAAGGCGCTCTACCTCACGCCGGACGGCTGCAAGGACGACATCAGCTGCGTCGTCTGCTACCTGCGCCACCCGCGCGAGATGCGCATCCTTACAGGTCCGCCGTTCTACAAGGAACACGATGCGGAGTACGCCCGGCAGGCGACGCTCGGCTTCGACCATGTCGTCATCTGCGGCGGCACAACCGCCAACATCATGGAGCGCGAGCTCGGCGTGAAGGTGAAGGTGAAGCTTTCCGACATGCGGACGTCGGGCGGGCTCCCGCCCGTCGGCACGATGGAGGGCGTGGGCATCGCGACGGAGGGCATCCTCACGCTCGGGCGCGTCCTCACGGCGCTTGAGCAGATGCGTCCGGCGGAGCGCGAGCCCGCCGCCGCGCGAGCAATTCTCGAGCGCATGATGCGTCACGACAGGATCGAGTTCGTGATCGGCACAAAGGTGAACGAGTCGCACCAGGACCCGAACGTCCCGCAGGACCTTGAGCTCCGCCGCTCCGTCGTCAAGCGCATTGCCGCCGCCCTCGAGAAAAACTACCGCAAGAAAGTCACGATCGATTACTACTGAAATCTGTTATAATATCGGCCTATTATGATGCATGGAAGCCAACGGCTACGTCAATAGAAGAAAACGAAAGAGAGAACTTCATGGATAAGATAAAGGTTGAGATTTGCTGCGGGACCGCCTGCTATCTGCTGGGGGCGGCGAACCTCATGTCGCTCGAGGACGAGATTCCCGCCGAGTTCCGCGACAAGGTCGAGATCGAGGCGCGCACCTGCCTGGAGCTGTGCGAGAAGGAGAACCTCGGCGGCGCGCCGTACGTGCGGTTCAACGGCGAGGAGATCATGGCGCAGGCGACGAACGAGAAGGTCCTCGCGCGCATCGAGGCGCTGGTCGGAGGGGCCGCCTGACATGCTGAACGGATCGACTTTCATCCGCCGCGAATTGATGATCCGCATCGTGCGCGCGTTCGACGACGGTACGCTCGAGAACGAACTGGACCAGATCCCGATCAAGCTGAGACCGAAGAACTCGGTCGCGTCGCGTTGCTGCGTCTATCACGACCGCGCGATTTTCAAGTACCGGCTGATGGCGCTGCTGGGCGTATCCGTGGAGGACGAGACGGACGAGTCGAAGTCGCTCGCCGCCTACTACGCGGAGAAGGCGTGGGGCGGCGGGACGAACGACACCAAGCCGAAGACGCCGCTCAGCGTGTGCGGCCCGGCGTGCAGCGGCTGCCCGGACGCGAAGGTCGTCTCCACGCCGAACTGCCGCGGCTGCTTCGCGCGTCCGTGCGTGTACAACTGCCCGAAGAAGGCGATCTCCATCGTCGGCGGACAGTCCGTGATCGACCAGTCGCTCTGCATCAAGTGCGGCAAGTGCATCACCGCCTGCCCCTACCACGCGATCGTCAAGACGTCCGTTCCGTGCGAGGATGCCTGCCCCGTGGGCGCAATCCGCAAGAACGAGTATGGCGTGGCGGAGATCGATTTCGCCAAGTGCATCTTCTGCGGCAAGTGCTTCGCGGCGTGTCCGTTCGCGGCGGTGATGGAACGTTCCCAGCTTGTGGACGTGTTGGCGGCGATGAAGCGTGGCGAGAAGCTCGTCGCCATGATCGCGCCCGCTGCCGAGAAGCAGTTCCCCGGCAAGATCGAGCAGCTTCTCTCCGCGTGCGCCAAGGCGGGATTCAGCGACGTGATGGAGGTCGCCCTCGGCGCGGAGCGGACGACGGAGCACGAGACCGCCGAGTTCATTGAGCGCATGGAGAAGAATCCGAAGACGTTCATGACGACGTCGTGCTGTCCCGCCTGGGTGAACCTCGTCGGCAAGCACCTTCCGGCGCTCGTGGACCACGTCTCGCTCACGCCCAGCCCGATGGTGTACGCCCGCGAGATCGTAAAGGCGAAGGATCCGGACGCGAAGACCGTGTTCATCGGCCCATGCGTCGCGAAGCGCAGCGAGGCGCGGCGCAAGGATGTCGATTACGTTCTCTCGTTCGAGGAGCTGGGCGCGATCCTCGCTGGCCGCAAGATCGACGTCATCGCCTGCGAGCCATGGCCCGTGGAGCGTCCCGCCAACCCGACGGCGCGCAACTACGCGAAGAGCTGCGGCGTGACGGACGCCGTGCTGACGGAGGCGACCTCGAAGATCCCCGGCTTCAAGCTCGACGCGAAGCAAATCAACGGCATCGACCGCAAGACGTGCGCGATGGTGAAGCTGTACGCCGCCGGCAAGATGCCGGTGAACTTCCTTGAAGTGATGGCCTGCCCGGGCGGCTGCCAGAACGGTCCCTGTTCGCTTGCCTGACGCACCGGACCGGACAGGGCCATCCCATCGGTTTCGCTCGTGCCATCGCCGGGCTTTCACGAATGCCGCACGGGCGGCAACGGACGGGACGTCCGTTGTCCCAGTTGTGCCGATTTGCGCAAGTTATGCTATAATTCGCGGCCATGGAAGTCATAACCGAGATACTGGAGCGCAATGCGCGCGAATGGCCAAACGATGTTGCGTTGGTCGAGATCAACCCGCAGGAACTGGAGAAGCGGAACACCACCTGGCGTGAGTATTCGCTCATCGAATCGAGCCCGTTTGAGGCGTTCCGCAGCGAGATCACCTGGGCGGAGTTCAACGAGAAGGCGAACCGCTTCGCGAACTTTCTCCTGAGCCGCGGACTCAAGCGGGGCGACAAGGTCGCCATCCTGCTGATGAACTGCTTAGAGTGGCTGCCGATCTACTTCGGCGTGCTGAAGGCCGGCTGCATGGCCGTGCCGCTCAACTTCCGCTACACGGCGGACGAGATCAAGTACTGCCTTGAGCTTTCCGATGCGGATGTGCTCGTGTTCGGGCCGGAGTTCATCGGGCGCGTGGAGCAGATCGCCGACCGCGTGCCGCGCGTGCGGATGCGGCTCTACGTGGGCGACGACTGCCCGACCTTCGCGGAGAGCTACCGCAACCTCGTGGGCTACTGCTCGTCCAAGGCACCGGCGATCCCGCTCAAGGAAATGGACGACGCGGCGATCTACTTCTCGTCCGGCACCACCGGCTTCCCGAAGGCGATCATCCTCCGGCATCTCTGCCTCATGCATTCCTGCAAGGTGGAGCAGGCACACCACGGCCAGACGAAGGACGATGTGTTCCTCTGCATTCCGCCCTTGTACCACACGGGCGCGAAGATGCACTGGTTCGGCAGCTTCCTCGTGGGCGGCAAGGCCGTCCTGCTCAAGGGCGTGAAGCCGGAATGGATCCTCCGCGCCGTGAGCGAGGAGAAGTGTACGATCGTGTGGCTGCTCGTGCCGTGGGCGCAGGACATCCTGGACGCCATCGAGCGCGGCGACGTGAAGCTCGCCGACTACACCCTTGACCAGTGGCGGCTCATGCACATCGGCGCGCAGCCCGTGCCGCCGGCGCTCATCAAGCGCTGGAAGACCGTGTTCCCGCACCACGACTACGACACGAACTACGGGCTTTCCGAATCGACGGGGCCCGGCGCGGTACATCTCGGTATCGAGAACATCGACCATGTGGGCGCCATCGGCGTGGCGGGCTACGGTTGGCAGACGAAAATCCTGCGTCCGGACGGCTCGGAGGTCGCGCCCGGCGAGGTCGGCGAACTCGCGCTCAAGGGGCCGGGCGTGATGAAGGAGTACTACAAGAACCCGGAGGCGACGAAGGAGATTCTTTCGGACGATGGCTGGCTGCGCACGGGCGACATGGCCGAGCTGCGCGACGGCTTCATCTATCTTGTCGATCGCGCGAAGGACGTGATCATCACGGGCGGCGAGAACCTCTACCCCGTGCAGATCGAGGACTTCCTGCGCGCCCATCCCGCAATCAAGGATGTGGCGGTGATCGGCCTTCCCGATGCGCGCCTCGGCGAGATTGCCGCTGCGATCATCGAGACGAAGGAAGCGTACACGCTCACCGAGGACGATGTGAACCAGTTCTGTCTCGACCTTCCCCGCTACAAGCGCCCCCGCAAGATCATCTTTGCGGCCGTTCCGCGCAACCCGACTGGCAAGATCGAGAAGCCGAAGCTCCGCAAGATGTACGGCGCCGACGCCCTGGTCGCGCAGCAGAACGGGATTGAGAGTTAAGAGTTGCGAGTTTAG
>CACZCD010000065.1 GCA_902779565.1 uncultured bacterium | reverse complement strand
ATCCATGATGCGCACTCCCGCGCCCATGCCTGGCGCTACAGCCATCCCTACGGTCCGATGGCCATACGTCTCGCCGATTCGGGCGGCAACATCGTCGTGCGCTGGAATGACCTTGTCGGCTCCGACCTGCATCGTTGGGATGATGGCATCGGCGGTGGCAACGACTTCTACGAGAAGGGGACGTTCAACCGCGACTCCGACATCAGCGGCAACTTCATCGTGTTCGCCAACGACGATGCCTTGGAGATCGACGGCGGACAGCAGAACGTGCGCGTGTTCGGCAACCGTATGGAAGGGTCGTTCATGGGCGTCTCCGTGCAGGGGGCGGTGGTCAGTCCCTCGTACGTGTTCGACAATGTGTTCAGTGGTTGTGTGGAGGAGTTTGATACGACCGGATCGTCGGTGAAGCTTTCCGGCATCGATGTGTATGGCTATGGCCCCACATGCTACCTTTTTGACAACATCCTGTGGGGGCGTGGCGGCGGGATGTTTCCGGGTCGTACCGAGGCGTATATTTACGCGTTGCGCAATCGTTTCCATGGTCCGCAGCAGGGGGTGACGTTTTCGCCGTTTGCGCCGCGGTTTGATTTTGCCGACAGCAACGTTACGAATCTGCCGTCCGGAAGGTGTCCGGCGGCCGGAGACTGGCCGCGCCGCCCAGTGCCGTATGTACTGGATACGGCGCGCGTGGATGGTGTGCGGCTCTCGGCCGGCGCCGTGACGCCGCAGGCGGTCACGGTCACGCTGCGCTGCGGCGGAACGGGCTATCGCAGCGCGTTCAAGGTGTGCGCCAACGATGATATGGACTGGTTCTCGGTGTCGCCTTCCCGCGGCGTGGTTCAGAGCGGCGAGACGATCACCTTCACCGTGACGTTCGATGCGGCGCGGATGGCGGGACGGCGGATGCGGCGCGGCGCGTTCCTTGTGCGGACGGCGGATGGCTTCTCTCGCCCGGTCACGCTTTATGCCGAGACGGACTACGTACCGCCGTTCAAGGCGGAGCGGCCGGGCGAGACGGCGATCTATGCGACGGTCGATCCTGCGAACCCCTATCGCGAATACGCCTTCGACGTGCCGAAGGACGGACGGTATTATTTCATGATGCGTGCGCGCCGGCGTTCCGCGCGCGGTCCTGCGAAGAGAGAGACCGTGTCGGCGAAGATCGACGGCGACGAGGCCGATCGCTCCACCTTGCAGAACCATGCATGGCCGACTTGGATGGTCATTGCGCCCGGGGGCACCTACATGTGCTGGGTGCGCTACTATGACCTCAAGGCGGGGCGGCATACGCTCGTGCTTGCGCCTGGCGCAGGCGATCCCGTCATCGAAGGTCTGGTGCTCACCGATTCACCGGGATCGTTCGAGCCGAAATGACGCCAGCTGGGTGGTTGAAACGGGCGGCGGATTGTGGTACAATTTCGGCCAATTACATGGAAGTTTCTTCTCAAACAACAGAAAGGAATGATTGAATGGACTTCATGTCGACGGTAAAGGGGTCTCTCCTGGAGGGTTTCTACCCGAAGGGTTGGGACATGAAAAAGATTGACAAGTGCTGCGCGAACAAGCCCTCCGAGGTGACGAAGCGCCAGAAGTTCTGGAACAAGGACTTCACGCCTGTCGCGTGCGAAGACGTCAAGGAGTTTGACGTCAAGATGGGTCACGAGATCGCCAACGAAATCAAGAAGGCGGCGGACCGCAAGGAGAAGATCATCTTCATCCTCCCCGTCGGCCCGATGGGCATGTACAAGTGGGCGGTCTATTTCCTCAAGGAGTGGAACCAGGACTGCAAGCACGTGTGGTGCTTCAATATGGACGAGTGGGCGGACGGGAAGGGCAACACCCTCGTCGGCGACGCGTCGTTCCAGTACGCGATGGAGCAGGCGTTCTACAATCCGCTCGGCAAGCTCACCGTGCCGAAGGATCACCGCAACTTCGCCACGAAGACGAATCTTCCGACCTACCCCGGTAAGATTGAGGCGCTGAAGAAGGAGGGCGCGAAGCTCGTGCTCGTGTACGGCATCGGCCGCATGTGCCACATCGCGTTCTGGGAGCCGATGATCGGCGAAGAGTTCAAGAGCGACGCGGAGTGGCTCAAGCAGCCGTACCGTATCGGCGTGAAGCTCCATCCGCTCACGATCGAGCAGAACGCGATCACCTCGTTCAAGAGCCGCACGACGCTCGTGCCGTGCCGTGCGAACACCATGGGCCCCGGCATCATGTTCAAGGCCGACTACGCCATCGGCGGCGCGGACGGCACGCTCGGCCGCGGCATGCAGTGGCAGGGCATGAGCTTCTGGATGACGCTCCGCTACGGGCCGAACCGCAACGTCACGTCCTCCTGGATCCCGACGCTTCCGGGCCGTCTCTTCTTCCTCAAGGAACTGGCCGGTCCGCTGATCGCGGAAGCCAACTGATCCGTCAGGCTTGAAGCACGAAACGCCGCACCTCTCTCTGGGGTGCGGCGCTTTTGTAAACTGGTTCAAACAAGGCAAGGGTCGCTTGGCAGGGTACCTCTCCATGGAAGTGACGCGCAACAAATCCTCACGCGAGGTCTCAGAGGCGTTCCTCACGTATCTTCATTCGCCAGATGCCGATTGCAATGCCGTCCAAGCCGATGACGCGCCAATGCCGGTCGGCATGGATGAAAGCTGTCGGTATCTTGTGTCACTGGAGAACGACGGCATCCCGAATGTCCCGTTGATAGGCGAGGCTCACTTTCGGAGATGCTATCGGAACGTTCCGTTCCACGTCCACCACGGCTGCTATGAGTTTACGCTTTGTCTGCGTGGAAATCTGGAGTACGAATGCAGAGGACGAAAGTACAGATTCCAACCGGGTGATATCTTTGCGGTCGGTCCCGACATTCCGCACCGCCCAACATCCTTCCCCAAGGGATTTCGCCGGTACCGGCTACTTTTCAAGATGCCGGCCAGAGAAACGCGGTTGCTTGGATTTTCGGCAGAAGAGGCCCAGTGGTTGATCAATGGCATTCGCGCCATAGACGTGCGGCATTTCTCTGACACCGGGGAGGTGCGTTCGGGCTTTCAACGCGTGATGCGCATCATCCGCGAAATGCCCGCAAGCACACCTGAACGGCGCATCAAGCTGAAAGTCGCCGTTGCACAGCTTCTCCTTTCGATTGTTTCGCTGATCAATCGGCCTTTGAATGCCCATTGCAGCAACAAGATCAAGTTTGTGGTGGACGAGATGCGCCTCCACCCGGAACGTAAGTATCTGGTTGACGAAATTGCGGCGCGGCTGAACATGAGCGTCTCCACGCTCTTGCATCGGTTCAAACAAGTCACGGGATTGCCGCCGCATGCGTTCCTGACAGAATGCCGCATCGAGTTTGCGAAGGCCTGCCTCCAGAAATCGGTGCCCGTGGAGGTTGTGGCGCGCCGAACGGGGTATATATCGCCCAAACAGTTCTCCGCCGTCTTTCATCGTTTTACGGGTATGCCGCCTTCCAGATGGCGGAAGGGTAAGAAAAATAATTAATACGAAAATTGGAACTTTTTCGTTCCTTCTCTCCTTTATAATATCACGCGTTTGACCGATAGAAGGTTCGGTTCATAACCCACATAAAAGGAGATGAGAATGGTAACGCCTGTATCGACAAAAATGCGATTTGATGCCTTCGCTGTGCGTCGCTTGGTTCTGTGGACCACGGTTGCCGTGAATGCCGCATTGCTCGCCGCCAACTTCACATACGAATGGACGGATGGCTTAACGCCTTCCTCCGCTTTAGACGGAAAGGTGAAGTTCACCTACGGCGAGGAGTCGGGCGTGCAGCGCATCTCGAAAATCGAGATTTCGATTGCGGATGGTGACACCCTCACGTTCACCGGGGGAACGATGCGATTCCTGTTGGATAAGGCCTCTTCCGTGACGATGCAAAACTCATCCATGATTGTCTTCCAGAACGAGGTCGTCGTGCGCACGCTTAATGTCTCCACTGCGGCATCGGCCAAACGGGATCGGACATGGAACGGCTACTCGACATTCATCGGTAACGAATGGACGACGGTATTCGAGAACGCCAAGCTTGATGATGCCCAGCTGATGCCAATCAAGCAATATGAGTACAAAAGCGCGGAATCGTCGGAGAACATCCCAAATTGGAGCAACCGCGGGATAACGCTGAAGCCTTGCCACATTAAGCGCGGCTTCGGTTCCGCGAGCTGCATCTACCAAGGGAACTGGGGCGCGAGTTCAACATACGTCGCTTGCATCTGGGCGGAGTTTCGTCAGAACGGCTCTGACATACAGATGCGTATCACCGATGCGGGATGGGTGTTGCCGTTGGATGCGGAGAACATCTTCGTCGGCGTGGATCCGGACACCCTCTGCGGTCGTTACACCTGGGACCATCATCTGATCCGGACGACGGGCAATGCCAACTCCGGATGCGGCATGAATACGGTCAAGATTCAGATCATGAACGCGGTCTGCCGGTTCGAGAACAATGTCACGTTCAATGGTTCGCCAACTCCTCAGGCCGGCGTCCGGATGGAGTTTGCCGATCCAACAAAGGTTTCGGGAACTCCCTATTTCGTGCCGTATGCCAATGCGGAAATCGCCATACGGGATGCGTCAAAAGATGCGTCTGGCTGGTATTTCAACGGCGGAGCCGGCACGGTGGTTTTCGAGACGACCAAGCCGACAGCCTCGCCGGCAGAGACCAACTGCATTGAGATCTCCAGCGCGGTCAATGAAAATTATCAAAAATGGAAGACACCCGGGACGGTCCGTGTGCGCGGCATCGAAGGTTCGCCGATGATCCTGAAGGCAAAACATCCTTATGCCTATCCGACCAATGGCCTGACGGTCGAGGCTGGCGGCATCCTTGAGATGACTGAAGGCGAGAACCTTTATTCGGGCGTCAGAGAAGGCAAATGTGCCATAACCGTCAACAAAGGGGGAATTCTGCGGCAGAGCGGCAACGGCGTTTTTGCCACCAATCAGGTGCTGTCGGTCAACGGTGGTACGATTGAATTGGGTTTCAACAAAGCAGCGGGGGATGTTAAATCGCGGCTCTACCAGGTTACGTTGCGCGATGGTGCGCGGATAGTTGCAGCTTCCGATCAGTTTATGCTCGTCGGTGGTTACACAAAGGGCACAACATGGTTTGTCGGTGGAGCCTCGCCTTCGACCAACGAAGCACCTCTTGTACTCATGGGGCCTGGCAATTTTGCCATAGCCACAAACACGTTCAATGTGGCGCAGACAGGAGGCGGTGTGTATGATGCCGATTTCGTTACGACGGCGGCCATTGACGAGTATGGCGGGACAGACCAGTACAAGACGAACGTCTTGCGCAAGATTGGACTCGGAACATTCCGGTTTGACGCGGCGTACAAAGTGCCGGGCTGGGTTGAGCTTGAACAGGGCTTCATCAAGCTCGGCAAAAGCAGCCTTTGGGGCACTGCAAACAAAAAAGCGACTATCAATTTCCGGGGCGGAGGCCTTCGGGTGACCGCCGGGACGACGAATGCGATGGGGAAGATCAGGCTCTGCGAAAACGCTTCGATCATTGTCGAAGACGGTGCGACGCTCACGTTCCCCGATCAGTCGGCAGTCGCATGGGAGCCGGGAAAGATTCTCGATTTCACGATACCCGTGGCGGACGGGGCGTTTGGGGCTACGGTTCAATTTGCGACCGCATCGGCGCTGACGCCGACACAGCGGAATCAGATACGCGTCAACGGGAAGCATGTGACGCTTGATGGTTCAGGGCGTTTCGCACCGCTTGGAATGATTGTTGTCGTCAAGTGATGGGAAAACGAAAGATCATTCTAGACACCCTGCGCGGCATTGCCGGGCTGTGTGTCGTAGTCTTTCATATTTCCGAACCGTTCGGCTGCTTTCGAACCGGCGCGCCTCGCGTCGAGCAGGTGTGCGGGCACGGCTATCTGGCGGTTGAATTCTTCCTGCTGCTGATGGGATACATGCTCGGCTATGCCTACGACCGTCGCTGGCAGGAGGGGATGGGGTTCGGATCCTTCTGTTTGCGGCGGCTGAAGCGGCTCCATCCGTGCGTCATTTCCGGGCTGGTGATTGGACTGGTCGTCGTGTTCGCCCTGTCCTTCTGCTCCGAACCTATCGTCGGATGGTGGCGGACAACAAGCGCGGGGATGGTCGGTTGGTACGTTGTTGCGGGTGTGTTGATGATTCCCGCCTTCGGGGCTTCGATGTTGGCGCCGTTCAACGCCTGCAGCTGGACGCTCTACTACGAGTATCTTGGCAATCTCCTCTACGCGCTTTTGGTGCGACGGCTGGGAGTGAAAACCTTGGGTGTGCTGGCTCTGCTGTCTTTCGTTTACGGCTGCTTGTTCGTATTCAGCGTCGAAAATTATGCGGGGTTCGGTCCGACGGTTCCGACATGGGCGAAATACTGCGCGCTGGAGGGCGGATGGGGAATGACCGGGTGGCACGTGACGGCGGGGACGATGCGTCTGTTCTTTCCGTTCTTCCTTGGCCTGTTGCTGTTCCGCCTGGGGGTGAAAGTCACTTTGCCGAAACGGTTTGCGCTGCCGGTTTCCGTTGGGCTGTTTCTGGCTGTGCTTTTCACGCCCTTTTCCTACAAGCTCGGCTATCCGGCGCATCCTTGGATCAACGGCCTGTTTGATCTGGCGGCCGTGGGCCTCGTCTTTCCGCTGCTGATCCTGATTGGGGTTGGCAGTGAGACGCCGGATGGTGGCGAGGGTCGGATTTCCAGAATTTCGGTTTTCTTCGCCGAACTGTCCTACCCGCTTTACATGTCCCATTATCCGTTTATGTTCATTCACAACTGGTGGGCACGCACGAAGACCGTCAATCTGCCGACCACGACGGTCATCGGTGTGTGTGTGGCGGAGTTCATTTTTTATGTTGTCCTTTCGATTGGTGTGATGACTCTTCTGAACCGGCTGACCGTCAAAAAGCGGAGTGTGACATGAAATATAGGAAAACCGCGATAGCCCAGTGCGTGACCTGCGCCGTTTTTTGCCTGTCGGCACAGTCCGCAGATTTAAGAGAAACGGCTAAGGATAATCCTTTCACGTGGGGGGGGCGTGAAAGGCATCTGGCCGTGGTGAATCCAGTGCTGCATGACGTGAACGAAAATGTGATGTCGCTGAGGGGACTGTGGGAATGCACGACAACCTTCCGCAATGTGCCTCTCCGGAACGGCGTCTGGGGCTTCTTCCCAAAGTCGGAATGGAAGGACGTGCGTTTGATCGTCGTGCCGTCCTGCTGGGAGGCGCAAGGCATCGGTGCGCCGGGGAAGGGCGAGTGCTGGGATGCGACCTGGGACGAGAACTCCAAACCCATCCGGCACAAGTACATGGGCTTTGTATGGTATCGCAAACGTGTGACGATCCCTGAAGGATGGTCGGGCAAGCGCATCTGGCTCAAGCTCGGGGGCGTCAAGTCCGTGGGGTGGGTGTGGGTGAACGCGAAGCAGGTTGCGCTGATCGATGACTTCTGCGGGACGTTCAAGTACGAGATCACCGACATCGTCAAGCCCGGGGAAGAGACTTCTGTCGTCGTTCAGGTCGATAACCGGCGCCCGTCCCGGAAGGGGCTCATGAGCGCCATGCACAAGTGGGGCGGAATCTATCGCGATATTGAACTCGAGGCGACGCCTCAAACGTTCATCGACGATGCTTGGGTGCGTGGTGACTTCGATGCTCGGACGGCCGAGGCGCATGTGGCGGTCGGCGGCGGCGCTTCCGGTCAGGTGCGCCTTACGGTGGAAGGATGCTCCGCCATGGCCGATGTCGTACCGTCTGGCGAGACAGTCGTCCGGCTGCCGCTCCGGAATTTCCGGCCCTGGTCGCCCGAACATCCCAACCTCTATACCGCAAAGGTTGAACTCGTGCGGACTGACAGCGTCATCCATGTGCGCCATGAGCGCTTTGGGGTGCGGAAGCTTGAAGTCGTCGGCAAGGAGTTCCATCTGAACGGCAGACCCATCTTTCTCCGTGGGTTTGGCGACGACCATGTCTATCCGCTCACGGGAATCACGCCCGCAGCTCGTTCCACGCATCGCGCGCATCTCGGCAAGGCGCGCGCGGCGGGCTTCAATTTTGTCCGTCTTCACACGCACTGCGAGGTGCCCGAATATTTCGAGGCGGCGGATGAGGCGGGAATCTTGATCCAGGCCGAGCTGCCGTACTACAGTGATGTGACCGCGGAGGGCTTTTCTTTTGATCCGAAACGGGACGTGACGGAACTCTACGAGCACTATCGTCGATATCCGTCTTTTGCCGTGTACTCAATGGGCAACGAGGGTTCGTTCGGCGATACGCTCGACAGACGGCTGCACCGTTACGTGAAGGCGATGGATCCGGATCGTCTGAAGATCAACCAGGATGTCCATCGGCTGGAACTGACCACGGTTGATCGTGCGGATTACGACGGCGGACCCACCAAGATGTGGCCGCGCGGGAGCCATCCGGCGACTCGGCCGTTTGTCTGCCATGAATACCTGAATTTGTGCGTCAAGACCGATTCAAGGACGGAAGGAAAATACACCGGCGTGTGGTTGCCGCCGGTCACGCGCGCCGATCGTGCGGGGTGGCTGGCGCGCTTTGGATTGAATCATGACTGGGGTGATCGCCTGCAGGACGCCCAGCACGCCCTGCAGGCCGTCTGGCAGAAGCGAGGCATCGAGAGCGCCCGTTCGGATGCCGGTTGCGGCGGCTATCATTTTTGGACGATTGCCGACGTGGTCGTATGGAACGACAAGGTCGAAACCTATTCTGCCCAAGGGCTGTTCGATCCGTTTTGGGATGACAAGCCGCATGGCCTTACGGCTGCGCAGTTCGCCATGTTCAACTCGCCCCTGTGTGTGTTGGCCGATTTTCATCCGTCCAATTCGGTGTTTACGGTAGGCGACCGTCTGGCGGTGGATGTTCTGTTCGCCAATTTCGGCGATGAAGCGATCGCGGATGGTGTGCTGGATTGGCGTCTGAAAGGCGAGACGGGGAACCTGTGCGTTTCCGGAACACGCGACGTGGAGCGGCTATCCCTTGGGCCGGCGCGTAAAATCGCTGCACTTGAAGTCGTTATGCCGGAAGTTGAGAGACCGCTCCGTGCGGCATTCGCCGCAACCGTCCGAACGCGGGACGGAACCGTTCGTCAGTCCAACGAATGGCCCATCTGGATATTTCCGAAAGGTCCGTCGCGCACGGAGATCGTTGACGAGGCCGCCCGGCGCGGCGTCGTGATTGCGTCGAGTGGATCGGTTGCGGCGAAGGCCGCGCTGGCGAAAGGCGCGAACCTGATCACCGTCGATGGCGCGGCCGGCAGGCCGAACGTCAGTCTCGGCTGGTGGTGGATGGGCGATCAGGTGGGCACTGCGATCAAGGCGCATCCGGCCTTCGGAGATTTTCCGCGGGAGGACGTGATGACGCCGCTGTGGTTCAGACTCGTCAAGGATAAGGGGCTGAAGCTTCCGGTGCCCGGAATCGATCCCAGCGAGATGATTATGGTCGGCGAGGGCGGAACGGCGTGTTTCGTCTATCTGGCAGAACGCCGGATCGGTTCATCGCATGTTCTGTCGTGCAATGGTCTGGATCTTGTCTCCGATACGCCGGAGGGGAATTCTTTGCTGCTCAATTTTGTTCGTTATCTAAGTGACAAAAACCAAGAAAGGAAATGATTATGTCCAGCATCATGAATCGAGGTGAATTTCTCCACAGTGCGTGCGCGGCAGCGGCAGTCGGCTCTTCCGGTCGCCTGCTGGCCGAGCCTGCGCGTGTGGGAGTCGTTCCGACGGCTGACGTGAAGATCCGCTCGGCGCTCCTGCATCTCGGCATGAGCATGTGGGGCGGCTACCTGGCGCCTGGGGAAAAGAGGGAGCCGAATCGCATGTACGCCCGCACGGAGTGCCCGACAGATTCCGCCGTGTGGCATGAGATCACCTCGCTCATGCAACAGCGCAAATACAATCAGGCGATCATCGACCTTGGTGGGGGCGTCGAGTTTCCGAGCCATCCCGAGATTACGGTCAAGGGAAGTCGGTCTGCGCAATGGATGCGGGACGAGGTGCGCCGGTTGGCCGACATGGGGATCGAGGCTGTCCCGAAGCTCAATTTTGCGACGACGCATGACGCTTGGCTGGGTCTCTATGAGCGCATGGTGTCCACACCGAAGTATTACGAGGTCGTCCGTGACCTCATCAACGATGCCGTTGAGATGTTCAACCATCCGCGGTTCATTCATCTCGGCATGGACGAAGAGGATGGTGACTGGCAGAAGAAGTTCGTCCATGTTACGGTTCGTCGCGGCGAGATGTGGTGGCATGACTTCAAGTTCTATCTCGACTGCCTTGAACGGCATAATGCGCGGGCGATCATCTTCGGCGGTGGCATCGCCTCCGTCGATGAAAGTAGGTTTTTCAAGGAAATGCCCAAGTCGGTCGTGCAGAACGTCGGCATGTACGGACACACGCTGACGCTTGAGATAGCCGAACGTGGTTTTAAGCGTGAAGGCGGCGAATGGTGGGGGCGGATGCTCAAGATCATGCAGGGGCTGTTTCGCAGGATGAGCGACGGAGGATACGACATCCTGAGCTGCGCCAGCAACTGGAAATGGATTCCCGAAAAAGAGAGACATCTTGTCAAGTGCGGAAAGGACTATCCTCAGGATCGTGAATCGATCGCCTGGCTGCACAACTATCTTTCCAAAGAGATTGCGCCGGAGCGCCTGATCGGCGGCATGACGGCACCTTGGAAGCCATTGGAACAGCAGTACCTCCCCTATTGGCGCGACGGCATCAACCAGCTTGCCGATGCGATGGAGTCGCACGGCTGGAAGTCCTGATGGCAAGAAAGCGAGGCGTGATACGATGGAAATTGGACGCAAGAATTTCTGCCTGTCCTTTCTGGCTGCCGCTGGTGTTGGTGGTCGGACGGGTGGCGGCAAAGTGGAGGGAGGGACGGGAAGGGCATTGGCAAAAGAAGCCTTGCCCAAGTGTCTGCCGCGCAACCGGCATCCGTACAAGGGAATCGATTGGGCGACGGCGCATCAGATTCGCGGCACGACGCATGTACACTGCAAGACGCAGGAGGATCTCGACGTGATCCTCAAGCGGATCGAGTTCCTCACACTCTCCAATTACTACCCGAGCGCGCCATGGTGGCCGCTCGCCAAGATGACGGAGAACTACTACCGCGTCCACCATGACTTCCCCGTGATGGTCAACGGCAAACGCATAGAGGGGCCGTTCGACTGGAACAAGGTCGTCGGGAATTGGATCAAGGATCTGCCGCCGGAACGGCAGAAGGAGTACCCTTTCAAGGAAGGCGGCAAGATCTTCCGCCCCCTGCCGACAGGGGTTCTTGAGGCGCCAAACGCCGAGCACCACAATTTCTTCGACGATAACGGAAGGAGACTTTGGTGGCTGCACATGAACGCGCCGGGATCGGCGTTCGCCTCAGGTACGTTCGACCAGTGGGAGGAGCGCCGGTTCCAGACCGGCAAGCGCGGCGGCTACGACTTCGGCTCCGGTGAGCATTGGGGGACGGCCGTTGACCGCATGATTGCGGCGTTGATCTATCCAGACGGCGGCGGCGTGACGATCAACCATCCCGTATGGTCGGGATATGACCGCAAGTTTTTGCTGAAGATTCTCGATCACGACCCGCGTGTCCTTGGCCTGGAGGTGATTGAGGGCGGCAAGACCAATGGTGGCGAAGGTTATTGGGATTGGGTGCTGGCGACGGGGCGGCAGTGTTTCGGGTTTGCCGTGCCCGACCACAACATCCGACGGGAGGATGGCGCGTTCGGCGTGAACGTGCTTGTTACGCCGGAACGAAGTGTTCACGCCTGCCTGAAGGCGTACCGGGACGGGAATTTCTACGGGGCAAAGCGTGGCCTTGGCGAACTGAAGTTCACGCGAATTGCGTTTGAAGGAACAACGGTTGAGGCCGAGACGGACCGACCTGCGCGGTTGGAGGTGATCACCGCGCTCGGCGCGGTGAAGAAGGTGGAGGGAACTTCCGTGAATTGGACCTTGGAGGATCGATACGCCTCGAGCGCCCCCCGCGCCCGTGCGCATGTCTTTGCGCGCATCAAGGCGTATGCCATTGACGGTTCGGGTGAAGAACTTTTCTCACAACCCTACATGATCACACCGGCGTAAAAAGATAGGAGGTGGTGACGATGATCGGAACGATTCTTCTGGCATCCGCCTTGGCGGCATTTCCAGAGTGGAGCGAGCCGCGGGCTGTTACACAGGGGCCGCACGAGCATCTGCTGGCGAGCTACTTCGCGATAGATTCATGGAGTCCGAACAAGCGATACATGCTCGTCCTTGAGACCGACGTGAACGGACGACTGCCGGAGTCGGGGGAGCGTTGCACGCTTGGTTTCGTGGATCTTGAGGACGGCAACCGATTCATACCCGTCACCACGACGGCCTGCTGGAACTTCCAGGAGGCGGCGATGGCGCATTGGATGAATGATGACGAGATTCTCTTCAATGACATGCGCGACGGTCAGTTTCGGACTGTGATAATGAATTGGCGCACGAAGAAGGAGCGCGTGCTGCCGATGCCGGTTTCAGCTGTGTCGGAAGACCGCACATGGGCGGTGTCGATAAACTACGCCCGTCTGTCGCTCACGCGGCCGGATTATGGCTATGCCGGCCCGGGACAGGATCCGCGCGTCGGGGAGATATGGCCGGTTGACGATGGGCTGTGGACGATGGATCTCAAGACCGGTGAGACGAAGCTTATTGCATCCATTGAGCGCACGCGTGCCTTGGAATCGAAGGTGGTGTGGGACAAGCCGGCACCGAAGAACCAACTGGCGTATCATTGCCATACCGTGATATCGAAGGACGGGGCAAAAATCTTCTTCCTTGAGCGGACGGTGGATCTCGCCGGTACCAACGCCAAGAAAGTGACATATTGGGAGACGACAGCTTTCACGATCAACCGCGACGGAACCGACTTGAGGCGTTGCTTCCGAGACGGGTGGCAGGCGAGTCATTTCAACTGGGCGCCGGATGGTTCGCACAAAATGCTCGTCACGGCCGTATGGGATGGCGACAAGATGGGGCAGAACTGGTGGAAGACCGCGTGGAGCCTTGTGGAGTTCACGGTCGGCGAGGAGGAGAAGGTTCGGCGCATCGGTGCGGGAACCCTCGATCTTGACTGGCATTGCGTCTATTCTCCTGATGGTAGATTCATGAGCGGCGAGACGTACTGGAACAAGAACTTCGAGCGTCCGTGGGTACTTGTGCGCCTCGCCGACGGCATGACCATGCCGATGGGCTCGTTCTATGTGCCGGAGGCGTATCGCGGCACTTACTGGCGGTGTGACCTCCATGCGCGTTTCCGCCCGGATGGGCGCCAGATCGCATTCAACTCCGTCCACGAAGGCTCACGGCAAGTCTATGTTCGCGACATTACGCCGCAAAGGAAGGACGCTGACGTTGTGACGCCGCTGAATGACGGGTGGACGGTCGATGGTGCGACCGTCATTCTGCCACATTGCTGGAACGTTGTTGACGGAACGGACGGCCCCGCCGCATCGGGAAAGGGAGACCATGATTCCGTCGGCGGAACGGGGTATGCGCGAAAGAAGGTCGTCTATGCGCGGAATCTGCCGAAAGCGAAACCGAGTCGACGGCATTATCTGCGCGTCCATGCCGCATCGATCCATGCCGTCGTGCGTGTCGACGGCATGGAGATTGGACGACATTCCGGTGCGTTCACCGCGTTCACTTTCGAGTTGCCGATGGCTGGTAAAAGGTTGGAGATCGAAGTGGACAACTTCTACGATCCCGATGTCCCGCCGGTGAGTGGCGACTTCACGATGTATGGTGGACTTTATCGCGGCGTGGACCTGATCGATGCGGATCCTTCGCGGAGATTCCTGAAAGAAGATGGCCTTTTTGCGGATGAGCTTGCCGCGCCGGATGGCCTGCCTCGATACGAGCTGCAGGAAGATGGTTTTTATGTCGATGGCGATAAGGTTTTTCTGAAAGGCGTCTGCTGTCATCAGGATCGCGAAGGGAAGGGTTGGGCGATTTCCGCTGAAGACGAAGAATCGGACATCCGTCTCATCAAGGAGATGGGCGCAAACGCGATTCGTACCAGTCACTATCCAAGGAGCGAGCGTTTCTATGATCTCTGCGACAAGTATGGGATCTATGTCTGGACAGAATTGCCGCTTGTCGATGCGACGACAGATTCCGCGGCGTTTCGGTCGAACACACTGCACATGGCGCGGGAGATGGTGTTGCAGCACCGTCGGCATCGGTGCATTGCCCTGTGGGGGATCTTTAACGAACTGTATCTTAAAAAGATGCCAGAAGGCCAGGCCGAACCTCTTGTGCGGGAGGTGAAACGGGTGATTCGTTCGCTTGATCCCCGCCCCATCGTCGCCGCCAGCTACACGCCCAAGACAAAGGAGTTGAACGCCATCCCGGATGCACTCGGCTTTAACATGTATCCCGGCTGGTACGGTGGCAAGTCATCAGATCTCGGTCGGCAGATCGAGGAGTGGCGCTTGGCGAACGGGCGCTCTTCGGTCGCCATTTCAGAATATGGCGCAGGCGGGTCGTTGGGTCAGGATACGGCAGACGAAGGCTTTCGCCCTAAGCCGGACGGCAAGTTCCATCCGCTGTCGTATCAGTTGAGGCATCACCGCGAGAGCTGGGCGGCGATCAGAGACAATCCACATGTCTGGGGCGCGTTTATTTGGGTCATGTTTGACTGTGGCAGCGACAGCCGCAGCGAAGGGGGCCGGCGCGGTCTCAACGACAAAGGACTCATGGGTTTTGATCATGCGACGAAGAAGCCCGTGTACGACTTCTATCAGACCGAGTGGGGGCGTCATTGAGACCGGACAGCGCATTGGTCGTGTGGACGGGTGGTGGAACAGGTGCGTAAATCTGGTACGCTGGGTGGTTGTTTCTCGGCGGCGGTTGTGGTATAATCAACGGCCATGTAAATCTTCTGCGTCAGGAAGCACGGGAGAAGAACCTCCGAGGCACGATGTGGAAAACGTCAAACAAAACACAGGAGAAAAAACTAATGGCAACGAAGAAAGTTGTTAAGGCAGCGCCGAAGGTCGAAGAACTTGCGATCAACGGCGGACCCAAGGTGTTCAAGAAGCCGTTCCCGGCTTGGCCGCAGTTCGACCGCAAGACGGACAAGAAGGTGCTCGACATCCTCCACTCCGGCAAGGTCAATTACTGGACCGGTCCCGTCGGTATGGAGTTCGAGAAGGCGTGGGCCAAGTGGCTCGGCGTGAAGAACGCAATCTCGGTCTCGAACGGCACGGCGGCGCTCCACGTGGCGCTCACTGCGCTCGGCATCGGCTCGGGCGACGAGGTGATCTGCACGTCCTATTCGTTCATCGCGTCCTCGTTCTGTGCGCTGCAGGCCGGTGCGCTCCCGGTGTTCTGCGACGTCGGCACGGACCACCTGCTTGACCCGAAGAAGATTGAGAAGTGCATCACGAAGCGCACGAAGGCGATAGTGGTCGTCCACCTCTACGGCATGGTCGCGGACATGGATCCGATCATGAAGATCGCGAAGAAGCACAATCTCTACGTGATCGAGGACTGCGCGCAGTGCTTCGGTGGCAAGTACAAGGGCAAGAAGGCGGGCACGATCGGCACGGTCGGCTGCTTCTCGTTCTGCCAGAGCAAGCACTTCACGACGGGCGGCGAGGGTGGCATGGTGTGCTGCAACGACGACGATCTCGCGTGGGAGTGCCGTTCGGTGCGTGACCACGGCTATGACGTGCGCGCGAAGCTCAACCTCCTCAAGATGGAGGGCAAGCAGCTCTACATCCACCGCCGCGTGGGCTACAACTTCCGCATGACGGAGATCCAGAGCGCGATCGGTCTCGGCGAGCTCGCCCGCTTCGACAAGTGGAACCTTCCGCAGCGCAAGAAGCTTGGCAAGGCGCTCATCAAGGGCCTCAAGGGCCATCCGCTCATCAAGTACCTCCCGGTCGATACGCCGGAGCGCCAGAACTGCTTCTGGCTCGTCCCGTTCGTGCTGGACACCTCGAAGCTGAAATGCACGATGAAGGAGTTCATCGCGGTGAACATGGACTGCGCCGCGTAGCTGAGCGGCAGATCCGTCATGGTTGCCATAACGAT
>CACZCD010000064.1 GCA_902779565.1 uncultured bacterium | reverse complement strand
AGACGTTGAGTGATTGACTCCCTTCAAAACCTCTCAAACCCCTCAAACCCTTTAAATTACGCGTCCAAAGCCCAACCGTTGTGGTATTCCGTCTTCGTCATCGCGTTGGCCTCGGCGGCCAGCTTCCCGGTGAACACCTCACGCACAGGATCCCAGTCGAGCCGGTCCGTGCGCAGCCGCTCACAGATGTTGGCGATGTGCGCGAGCGAGATCGTGCGGTGGCCCACCTCGCACGGCGAGCAGCACTGCCGCCGTTCGAGGATGCCGTCCAGGAAGTCGGACTCGTGGAACTTGGAGCTGTCGTGTCCGTTCTTCGGCGCGTAGAGTCGCTTGTCCTTGTCGGTGAAATCGGACTCCTTGAACTTCGCGAGCTCCGGCGGCAGAACCCCTTTGCCGCTCCGCGACCCCACATCGCCCTTCTCGCAGTGGAAGACCGTCTGGCGCGGATAGCCCGCCTCCTTGTCGATCGTCCGCACATGGACGCGCACGCCGTTCGCATAGACGAAGTCGAAGGAGAATTTGCCCGCCCAGGAGAACACGTCGTTGTCCTTGCGGAGATCGGTCTTCATGTTCTCCACGGCGACCGGGCCCGAAAGATCGGTGCCGAGTCCGCGCTGGAGCTGATCAAACTCATGCGCGCCGAAATCGGTGATCATGCCGCCGCCATAGCGTTCGTTGAAGCGCCAGCACGTCGGATCGTGGATGCAGGGGATGTACGCATTCCCCTCCCAGTGCCGCGCCGGCCCCTGCCAGAGATCCCATCCCTCCTTCGAGAAATACTTCGGCAACGGCGCACGCGCCGGGGAATGGCCGTGCCCTTCCCAGTGGTCGTTCCCGGGGATGCAGATGGTCGCGCCCTTGATCGCGCCCGCGTAGCCGTTCAGCACCAGCTCCTCGGAAAGGCGGAAGGACGGGTTGCTGCGCCCCTGATTGCCTACCTGGAACGTGACGCCGGTCTCCTTCGCGACGCGCACCATCGCCTTGCCCTCCTCGATGCCGAGCGACATCGGCTTCTGGCAGAACACGTGCTTGCCGGCCCGCATGGCGGCGATGGCGATGATGGCATGCCAGTGGTCCGGCGTGCAGATGCACACGGCATCGATGGACGGATCGGCGATCACCTCGCGCCAGTCGAACACCTCACGGCAGTCCGTGTTTCCGTAACGCTTATCGATCAGGGCCTTGACGATGCGCGAACCGCACACGTCGCGGCGCGCCGTGCCGTCCTTCGACACGAGACCTTCCGCCCCGAAGTTGCTGCGACGGGCGCCATAGAAGTATTCGGGGGCCTCCCTCACCATATCGCAGGCGATCGTCACGCGGCAACGCGGATCGTTGAGGAACCCCGGCACGTTGGTGCCCTTGGCAATCACTCCGCATCCGATGACGCCGACGTTCACCAAGTCGTTCGGCCCGGGACGGCGGAGCGGTTTGTTCCGGCATCCAAAGGAACAGCAGCCGCCGAAGAACGGAACGGCAAGCGCGCCTGAAATGAACGACCTTCTATCCAATCGAACTGAACGGGACATGGTTTTCTCCTTTTAATGGTTTTTCATGACAAGAATTTTACCAGCGACACCCTCGCTTATTTCTCCAGGAAGCGAAGCGCGCCCGTCGGGCAGGCGTCCACGCACAAATGACAGTCCTTGCAGACGGCAATCGCTTCGGGCTTGTCGAACTCCGGCTTGATGACCGTCTTGAATCCACGCCCGACAAGACCCAGCAGACCCTTCTTCGCCCGCTCCTCGCAGGTGCGCACGCAGAGGTTGCACGTGATGCACTTGCGCTGGTTGCGCTCGATGCACACGAGCTTGCGCTCGACGAACCCCGGATGAAACTCGCCCTTGAGACGCTTCGTGTCGGTGCGGAGCATGTTGGCGTAACGGATGAGCTTGCAGTCGAAGTAGTCGTGGCAGCCGCACTCCAGGCAGCGCTTCGCCTCCGCCCGCGCCGCCTCCACCGACAACCCGAGATTGACTTCCTTGAAGTCGTGACGGCGCTCTTCCGCGGGACGCTGCGGCATCTTCACGCGCGCGATGCGTTCACGGTCGGCGAAATCCTTTTCCGTCACCTCACGCTCGGAAATGATCGGCTGCACCGGCTGATACGTGCGCCCGCGCAGATACGCATCCACGGCCAACGCCGCCTCGTTCGCCTGCGCAATCGCGCCAATCGCGATGCCCGCGCCCTTGTTCACCGTGTCGCCACACGCGAACACGCCCGGCAGCGTCGTCGCGAACGTCGCCTCGTCCGCCGCGATCGTCCCCTTCTGCGTCTGCGGGAGCGACGCGAAACCTTCCGGGTCGTTGCGCTGACCGATGGCGGCGATCACGCTATCGAGCGCAATCTCCTCGAACTGACCCGGCACCGGCACGGGCTTGCGGCGCCCGCGTTCGTCCGGCTCGCCCAGCTCCATCACCTGCAGACGCATCCCGCACACCTTGCCGTCCTTGCCGAGAATCTCATCCGGCGCATAGAGGAACTTGAACTTCACGCCCTCTTCCTCGGCCTCCGTGATCTCGATATCCTCCGCCGGCATCTCCTTGCGGGTGCGGCGATAGACCACATAGACCTCCTTCGCGCCCACGCGCACGGCGGTGCGGCACGCGTCCATGGCAGTGTTGCCGCCACCGACGATCGCCACGCGGTCGCCGATCTCGGGCTTTCCGCCCGTCGCGACCGCGCGCAGGAAGTCGATGCCGCCCCACACGCCCTTCAGCTCTTCGCCTTTCACGCGCATCGCGGAGGATTTCCACGCGCCGTTCGCCACGATCACCGCGTCGAACCACGTGCGCAGCTTGTCGAACTCCGCATTGCGCCCGATCTTGAAGTCGTTCACGAACGTGACGCCGAGCGCGGCGATGGCATCGGTCTCCGCCTTAAGGATCGCCTTCGGCAGACGATACTCCGGGATGCCGTAGCGCAGCATGCCGCCCATCTCCGGCATCTGGTCATAGACGGTGACGTCGTGTCCCCACTGCGCCAGCTTGAACGCCGCCGTGAGTCCGGCCGGACCGCCGCCGATGATGCCGACCTTCTTGCCGGTCGGCGCCGCCACCTTCGGCGCACGCAGCGTGCCGTCGGCGCGCGCCTGATCCGCCGCGAAATACTTGAGCTGCGCGATCGAGATCGGCGCCTCGACCAGCCGGCGGCGGCAAGCCGTCTCGCACGGATGCGGACACACCCGGCCGATCGAGGCCGGAATCGGGAACGTCTCCATGACCGTCGCCGTCGCGTCGGCGAAACGTCCCTCCGCGATCTCCTTCACATACTTCTGGCAGTCGGTGTGCGCGGGGCAGTTCAGCTTGCACGGTCCCTGGCAGTCGCCGTCATGGTCGCCCATCAGAAGCTCCAGCGCGAGCTTGCGCGCCTTGAGCGCCCGCTCGCCCTTGGTGTTCACCACCATGCCCTCGGCCACCTTCGTCGCGCAGGCGCGGAGCAGCTTCGGACACTTCTCCACCTCCACGACGCACACGCCGCACGCGCCGTAGGGTTTCATTTCCTTCATGAAGCAGAGATTGGGGATCTCGATCCCCGCCTTCTCCGCCGCCGCCAGAATCGTGGAGCCCTCCTCCACCGACACCTGAACGCCATCAATCGTCAAATTCACGGTTCCCATTTTCTTCCGTCCCTTCAGCCAACTGTCACCGCATCGAACTTGCATGCCGCCGCGCAGGCGCCGCACTTGATGCACTTCTCGGAATCAATCGTGTGCGGCTGTTTCACCGCGCCCGTGATCGCCTTCGCCGGACACTTCCGCGCGCACGCCGTGCAGCCCTTGCACTTCCCGGCATCGATCGCGTAGGTACGCAGCGCGGCGCACTCGTGCGCCGGACACCGCTTCTCTCGGATGTGCGCATCGTACTCGTCGCGGAAGTAGCGGATCGTCGTGAGCACGGGATTCGGAGCCGTCTGGCCGAGTCCGCAGAGCGCACCATCCTTGATGCCCTTGCAAAGCTCCTCTAAAAGCTCCACATCCCCCTCGCGTCCCTTGCCTTCCGTGATGCGCACAAGCGTCTCGTGGAGGCGCTTCGTGCCGATGCGGCAGTGGACGCACTTGCCGCAGCTCTCCTTGGCCGTGAAGTCGAGGAAGAACCGTGCCATGTTCACCATGCAGGTACGGTCATCCATCACCACCATGCCGCCGGAACCCATGATGGCGCCCGTCGCGCCGAGCGCCTTGTAGTCGATGGGCGTATCGAGAAGCGATTCCGGGATGCAGCCGCCGGAGGGTCCGCCCATCTGCACCGCCTTGAACTTCCGCCCGTCGCGCACGCCGCCGCCGATGCCGAAGATCACATCCCGGAGCGTGAGCCCCATCGGCACCTCGACGAGTCCGCCGCGCCGGATCTTGCCCGTGAGCGCGAACACCTTCGTGCCCTTCGAGCCTTCCGTCCCCATCGCCGCGAACGCCGCGCCGCCGTTCAGGATGATCCACGCGACGTTGGCGAACGTCTCCACGTTGTTGATGTTCGACGGCTTGTCGGTGAAGCCCTTCTCCGCCGGGAACGGCGGCTTGAGCCGCGGCATGCCGCGGCTTCCTTCGAGCGATTCAATGAGGGCAGTCTCCTCGCCGCAGACGAACGCGCCCGCGCCCGCCTTGATGCGGAGTTCGCAGGAGAAGTCCGAGCCGAGGATGTTCGCGCCCAGCAGGTTCGCCGCCGTCGCGTCCTGGATCGCCTTCTCCAAACGCACGATCGCAAGCGGATATTCCGCGCGTACATAGACAAATGCCTTGCGGGCGCCGATGGCGTACGCCGCGATCAACATGCCTTCAATGAGCGAGTGGGGATCGCCCTCGATGACGGCGCGGTCCATGAACGCGCCGGGGTCGCCCTCGTCCGCATTGCAGATGAGATACTTCTCGTCGCCCTTCGCGTTGCGCGCCGCGTTCCACTTGAACCAGGTGGGGAAGCCCGCACCGCCGCGCCCGGCAAGACCCGAGACCTTGATCTCCTCGATCACCTGCTCCGGCGTCATCGCCGTACCTTCGCCCTTGCCGAGAATCTTGGCGATCGCCTTGTAGCCATCGGTCGCACGGTACGAGTCGAGGGACTCCGGATTGATCACCCCGCAGTGCCGGAGCGCGATGCGCGTCTGCTTCGCGAGGAATTCCTTGTCCTCATCCGAAATCGCGAGGTCCTTCACGCCCGCAAGGTCGCCGGATGCCACGGCGTTGTAGATGCGCGCCGCGTCCTTCTCCTGCACGCGCACAAGCCGCGCAATAAGCTTTCCCTGTTCCCCGTTCCCCGTTCCCTGTTCCCCGTTCCCCGTTCCCCGTTCCCCATCATACAGATCGATGATCGGCTCGAGATAACACATGCCGATGCAGCCGGTCACGCCAATCTCGACCGGCGCGCCGCCGCTCTTGCTCAAATCTTCGAGCGCCGTGCGCACCTTGCGCGCGCCCGCCGCGATGCCGCAGCTTCCCTCTCCAACTACGATTCTCATGCCGCCGCTCCTTCCGTCCTGATCTTCCGGACGATCTCCCGCGCCTTGTCGGGTGTGAGCGAACCGTAGGCCGTTTCGTTGATCATCATCACCGGGGAAAGCGAGCAGCAGCCGAGGCACGCCACCTCCTTGAGCGAGAAAAGACCGTCGGGCGTCGTCTCGCCGTCACCGATGCCCAACTCGTCCTGAAGCGCCTTGGCGATCGCATCCGCGCCGTTCACGTGGCACGCGGTGCCCTTGCAGAGCATAATGAGGTTCTTCCCCACCGGCTGCAGGCGGAACTGCGTGTAGAACGTCGCGACGCCCATCACCTTGGCGGGACTCACGCCCACATGCTCCGCGACCGCATAAATCACGTCCGTCGGGAGATACCCATAGATTTCCTGCGCCTTCTGCAGGATGGAAATGAGGGCGTGCTCATCGCCCTCAAACTCCCTGAACACCGCTTCAAGCCGCGTCAGGTCACTTTTTGCACATGTTTCGCACATGGATCAACTCGAATTCGTTCGTTTGTCTTTGAATCAAATCTTCTTATTTCTTTGAGGCGGTATTGTACCATAAATTGCGCGGGGCGGCGCGCGCACTTTTGCATTCTCGCTCGGATAATGCTATACTTCGCACCTGTTTTTCAGGAACGCAAAAGCGTTCCGCAAGAAAGGAAGCAGAAATGGCCAAGGAAACGAAAGTCGGCGAGCGCGTGCGCATGTACCGCGAACGCCTCGATATGAGCATCTACGACCTGTCGCAGAAGAGCGGCATCTCGGAGGATGTGATCAACTCCATCGAAAAGGGCGAGGTTCTCCCCGCACTCGGCGTCCTCACGAAGCTCTCCCGCGCCCTTGGCCAGCGTCTCGGCACGTTCATGGACGACCAGTTCAAGCCCGACCCCATCATCACGCGCGCCGGCGAACTGGACGCCGTGAAGGTCGCGCATGCGGGCAAGACCGAAGCCGGCTATTCCTACTACTCGCTCGCCATCGGCAAGCCCGACCGCCACATGGATCCCTTCCGCGTGGAGTTCGCGCCGGACGCCCAGCCCATGCAGTCCTCGCACGAGGGCGAAGAGCTCATCATCTGCATCAGCGGCAAGGTCGCCCTCACCTACGGCAACGAAACGACCGTGCTGGAGCCCGGCGACACCGCCTACTACAACAGCGTGGTGAAGCATGTTCTCAAGAGCGCGGACGGCAAGCCCGCCTCGATCTACGGCATCGTCTTCATGCCGTTCTGAGTTGTGTGTTGAGAGTTGTTGGCTGAGCGAAGCTTAACCACTAACAACTCTAAACTCTAAACTCTAAACTCTAAACTAACAACAAAAAATAGGGTCGGCGATTTCTCGTCGGCCCTATCAGCATCCCGCAAGCGGTCGCTCAAAAAATCCCGCACATCGGTTTCACGCATCCCCTTCGGTTCCGCCTCGAGACGTGCCACTTCGTCAACAGAAGAGTCGATTATCACTAATCGCGGCCGCTCGTTAACTTCGCCTCCGGAAAAACATCCGCCGTCTGCACGGTTTCAAGGCCTCTCCGGTAACCCGAAGAAGACCTGGTGAATTTCCGACCAAGAAGATATCAAATCTCGCCTTCACATGCAAGCGGAATTTTCAACAAAAAACCTCTTGCGTCCAAAGCCGTGTTTTGATATCCTACACGCCGTTTTTCTTTTGGGGATATAGCTCAGTTGGTAGAGCGTCTCAATGGCATTGAGAAGGTCAGGGGTTCGACTCCCCTTATCTCCACCATCCCAAAAGACCACCTCGTGTGGTCTTTTCTGCTTTCAACACCTTGCATTTGAGCCATTTCCTTGCCTTCCGTTTTTTGATGGGTCTCTTGTGGCGTGGACGCTCAATGATGCTTGTGATCAAAATTACGCCCCCCTAGTACGCCCCAAAGTACGCCCCCCATTCTATAAGCTAATAAGAATAATACCAGAGGGCAGGAGATCTCCGCTGTTCGCGCAGGACGCTACAAGGATGTGGCCGTTGAACGCGGGAGAAATTCGGTGCGAAGGTGGAGCTTGGACTGGATCGCACGGGCCAACGCCTTCACGCCAAAGGTCTCCGTCGCATAGTGCCCCGCGCAGATCATCTCAATCCCGCAGTTTTCGGCGGCGATCACCTCTCCCCACGAAGCCTCGCCCGTGATGTAGAGTGCGCAGCCAAGTTCCTTCGCCTCCTCCGCGAACTCCCCGGCGCCGCCGCTGCAGACGCCCACCTTCACGCCCTGCGGATTCACGCCGATCACGCCGATGATGTTTCCGTGATAGGGGAACGCCGGCTTGAGCTTCTTCAGTCCGAGATAGCGCGCCAGCTCATAGTTGTTGCCGTACTTCCGGCTCGCATCGAGCGGCAGATGGTAGCCGGCAAGGGCCACGCCCCCTTCCATCGCAGCCTTCACCACATTGTACACGCCACCCGTGAGACGGCGGATGCCGCCGCCCCAGGAGATGCCATGATGCACCACAAGCAGCTGCGCCCCGCATGCGGCGGCGGCTTTCACCGATTCAAGCGAAGCGTCCACCGCGAACGCGACCTTCGTCACGTCCGACGGCCCGGCGATCTGGAGACCGTTGTTCGAAACGTCATCGAACTTCGCGATCTCCAGCTCCCGCGCGAGCCAATCCAGTATCCGCTTGATCTTCATCTCTATTTCAACCGACCGGTGTAGGCGTCAGAGCCCGAATTGTCGATCGTCTCGTTGAAGAACTTGTCCTGCGCCTTGTTGCGCGCATCCTCCCAAGGACGCGGACCGCCGGTGAACTGGACCGCCCAGAGCTTGAGCTGACGCTTGTGCCAGTTGACCATGCAGTTGGTACCCCACGCGCCGCCGTGGCCGAACCACTGGTCGTCTCCATCCTCCACGGGCGCCTTCAAACCGAGCGAATAGCCGTCCATGCCCTTGGGACGCGTCGATTTCGCGAGGATGCTCTTCACGGTCTCCTCCTTGAGAATGCGCACGCCGTTGTCTCCCACGCCGAGGTTCATCAGCATCTTGTAGAACTTGTACTGATCCGCCGCTGTGGTCCAAAGCCCTGCGCCGGCCGAAGAGAACACGCGATCATCGTTGTACGGACGCCGCATCCAGTCCGCCTCCTTCTTCCACTTCGCAAGCTTGCCGCCCTTCACGTCGTACATCTCGATCTTGTCGTCGAGCTGCTCATCCGTCGGCCAGAAGCCGGAGCTCGTCATCTCGAGCGGATCCAGCACACGCTCCTGAAGGAACGCCTCCCAGCGCTTGCCGGAGACCACCTCGACAACCGCCGCGCCAATGTCGATGCCGACATTGGAGTAGCGGACCTGCGTGCCCGGGTCGAAGAGCAGCGGCTGCGACGCCGCCGTGGCGGCCACGCTCCTGAGCGGCATGCGGCGGGACCAGCCGCCCATCTCCTTGGCGTTCGGCAGCTCAAACGGGAATCCACCGGTGTGGTTCATCACCATGCGCACCGTAAGGACGTTTTTCGCCTTCACGAGCGTCCGCGTGCCGTTCGTCTCGGAGGTCTGCACCCAAAGCTTGCCGAACTCGGGAAGGTATTTCGAGACGGGATCGTCGAGATTGAGCTTGCCCTCCTCCACGAGAATGGCGATGGTCACACCGCAGAAGCCCTTCGTCTGGGAACACTGCATATAGACGTTGTCGAGCGAGATCGGGCGGCGATCCTCGTAGTTCGCGTAGCCGATGCAGGCGGTCTCCTGGACGCCATCCTTGTAGAGGATGCTCACCGCACCAGGGAACTCCCCTTTCTCCAACCAAGGCGAAACGGCATCCGCCACATAGCTTGTGCCCGAATCCTTGGGACCATTTAACGAGAGGCAACCGGCGAGCGCAAGCGCCGCCACGACGAGAGAGAGTTTCAGTGGTTTCATAATGCCGCGTATTATACCACAACATTGTGATATACTATGCGCCCAGGAAATGACTGTGTAACATTTTGCCGGATAGGGCAAGGTGGCAGGACATGCTCAATAAACTCGCCATAAACATCTGGAAGTTCTTCCTCTCGGGCAACGGGATGACGATCCGTACCGGCCGCTACTTCGGCCGTGCGGCGGCGCTTGGCGCGATGGTGGGACTTGTCACGGTGGCGTTCCTCCGCCTGATCGAGTTCGGTCACGAGTTCATCGGCGTGGAGCGTCTGGCCGTCTCCCACCGTTGGGCACTCTTCTTCCTGCCGGCGCTCGGCGCCGTCGCCGGCTCACTGCTGATCAAGCGGTTCGCCTCGCTGCGCCATGCACGCGGAACGGACTCCGCCATCTACGCCTACCACCACAACGACGGGGTGATTCCGCCGGCGGTCGTGCCGGTGAAGTCCGTCGCCTCGGTGCTGACGGTCGCGAGCGGCGGGTCGGCCGGCTATGAGGGCCCCATCACGCTCATCGGGGCGGCCTGCGGTTCGTTTCTGGCGGCGGTGCTGCGCCTTGACGGACGCGCGCGCCGCATCCTGATGGCGGCAGGACTGGCCGCCGGCATCGGCGCGCTTTTTCGCGCCCCGCTCGCAGGCGCGCTCTTCGGCGCGGAGATCTTCTACTCATCCAGCGACCTCGAATACGACGTGATCCTTCCCTCATTCGTGGCGAGCGCCGTCTCCTACACCGTGTTCGCGTGCTTCCTCGGCTGGGAGCCGCTCTTTGCGATGCCAAGCTATTCCTTCGAGAACGGGATGCGTCTCTTCCCGTACATCGTGCTGGCGTTCGTCGTGACGCTCGGCGCGCGGTTCTACATCAGCTTCTTCCGGGGCACCGAGGCGTTCTTCACGCGCATGGAGCTTCCCTCCTGGGTGAAGGTGGCCATCGGCGGCGTTGCCGCCGGCACGATCGGATTCTTCCTGCCGGACGTGATGGGGCCGGGCTACAACGTGATCCGGCATCTCTTCGCCACGCCGGAGGCCTCCTTGCTTTCGGAGACGGTCACGCGCCACTGGCCACTGCATGGATTTTTCCTCTTCTTCGTGCTGAAGGCCATCGCCACGGCGTGTACCGTCGGCTCGGGCGGCTCCGGCGGCGTGTTCGCGCCGGCGCTCGTCTGCGGCGGCGCGCTAGGGGCGGCGGTGGGCATTGCGTTTGAGTCGATCCTGCCGAGCAGCGTGGGCATCCATCCGGCGGCGTTCGCGCTCGTGGGGATGGCGGGGTTTGTGGCGGCGGCGGTGCGGTGCCCGCTCACGGCGATCGTGATGGTGGCGGAGATCTCCGGCAACCACGAGCTCCTGCTGCCGACGATGTGGGTGTGCGGCATCGCGTTCTGGCTCAACAACGGTTGGTCCCTCTACCGCAGCCAGGTCCACGACCGCGACGCCTCGCCCGTGTATCTGTGATGTTCCGACCAAAGCCATCATCCATGCTCAAGAGCGGCGAGAACTTCATTGACGGCGTGCCGGTACGGGTCGTGCGCCGACGCGGACGGTGGATCAACATTCGCATCCTTGACGATGGCACCGTGCGGCTCATGGTTCCCCACTGGTGGGCGACGCTCGCGCAGGGCGCGGAATTCCTCGCCTCAAAATGGGATTGGGTGCTGGACGCGCGGGCGCGCGTTCTCGCCCGTCCACCCGCCGCGCCGCCGATTGAGGCCTCCGACCTGGAAGTGCTTCTGCTCGAACGGCTGCTCACGGAACTGCACACGCTCTGGACCGCGCGGCTGAACGAACCGGGTGTCACATGGAAGCTCCGCCGCATGAAGACCCTTTGGGGCGTCTGCCACTTCTCGAAGAGACAGATCACCTATGCCCGTCAGCTTGCCCTCAAACCGCGCGAACTCGTGGAATATGTGGTCGTCCACGAACTGACCCATCTGAAGGTTCACAACCACGGTGCCGCATTCAAGGCGCTCATGGATGCGCGCCTTCCGAACTGGCGGTCGCTTCGCCGCCGTCTCAACGCCCGTGCCGCGACCGGGTCCGCCGCGGATCTTTAACCGTCCTCACCCGTTACCGCGTAGGTGCCGCCCATCGCAATGAGATCGGGACGGTTACGGCTCGTCAGGTCGAACGCCTGCCGTTTGCGCCACCCTTCCGTCTTGGCATGGTCGCCGTTGAGCAGCACCTCTGGCACTTTCAGACCACGATACTCCGGCGGCCGCGTGTACTGCGGCGCCTCCAACAGCCCCTCCGCGCCAAAGCTCTCCCGCGCCGTCGCCTCTGCGCCGCCGCCCAGAACGCCCGGCAGAAGCCGCACCACGGAATCGACAATCGCCGCCGCCGGAATCTCGCCACCCGTCAACACAAAATCACCCATCGAGATTTCGTCAGTCACGAGCGTCTTCACGCGTTCGTCGATTCCCTCGTAGTGGCCGCAAAGAATCACAAGGTGCTCCGCCTGCGCAAAGTCTTCAGCGATACGTTGGGTGTACGGGCGGCCGGAGGGCGTCGTCATCACCACTCGCATCGGCACCGTCCCCTCCCCGCGACACGCCTCAATCGCCTGGAACCAGACATCTGGCTTCATCAGCATCCCGGGTCCGCCGGAATAGGGCTTGTCATCGACCGTCCGGCGGCGATCTGTCGAGAAATCGCGGAGATCGACCGTGCGGATCGAGGCGGCACCTAGCGCCACGGCGCGCTTCAAGATGCTTTCGCCGAAGAACCCCCGAAACATCTCGGGGAACACTGTGATGACATCGATCTTCATCTTATTTCCGGCTGGTGCCCGGCGCATAGACGAGCGGACGCGGCACGGCGTGCGGACGGTACACCTTGAGATGCGAATACTCGGCATGCGACTCGAAGATCCCGAACCCGAAATAACCGGGTTCATTCGGATCGGGAACGGCGCGATCCGAGAAATAGGTCACAAGCTTCCCGTCAACGGCGATGAAATGCTCATGCCCAAGCGAACCCGAAACGATGTGGTAGGTGCGCCCGGGCTCGGTCGGGAAAGAAGGCGCGATGGCCGACGGCACATAGTCCGGCAACTTCTCGATGCCGGCCATATCCGCATACCATCCGCCGAGACATCCCAAGTATCCGGCGCTCCACGGCTCGGTCCCGAACCGCGTGTTCCAGAACCACACGATGTCGTGGTAGGAGGGCGGCAGGATGCGGGCATCGAACTCAAGCACCACATCCCCCTTCACGGGCGTCTTGAAGAAAATCTGCCCGTGGGTCGGCTCATCCGGTCCGCCACCGGAGATCCAATCGCGCGCAACCGTCCATTTCGGCGCGTGCTTGACGATGGTCCAGTCCGCCGGATCGAAGGTATCGAAGGAATAGAGCAGCTCGCTTTCAGAAAGCCGGAGCGTATTGCCGATCACAATGATTTCGTTGCTGTTATTCATGAGGGCGTATTATACCAAACAGCGGGGAACGTGTGTTAGGGCCATCCGACAGCAACCGTTTCGCAGCCCTCTTTCTGACACATCATTTGACACCAATTATAGGCAACCGCCTATTCTATCTCAACATCAAAGTATTTCACTCCTTCGTCAAAAGGCAATTTGAACACCGCAGATTCACCCTTCTCACCCGCAGCGATCTTTTTGAGCCTCCAAACATCATCAAACCGCGCCACGATTGAACCATATCGATTGAGAAAGAACACGCTGACTTTCGGCTTGATCGCTTGATCGCTCACATTTTCGTATCTTATCACTACGTTGCTTTTCTCAATCTCTAACGCCTTGACATACCCGATGTCGACAGGATTCGTACCATCTTTCACCGTCTTGAGATTCTTGAAAACTTTTGAAAACCTCGCCTCCCATTCCGCGTCGGGCACATTGCCGCCAAACCTCGCCGTCTCAGACTTGTCCCAAATACGGCGAAAGCCCTTTCCGCAGGTTTTTATCTCGTAGAGATAAAGGTCATCGCACAGACGATCTGCGGAGAATTTCCCCGGCAAGGCAAGCCCTATCATCTTGGCGGGCACGGTATCGGTATATGGCGAAGCGGAGGCAAACGTCATGGCAGAAGGATACTGCGGGTGGCGCAGTTCAAGCACAAAAGAATCAACATTCTGCAAAGCCGCCTTTTCCACAGGGAATCGAAACTCGATAATGTCGCTGCTAAACGCCCGACGCAGTTTTCTTTCCTCTGTGAGCGTCGCACGGCGAGTCTGTCCGGCCATGAGTCCAATTGTCACCTTAAAAGCACCAGACAGGAACCATCTGACCGGGATGCGCGCCACCAACTCCGTGCCCCGCTCCAGTATGCGGCCTTGGGTCCACGTCATTTTACCGGGCATGCGAATGGATGTATCGCTTCCCAAAGAGAGCTTCTCGACGTCATCCCGGATCGCATCCAATATCTGTTCGGCGCTCAACTTGCCGACAAACTGCAGCTTCTCAATCGTAGACGACAATTCACCATGCGCCAGTCTTTTCAATTCCGTCGCATTCGCCGACACCTCTCCACCTGTTTCGATCTGAACCAAGAGTCGACGACATTGCAGGAGCGCATCGCCATCAGGGAAATCGGCCTCGCCGTGCGATAGCGCCGCGTCGCCATTCTCCGTCATCTTCTTCAACTCACCCAGGTCGTTTCTGACGTTGTTCTCCAGCAAGGCTATTGACCTATTGAGAACATGGGCCGCCGCCTTTTTATCACCAAGGACTGCGGCATAGAGAGTGGCGCACACATAGTCCCTGCGCCAATCAGGGTTGCAGGCGGTCTTCGTTCGGTATTCATTGAGGCACCGATACACCTCGTCTTTGCTGTTGCCGGACTTTTCCATCATGATTGCCTTATTCAACGCCACAATCCCCGCCATGGGATCATCACGAAACAGCCCGCGATTGACCTTGAAAAATGTCTCGCAGGCCTCAAGTCCAACCTCGTACTCATTCGCCTCCAGTGCAGCAGAAGAAAGGTAGTACCAATAGACCGGAAATGACGGGAAGCGTAATTTCATCGGCTCAATGCGAGGATAGATGTGCGTAGGGTCCGGATCTTTCAGGATCTCGATCAGCGCCAGCAAATCGGATTCCGCGACACGCAGAGAATCGTCAAGCTTGTACTTGCGGATCAAATTCCATTGGTCGTGCAGCATTTCCTTATTACGCTTATGCACAGCGTCAAGCTTCTTTGTGTCAAACTCAAAGACCTTTTTATCAGCCTCTTTCTCCAATTTGCTGGCAAACGATTGGTAGACTACGTATTCATCAAACGCCGTGGTGGCGACTTCTTTGGCGACCGTGGCTGTAGCCACGTAAGGCCCAAACTTGGCAGCACCCGATGCCACATTGCCCGCCGCATTTCCCATCTTGTCCACGACATTGCCGATACGTGAATTCCAGTGTTCCAGTTGTTTCTGCCGACGTTCCGCGTCGAAATGGTCTCGCCAGAACTTAATCTCCCGTTCATCCTTTCGCATGGCGTGAAGCTCGTCCAGAAGAGCCGTTATCTTGTCGAGCGTCTCCTTGTCGGGAATCCGGTTGAGGTTGAGCATGCCAGGCGAAATCTTTTTGTATTCCTCCTCCAGAACAATGGCATTGTTGTAGTGGTTGATCTTGGTGACCACCCAATTCATGTGGTTCATCTGGGCAATCGTATCAAGAACGGCATCATTGTTCTGCGCCTCATCTCCAAGAAGCAAGAACACGCCAACCATTAAGGACATCAGCAAAGTTCTAATCATCCGTTCCATACTGTCATTCCTCCTATTTTAAGACAATCTTCGTACCCAATGGGGCGAAGCTGCCTGTCAAACCATCACGGGGCGGTTGCCAATTTCCGCCTCCCTCTCGGTGCATAGTGCACTATACCCAAGAAAGCGGTAGAAATTGTACCACATCTCGGCACTGCCGTGTAATTAAAAATGAACTTTCTGGGCTATACAATTAGGCCGCACCTTCTGCCACCGTACATTTCCGTGCGCAATGACACACGGCAGGCTGTCACCGGGAATCACTTCTCGTGCTTGCCGGTGGGGCTGTGGATGCACCCGGAGCCGTTGGAGGTGGAGCCGCACCAGATGCACTTGTTGGCACTGGGGCCATGGCGGTGCTTGCGCGTGGGCGAGTGGATGCACCCCGAGCCATAGCTTGAAGAGCCGCACCATTCGCAGTGCTTCTCGTCGTCGCGGTGTTCATGCTTCCGCGTTGGTGAATGGATGCATCCCGAGCCATAGCTCGTGCTGCCGCAATATCTGCATTTCGTGCTCATGTTCTTCTCCTTTGAATGCCACAAATTATACCATATCCAACCACACCACTAATTAGGCCGAACCAAAGATGGATAACTGACCGTTGCAGCCTTGAACTTTAGACTACGGTGCGGACGAAATCTCATTCCCCCATCCGTCACGCGACGAAACGCAGCGCAGCGATGGATCCTTGATGTGGGACACGCTTTCTGACATGTTACGGCCATGTCTGTTTTGATCTTCTGTGCAAATGCACAAAAGTTCAAAGCGTGGGTTGATTTGACCAAGCGGATAAGCCCCGCCCGCCACGCTTAACCTCCGTAAAACCGCCGCCACAAACTAACGCCTCACACCTTCTGCTATCATGGAACGTTTCGTTTTGGTCATGAAGCAAACCGCTTTGGGTCATGGAGCGTTTTCACATCGGCCATGGAGCGAACCCGTTTCCTTCATGGGTCTCATAATTCCCCTCTATGGGTCTCAAAAATCCCCTTCATGGGTCTCATAATTCCCTTTCAAGAGTCTCAAAATTCCCCTCCAAGGGTCTCAAAAATCCCCCTCGCCGGACCAACGCTCTCCCAGATAGTATCGTCAAGCGGCAGACCGCGACCGAGGCTCACTTCTCATGCTTGCCGGTCGGGCTGTGGATGCAGCCGGAGCCATTGGAGGTGGAGCCGCACCAAATGCACTTGTTGGCACCGGGGCCATGGCGGTGCTTGCGCGTGGGCGAGTGGATGTACCCTGAGCCATAGCTTG